>DASXRU010000057.1:0-8835 GCA_036506395.1 Pyrinomonadaceae bacterium | reverse complement strand
GGAACCGCTGCTCCGTAGTATTTCAACGTTACTGTTTGCCGCGGCGCTGAACCGCGGGCACGAGTTGGAAGTCCGCGTGGAAGTTACCCTGAAGAGTCTGGTCGCCCCAGTTGATGGTCGCGTCGCCGTTGCCGTTGATTCCGTTCCAGTCACCAACGGCATGTGTTGCCACCACGAACGCGCGCAGACTCCGTTGGCTTCCTGGCGGGGACAAGAGTCCGATCAAGATGCCATTCACGCCATTGCCCTCTTGATCAGTTAAGGTCCAGACTCCGCCCCAGGCGTTTGTAGTTTCCGCATCCGGTGGACTCAGTTGCGAAAAAAAGGACGCGCGCCGGAAGACGCCGCCGTCCTCGTTTCCCTGGACAAAGCGCACGCTGCCATCGCCGAAGCCGGCAAGTTGCACGGCGGGGACTGTATTGGTCAATGTCCCGCCGGAGATAGGAGAACCAGAGTTCAGGTCAGATAAACCGCCGATGTCGGCTTGCAAGTACGTGTTATTGCCACGAGGCGAGAACAAATTCCCAGTCAGATTTCCCTGGAGCGAAAGCATCTCCAAACTGACGCCTGGTAGCGTATTTACATCTTCGCCGCCCGCGCCCAGCTCCATCTCGCGGCCCAGAAAAGCCAGGTAGCCACCAATAATGTCCGAGCCGATCCCGTTGTAATTCAGAATCTCAGTGAATGTGACCTTGCCATCGCCGTTTAGATCCAGTTGATTGAAAGCCCGAATTGAAGTCGCCCGATTCTCTAAGGCCGGCGGAATTGTTTGGAAGTCGGATGGTCGTTGCAGCACTAACCTGAACAGGGTTGGGACAGCTTGCGCGTTGATGTTGTCGAACATCTGCTTTTGTGCAGCTTCTGCTTCGGGTATCGGAGCTGACGCGATTGTTTCAGTCTGGTCGATGGTGAACTTCGCTGAACCTGTCTTGCCGACAGCCGCAGGTGTGCCAATTGCTTTCCAGACTCCACCCGACGGGCTAAGGATGAGTTGGTAGATATAGCCCTGATTCTGGGCTGAAGAGCAATCAGCATTGCTGCAAGTAAGCTCTCCAGCCAGACCAAGCTGGTCGAAGGAGACGGCATAAGCGCCGTGACCTCTGAAAAAGGCTTTTTGCGCGGAGGCAATTTGTCGCAACTTCAATGTTGCCTGCCGTTCGTTTGCGGCTTCGCGAACTTTTTGGATTGCCGGCAGAAGCAGTCCGGTGAGCACGGCGATAATCGCGATTACCACAACCAGCTCGACTAGTGTGAAGCCATGCTGCCGCTGAGTGCTTCTTGTTCTGTTGCGGAACTTGTCTCTGAATGCCTGGGCCGGCGGCGCGGGCGCGGCATTGAATTGATTCGCTGTCATGATCATCCTCCTCAAAAACTTTGTGTCCAGTCAGTAATTTGACCGAGGCGATACTTTGAATGAGTCAGAAGCAGCAGTCACCGTGAACTTTCACAGTGGCGTGAAAAGGATCAGCGGCATATGGAGTACGCCGCCAGAGCGAAGCCGCGACGGCGCTTTGAGAGGGCTTTACGCGTACAGGCCCCCACCCCGACCCTCCCCCAACGGGAGAGTGAGATTGCAGAACGCCAAACTGAAAAGTTGTCGGACAACCAAAGCGGTGTCGCGCTACGCTTGCCACGGCACTCCAAAGATGAGGAGCTCAGATCAGCCGGTTGCGGAGCGCCTTGGCTACCGCTTCGGTCTTGGAGTGCACTTGCAGTTTCTGGTAGATATTCTGCAGATGGAAATTGATAGTGGTGGGTGCGACGCCTAACTTCGTCGCCGCGGTTTTGTAGTTATGCCCTTCGACCAGCAGCTTCAGGATACGAATCTCGTGCGGGGTGAGGTTGTAGTCTGCGCGGTTCGGCGGGCGCACCTCGCGAAATAATCGGATGACACGGCGGGCCACTTCCGGCGACATCGGCGCGCCACCCTGCGCTGCCTCCTTCACACTTTCAACCAACTCAGCCGGCTGTGTCTTTTTCAAAAGATAACCTGAGGCGCCGGCGCACAACGCATCGAAAATGCGTTCGTCATCATCGTGGATGGTCAGCGTCAACAACAGCATCTCGGGATAGCGCTCCTTAAATAAGCGTATGCCCTCGATGCCGCTCATGCCCGGCAAGCCGATGTCTAAAAGGATCACGTCGGGGACGTGGGCGCTTATCCGGGGCAAAGCTTCTTCCACCGAACGAAAGCTGCCGGTGCATTGGAAGCCCTCGGTGCCGCTGATCAAAGCGGTAAGGTAGTCGCGGAATTCGCGGTGATCTTCAATAATTGCGACGCCAACCGGACGGGGCCGCGCGGCTGGCGAAGCGACGGCTGGAGATTGGCTTTCCCTCGACATCATCCCACTGTCAACTAGTAGGACAGGCATTCCCGCCTGTCATGATTTAATTCTGAGAGCGCCCCAGCTTACGACTGAACCGCCCCGCGAGTCACTGTGAATTCTCATAGTGCCTTAACCGTGACGGCCCAGTGGAGCTTTCAAGATCACTGTCGTACCCGCGTTCGACTCCGAGATTACCTCGAGCCGGCCTCCAAGTTTCTCAGCGCGGCGGCGCATGCTGTCTAATCCCTGGCCATGATCCGTGCCCGCTTCGTCGAATCCATGTCCGTCGTCGCTGATCTTCAGGATGATCGTACCGCGCTCAATCTTCAACGTGGCTTCAGCCGACTTGCATCCTGAATGTCGCGCCACGTTGTTGACACCTTCCTTAAACACAAGAAAGACCTCGCGCCGCACTTCGGCGTTGATTCTAACGTTCTGATCCGGTTTAGGCGCGTCGAAGTGAAACTGGATGTCGCGTGAAGCGAAACTGTCACTGGCAAATCGCCGCATTCTATGCGCCAAATCGAGGACGTTATCTCTGCTGGGGTTCACCACCCAAACAATGTCGCTCATCGCCTCGACTGATCGACGGGAGACGTCAGCCATTACGGAAAGTCGCTCCGCCATTTTCGGATTGTCGCGCTGCGCCGATTGGCCCAGCACTTCGCTCAACCCGGCAATCAGGGAGAGATTCGATCCAATGTCGTCGTGTAGATCCGAAGCGATGCGCGTCCGCACACGCTCAAGCTCGATCACCCTGCGCAGGCGATAGCGATACGCGGCATATGCGGCAGCGGCCAGGAGCACGGCGATTAAGGAAAGGAACCACCATCGTTGCCAGATGTGCGGCAGGATAGTGAACGTAACAACTGCCGGCGCGGCACTCACGATGTCGTCCGATGTCACTGCGCGCACCAGGAAACGATAACGGCCGGGCGCCAGGTTCGCATAGTTGACGGTCCGCTGCTCAGTTGGCGCACTCCAGTCTGCATTGGTTCCTTCGAGTTTGTACTGGTAATGCAGCAAGTCGCCGGGCGCGAAGCTCAAGCCGACGAAGTCGATCTGCAATTGATTTCGGTCTGCGGGAAAATCAGGTAGCGATATCTCTTTCTCACCGAGGGCCGAAACGTGCTGGGTAGAACCGGCAACACGTAAGCCGTTGATTAGAATCGGCGGCGACGTTCCGGATCCATCGGCTGGGGGCTCGAACCGCGACATGCCTTTGGTGGTCCCGAACCAGAAAGCTCCGTTACGATCGCGGAAGGCGGCGTCAATTGAGCCGGTCGCTAAGCCATCGGCAGTTGTAAAGTGTTTCACCCGGCCCGTGTCAGGATCGAACTGGTCAATTCCGCGGCCGGTCGACACGTAGAGTCGACCTTGCAGATCTTCGATGATGACTCCGGCGCCGTTACTGGAGAGTCCCTGCGCGGTCGTGTAGCTCTTGAAGACCGGCCGCTCGGCCGCAGGGTCGTCAACACGAACTAAGCCGCTGCGAGAGGAAGTAAACCAGAGCCGGCCCGCGTGATCTAAATAGACCTGACCAATCGCACCGGGCGGCAATCCCTCATTCGTGGTGAAGTACGCGAAACTACCCTGCCGGTAACGCGCCAGGCCACCACCAAATCCGATCCAGATATTTCCCGAGCGGTCTTCGCCGAACGACCGGGCCAGATCATCCTTTGGTGAGGGTAAGCCGGGACTGCTGCCCAGGTCCTGGATCCTTTCGCTCGGACGCGTCCACCGCGCCAGCCCATTCGGCGAACCAATGGTCGATACCCAGATAGCCCCGGTTGAATCTTCGAACAGCCGGTACACCTGAAGAGCCGCCAGGCCGTCCCTGGTCGTGTAGACAGCCAGCGGTCGCGTGGACTCAATCTCCGTGAAATTCTCCTTAGCAGGAAAACGGTAAAGCCCTGACCCGGTTCCGACCCACCACTCGCCGTCTCGTGCCTGTCGGGTAACTTCCTCAAAGACCCAGCCGGTCTTATTCAAGCCGTCGGGCATAAACCACTTGAAGCTATGACCGTCAAAGCGGCCCAGTTGCTGACGTGCGGCAGACTCGCTCTTATTCAGAAGGCCTCGCTCTGCTCCGGCGAAGTTGGGCGAGAGCGTGTCGCCCAGAACATAGGCCCTGAAACAAACACCGCCTTGGTGATCCGCAAAAATTGCGTTGACTGTCACCACTCCGTCCAACTCGTCATAAGTCAGAAAGCCGCCGTGCACCAGCTTCATGGCTCCGGCAGTGTTCGTACCGAGCCAAAGGTTGCCGCCGGTGTCTTCCTCGAGAGCAGTGATCTCGTGAAAGGTCAAACCGTTTTTGGGTGTATAGGCGCGAAACTTTTGGTCCTGCCCGTTGGCGTCAGGGAAAAACTCAACCAGCCCGGTGTTGGTCGCCACCCAGAATCTGTGGTCGGAGGTTTCAAAAAGCTGAAAGACCCAGTCAGTCGGCAGGCCGTTCTTTCGACTGTAGGCATCGGCGATTGACACTGAGTCGTCACTGTCATTGATCGCGAAACGGAAGAAACCGCCGAGTCTTGTGCCGGCCCAGAGCCGACCCTGATGATCTTCCAGCAGGTCATGGATAATGTCGTTCGGCAATCCGTCGCGGGTGGTGTAGTGCCGAATGCTACCGTCGGGCCGGCGGCGATAGAGCCCGCTGAAGGCCGCGACCCACAAAGAACCGCGGCGGTCTTCGAGCAGGTCGGTAACAAAAACTTCCTTCGAAGGATCGCGCCTGGTCGCAAGGTCTGCGGGTAAGAGCTTGAAATGACCGGCACTCCGCTCCAGCCGGTAGAGGGTAGTCCAGGTTCCGCACCAGATCGTACCCTCGTGGTCTTCGGTCAGCACGTTGACTGCTCGGGCCCGGCGATCTTCATTCTCGGGGACTACTACCGTGAACATAGAAGGTGTTGCGGTCTGCTCGCTCGCAAAAACAACATGCGCCGTGGGTTCGCCCCGCGGATTGAAGAGCACGAGACCACCGTTCGTCGCGATCCATAATTCGCCGTTACGCGTCTCGAGGAAGTCAGTGACAATGGGATGTGGCAGGCCCTGGTCCACCCCGTAGTTGGTAAAGGTGTAACCGTCAAAACGCGACAACCCCTCGGCGGTGCAGAACCAGAGGAAGCCGCGGGAGTCGCGCACGACCTTGTTGATGACGTTATTTGGGAGACCGTCAGCGACGGTGTAGATCTTGAGCGGCAGGCGCGCACCCTGAGCGGTAAGCCACGCGGACAATATCAGGCCCGTCAGCCACAGCACCCCAGGAAAACTCCGGACGGATCGAATTGGCCACAGATGAACACGGATGAGACGGATCTGCTGCGGCACGACGTTTTTCCCTATCCATATTATCAGCAGTGCGTGTGACAGCGACCAAGCCTCAATCATGGCAGCGTTAGTGGCATTTACCCGGTCGCTCCCCTCGGTTCTGACAAATCGTTCTGATCTGCGTCTATCCGCGTGAATCTGTGGCCTATTTAGCTACCGCGGTGTTCTGACCGCGTAATCAGGCCAGCAATCCAGAAAACTAAAGTTCTCCGGAAAGCGCGCATCAATTCCTCCGTCAAATCCGAACGGGAAGCCGGTCAGCACGGTGGGCGCGGGCGGCGCGAATTTGGGATCCAACGCTTTCGCGATCTGATCCCTCGCGTCCGCCAGGTGCGCCCGCGTCGCTCTGTCGGTTGCCCGCGTAGCGGCCAATGCGATCGATGCGCTTAAGTCGCGCAGCTCGGCGCGAATTAATCCACGGTAGTCGTCCGTCACCGGCGTTCTGCCGTTCAGCTTCTCCGAAAGCAGATCGATGTACGCGCGCTGAAGATTGCGCCGGTAAGGATCGATGTGAACCGGACCGGCTTCGATTTCACGCCAGATACCTTTGCGGACATCGATAAGAAAGTCCGCCGGTCGATATGCCGCCGGGCCATCGATCGCTTCCTGTTCCACCAGGCGCGAAACGCGAGTATTGCTCAGCAGGGAACTCAAGACCCGTAGCTGCGCAGCTTTCACTCGATCCAGCATGCCGGTTGGTTCAATGCGCCTCAGCAGGTCCGGCTTGATTGCCCAGGCCGGCGTGGCAAACGCGTTGTCGTTGAGGAACCGCACCGCGGCTGCCTGTCGCGCGCGCGGCACCATGGTAAATCGGACGCCGTCCTGTCCGGCATGTTTTTGCTGCGAGTCAAATCCGCCAACAATTCCGGTGACGTGATTCAGCTCCGTGGCCCACTGGCCCAGCATGCGTCCGTAAAGCTCCTCGAGGTCATCGTAAGGCTCGCCCTTGTGTGACGTGGCAGGCAACAACATGTCGGCTACGCGCTGGAGGTTCTTGATTCCCAGGGCCGTCGAGGCGACAGCGTCGGCGTCGCCAACCGCCTCCGTGTTTTCTCCCGGATCTGATCCGCGCGAATCAGCGGTCGAGAAGCGAAGCCAGGGCTTGGTGTCCTGTTCGCGGGCCCACTCGTCGAGAGTTTTCTTTTCCTCGTCGGGAGTTCTGGCGCCGGGAATAGGTTTGTAGCCCCACATCGTCGCCCACTTGTCGTAAGGGCCCACGCCCGGAATCAGCAACTCCACCGGAATGTTGTCTTCCGGCTGGGCGACGTAATTGAAGCGCGAGTAATCCATCAAGGTAGGCGTGTGACCCATCGTCCGCAGCCACTCGCGATCGCGGACCTTTTCAGCCGGATACTCGGCGCTGGCTTTCATGTTGTGCTGGAAGCCGAGCGTGTGGCCGACTTCGTGCGCGATAACGTATTCGACCAGGCGACCCATCAGGTCGTCGGGCAAGGGAAGTTTCCTGGCACGCGGATCCAACGGGCCAACCTGGAGGAAATACCAGTCGCGCTGCAGGTTCATTACATTGTGATAGTACTGGATGTCGGACTCGAGAATTTCTCCCGTGCGCGGATCTGAAACGTGCGGACCTGACGCGTTCTCGATAGTAGATGGCAGATAGCGAATGCAGGAGTACCTGGCATCCTCGCAGTCCCAATAAGAGTCTTCCGCTTTCGAAGGAGCTTCTTTGGCGATGATCGCGTTTTTGAAACCGGCCATTTCGAAAGCCGGCTGCCAGTCTTCGATGCCTTTCTTGATCCACTTTGCCCATTTGGTAGGAGTGGCCGGATCGACGTAGAAGACGATCGGCTTAACGGGCTCGGAGAGTTCAGCGCTCGGATCTTTCTTTTCCAGACGCCAGCGGGTGATGTAAACGCGCTTGGGAGCGCGTTGCTCGTCGACGCCATAATCCGTTTGCTGGATGGTGAAATAGCCCACCCGTTCGTCGAACAGACGGGGCATCATGGGCTTTTCCGGAAGTTGGACCATGCTGTAGTGCATCACGACGGTCGCGTTTGTTCCGGCCCGCATCCCTTGGGCGAAAGGGTTCGGCGGGGGTTGTGGCCCACCTCCACCGGTTGTCGGAGTTAAGTCTGGCGGCGAGGTGTACGTTTGCGACACTTCGACTTCTATGTTCGTCGGAAAAGATTTGACCTTTTCTATAAACGAACGAGTGGGATCAAAGCCGCGGGCGCGGAGTCTGGTGCGCGCGCTGAACTCTGTCACTTCAGTGGTAAACAGTTTGCCAACATCGATAACGCACGAATCGTCTTTGCCGAATGCCTCGACGTTGAAAGCCATGATGATCGTGTCATTGTTCGCCGCCTGCACCGCGCGCGAGACCGGGAGCGCCGGATCGGCCACTACCTCGTACGAGACATTGCGCAGCAGTACGCGGTTGTTCTTTCGTTCCCACTTGACCACGCGATTGCCGGCTGCCTGCCCACCATAACCGGCGCCCAGAGTCGTCTTGGCGATCTGACTGACCCAGAGAAACTCTTTCCCGAGTTCCTTTTTGGGAATCTCGTAATAAGTTTTTTCCTTGAGCGTGTGAACAGTGAAGATGCCTTCGTCGGACTTGGCTTCCTTGGTGATCACCTTGTCATAAGGTTTTGGCTCGGCTGTTTGGTCGGGCCGGCCGGGCCGCTCCGGTGTCTGACCTGGAGTGGCGGGTGGCGTCTGCGGTTCCTGTGCCTCAGCAGTCCTGTCAGAACCACCTGCGGTAGCGGGTGGGCCTTGCTGTTTGCTTGCCACACTTGGCTCCTGCATTAACCCACCCGCTATCGCAGGTGGTACTGACAGGTATTGCGTTTGATCGATTGCTCGCGTTCGGCTGGTAAAAACGGCCAGGGAAACCACGAACAATAGAGTCAGGGCAGAGACAAAGAGAGACCGGGATGGCATTCGCATGGGGTTGCTCCTCAGGAATTTCAGAAATGTGAATCGTTAAATAAATCTGACGCGAGCCCGACGGTGAACCTGGATTTGGTGAAACGATAAGCCATCGAGCGCGTCACAGTCAATCGAACTGCGCGCCGGCGGCGGTTGATTATGATCGAGCTTACCTAACCCAGGGTTGAAGCAACCCTGGGCTTTGAGACGTAACCGCTTCGCGGTACCAGTACCCGTTGTATTGTCTGTAAGAGTTGCACCTCAAACTTGAATCCACCTCTTGAAT
>DASXRU010000056.1:0-5138 GCA_036506395.1 Pyrinomonadaceae bacterium | reverse complement strand
TATCGATCCGCACGCCTCGCTTGATGGGCAGCACGATCAACTTCAGGTTGTCCTGGCAAAGGCCGACGACGGCGATGGCCCGACGCTGGTGATGGGGGACTTTAATACTCTATCGAGCCAGAAGTGCGTGGAGACGAGACGGTTCATGGAAGCCCACGGCTACACCACTCCGTTTCCGACCGGCACTGACACCTGGCGCGGCGCGGCAATTCGTTTGCACGCGGATTGGATATTTGTTCGCGGCGCAGAGGTAAAGCGATGGGGCGTTGCCCGGCCACTGAATGTTTCCGATCATTGGCCTGTGTGGGCGGAGGTGTTATTGCCGAATGCCATTTGATTTCATTGCCGAATGCCGATTGCCAAATGCCAATTGGAAGTCGGTGCCTCGTAGGCTGGACTATGAACCTGGTATCCCGGCTTTGAAACTTGCGCCAGGGTTGTTACGACTATTTGCCGTAAATACTAAGAGGGTTTACTCGTGATAAGGCACCGGAATCGAAGCAGGTCAAATTGGCAATTGGCAATCGGAAATCGGAAATGATCACCGGCCGCGACAATTCCCTGCTCCGGCGCGCGCGCGCTGTACGTGACGGCAAAGTCGATGAAATGATCTTCGTCGAAGGCTTGCGGCTTTGTGAAGAGGCATTGCGCTCAGAACTCAGCATCGAAGCGGTTATCTACTCGGAAGAGATCGCGAGCAAGGAAAGAGCAGCCCGGCTGATTGATGAACTGGGAAAAGTATCCGAGCGAATCGCCTCTGTCAGCGAAAAACTATTGGCCTCGATCTCTTATACGAAGACACCCCAGGGAATCGTCGTTCTGGCGTCGCGTCCGGAAATGGACGAGGCTAAATTCAAGTCCAGCCAACCAGCCTCTCCTCTATTGATGGTGATGCACGGGATAAACAATCCAGTGAATGTAGGCGCAATACTGCGCACGGCGGAGGCGGCCGGCGTCACCGGGGCGATTACTACCGCGAACACTGCCGATCCCTTTTCGCCGAAGGCCTTGCGCGGCGCGATGGGTTCGGCGTTCCGCTTACCAATTTGGACATCAGCCAACTACGCGAGCGTGCTCGAGTGGTGTACTTCCCGGGGCATTCACAGTGTCTGTGCCGACGCGGAGGGCTCGATCACCTTTACCGATTTTGATTGGAGTCATGCCTGCGCCCTAATCGTTGGACCAGAGTCGAGCGGGCTTTCGGCGGATGAAATTGCGGCGGCGGGCGAAGCAGTACGGATTCCTATGCAGGGGCCGGTGGAAAGTCTTAATGTCGCGGTAGCGACCGGGATTTTGCTTTACGAGGCTGCCAGGCAGCGGAGCGAGGTTGGGTGACTTGGAGGTTTGTTGGGCGTTAAGTAGGACCAGGGCCGCTCGACCCTCCGTTACGGTCGCTGAAATAGCGGTCAACTACAGAAATGAGGTTCCGGAGACTTTCCTCCGTGCGGCCCTGGGAATCAACCAGGGCAGCAATTTTTTCGTCGCCGCGTACTTGAGAATCAACTAGGGCAGCAATCTTCTCATCAACATCTTCGAACCGATTCAAACTGGCATTCGCAAGGCGCGCTACTACACCTTCAATGTCGGCTACCACATCCTTCAGGGCTCCTATGTCAGACGCGAATTGCGCGTGCTGCCCGAGGATAAATTCCATTCTCTTATCGAATTCTTCATTGGTCATTTCTATCAACCTCTTAACAAGAATCTTCGGAGGCAGTTTAGCCACGATCTGGCCGGAGGCCAAGCTGGAGCAGTCTTAGAACCAATTCCTCCTATTACCAAACTTCCATTTCAGTTAGAATAACCCTCGTTATCCGGCAGTGAACGTTTCCCCCCCGCAGTCAGAGGACTGCGTTTTTATCGTCGTCACGAGTTGACGGCGAAGCGTAACGAGCGAACTAGTATCCGGGCAAACTCGTACTTGATTTCATGACCGAGCAGCACGATTCAACTGGCAAGGCAGACGGACGCGCAGACGAGCCTGTCGAAACAGATAAGCCGGCTAAGACAACGCGGCCAGAGGCGTTGCCTGAACGGCTGTTGCGCACGGCGCTGGAAAGGGCCGGCGATGCTCTCGACCGCAAGCTGGGACGAACGATAGATCCGAAAAGTGGACTGACGCTCAGCCGGCTCATCAAACGCACGAATCTTTTAATCGACCAGCGGGTGCGCGACGAGGGAGCTAAGGGCCGCATCGCCCCGCACCTGCTCAAGTTGAAGGTTGAATGGGGAAAACATTCAGAAGCGGCGCCGGAGTTGATTCAGGAGCTGGAACACGAACTGTTGGCGGCTGCCATCGATCATATCAATGACCATCGTTACCGCACGCTCGCTCCCGTCAAAGTCGAGACCGACGTTGATATTTTTACCACCGGCGTTTCGGTCGAACCCACGTTCGGCGAATTCGAGGAAGATCTGAGGCAGGAGGACGAAGCGCGGCGAATCGCTAAAGAGGTTGGCGCTACCAACATTCCGCATGGCGCAACTCCCACGCCCGACGTGATCGTAAATGCTCGCGTAACCATGCAGAATACCAGCCGCGAAGTGCCACTCAGTTTTAAGCCGGGCGGCAAGCGTTTGCACGTCGGACGCGGCACTGACAACCAGCTCTATCTCAACGACAGCAGCGTGTCGAAGATTCATGCGACCTTGATGATGAATCACGAAGACGTGCTGATGGTGGCGGACACTGGCTCCACTAACGGCACGTTTATCAATGGGCGCCGTATTCCCTACGGCGAAGCTTGCCCGATTGAAGCCGGTGACGTCGTGGCATTTGGCGATGTCGAAGTGCGCTTCCGCCAAAACAAATCCTGAACATGCCCGCCATCCTTTTTCTTCTGCAAACCGCGGCGCCCAGCCCTGTTGCCACTGCGCCTGAGAAGCTGCCGGCGTGGCTGAGTTTGATTTACATGGCGGGCCTGCTGGTCATCGTCCTACTGCTTCTGCTTTCAATTCTACGCAGCTGGCATCGGCCGGCGGCGCGAGCAAATAACCCAAACGAACTGCCCAAGGAAGTGCGCGACCGGCTGGGCTCGACCTCAACCAACCGCGGTCTGCGCGCCCTGCGTGTGCTGTTTGTCATGTGCGCCGTCGCAGTCTTTGGCTTCCACGTTTACTGGGCCAGGTATGCAGAAAGCAGTAACGAGCGCTTTCAGGAGCTGAGCTACAAGGACCTGCGCGTACGCCGCCTGTCGGAATCAACTTTGCGGGGCTGGATTTACGATCGGAAGAAGCGTCCGCTGGCGCTTTATCGTCGGGAGGCAAATGGCAGTATCACTCGCGATTACCCGATGGACAGTGCGCTGGCCCATCTTTTCGGATCAGATCGCGGCGATCCCGGTCTGGAGCGCGCATTGTTTGGGACGCAGAGCGGTGCGGTGCCGGAAGCGTGGCAAATTGTGACCGGCAAGAGCGCTGAGCAGAAGGCCAACAGCGATGTGGTCATCACCATCGATCGCGATCTACAGCAAGCTGCTGTGGATCAGTTGAAAGGGAAACACGGCGCCGTGGTCGTCCTCAATCCGCAGACGGGCGACGTACTGGCTATCTATAGCGAGCCCTCCTACAGCCTGAAGGAAGTGCAGGACGAGGCCACCTGGATAAAACTCGAAGCGAATGAGCGCGATCGTCCACTAGTCAGTCGGGCGCTGGGTGCTTATTACATTCCGGGCTCGACATTCAAGACGGTGACGATGACTGCGGCCCATCTCGCCGGCTTGCAGAATACTCAGTTCACTTGCAGCGGTGGCGGTTACGTTGCCGCCCCGGGCGCGAATCCGATTTTCGACGATGGGGGAGCGGGCGAAGTTCACGGCCGCATCCCCATTGACACTGCCTTCGAAGTGTCGTGCAACCAGTACTTCGCGCAGATGGGCGTCCTGCTGGGGCCGGACCGACTGAAACGGGCCGCGCAACTCCTCGGTATTGGCACCTACGATACTCCCGCCGAAGCTCTGCGCGGCCGCAAAGAGCCGGAGCTCTGGAATGCGTCAACCGACGCCATCAAACGCGCGCTGGCGCCGCGCGAAGCGACAATCGTTACCGGTCCGAAGATCACAAAGTACGATCAGGCTCTTGAAGGCTACGGCCAGGGCTATGCGGGACAGATGACTCCATTTCAGATGGCGCTTGCCGCCGCCGCTATTGGCAACATGGAGGGCAAGCTACTGAAAACCAAGATCGAGGTGAACCGCCCTCCGGAAGTTTTCAACCAGGTCATGCCGGCGCAAATGGCTGCGCGCTTGCGCGAGATCATGGGACTCGTAACCGGTGGCTCAAGCGGTACCGCGCGCGGAGTCTTCAGTCCGGTCCACGCTGCGGGAATAATTACAGGCGGCAAGACCGGCACAGGCCAGAAAGTCGTACCCGTCTACGATCCGAAAACAGGCGAGCCGAAAACTCGTCTGCGAGTCGAGAAGGATGCGAAAGGGAATATCATTCGCCAGTATCAGGAAACGATAATGGACGAAGAGCATCCGCGCATTGATGCCTGGTTCCTTTGCATCGCGCCGCTGAGTCGTCCGCAGCTGGCCATTGCCGTCGTAGTAGAAGGCGGCGGGTACGGATCGAAGTCCGCGGCGCCAATCGCGGCGGCGCTGGTTTTGAAGGCTAAGGACCTGGGCTACTTCGGCAACGTAGCGACGACGAATCAGTCGAAGCCGCCAAGACAAAACAACCGGTCGAAACCGCCGCCGGCTACTTCGCCCAAGCCGCCGGCAAACACAAGGTGATATGGAATCAGAAATGTCACTCGAAATCGTTGTGGCTCTGCCACCTGATGTGCGGAAGGTCTCCGACCTTCCGATAGACGCTTCTTGTTTTTTTGGGGCTATGCCCCAGTTAGATGGATCGCACGGCGGGCATCGCCCGATGATTTGTGACAAGCGTACGGAAGGTCGGAGACCTTCCGCACATCAAGCGGCAGAGCCGCGAACGCTGATAATCACGGACCCCTAACAACTGACTACTAACTACTGACCACTGACACTAACCACTGACCGCCCAAATGAAGAACCGCGCCTCGTCACATCTCTTATTGCTGTTCGCCCTGTTCGTCTTCGAGGCCATTGCTTATTTCGCCCTCGGGCGCAGCGCGCTGATTCGCGGGTATGAAACCTCCTGGGTGGGCGGCCTCC
>DASXRU010000055.1:0-3763 GCA_036506395.1 Pyrinomonadaceae bacterium | reverse complement strand
AATGACTTAGGTGTCTATGGCACTGTTTTCTGGTCACATAAGTCCATTGTTTTAACGAGCGTCTCCCAAGAAGCTCCGTTATTGAGGTAAACGAGGTAACGAGAATTCACACACGCAAGGATCTTGGCGAACCCGCGCGATTGTTTGCGCGCTACTACCGTCCTCTCTGTGCTGGGGCAGTCGAGCCCCGCATGCTGACACAAGGAACAACGCCTGCGCCCTCTTTGACACAGTAAAAACGATCGGCAGCGAGGTTCGTCAACATTTCTGTTTTGCCGGATGGCCAGGAGACTTCCAACTTCTCCACCTGGCGTTGATCCCCTAGGCCGAAGTGAAGTCGCAGATCGCTCTGCGACAGATAGCTCCCTCCACTCCTTATTTCGTCAGTCTGTGCAAAGCCGCCGGCGATGACCTTCACGCGTGCATTTAGCGCCAGCTTGTCGGCCTTGCTCCCAGCGAGTTCGAAGCCGATCCAGTGATTGCGCGGTCCACCTTCGGGACGAAGAATTATCGGTTCACCTTCAAGATTCTCGACCACAACTTCCTGGATACCGTCGTTAAACAGGTCACCGATAGCTAAGCCGCGTCCCACTCGCGGAACCTTGAGTGCCGCCCCCGCCTGCTCGCTCACGTCACGGAACGTGCCGTCGCGCTGATTCAGGAACAACTGGCTCGGCTCACGGAAGCGAACTCCAATGGTTGCCTGATCCACCTGCGGGTACACGTGACCGTTGACTTGAATAAGGTCAAGCCATCCGTCGTTGTCGATATCGTAAAAGGCGTCGCCCCAACCCACGTAGTGAATCGTGGGGAGCGCGATTTTAGCAAGGTAAGAGACGTCGGTGAAGCTCAGATTGCCGTCATTACGGAAGAGCTCCAAGTATTGATCGCTGAAATGACTGATCGCGATGGAGAAAAGCCCGCTGTGCAAGTAATCCCCAAGTGCCACCCCCATATTTGCCAGGGCCTTGCCATTTTGATCCAGAGCAACCCCCGCCTGGTAACCCACTTCAGTAAAGCGGCCGCGGCCGTCATTTTGGTAGAGATAATTGTGCGCGCCGTCGTTGGCCACGAAGAGCTCGAGTTTTCCGTCATTATTCAAATCTGACCATACAGCAGTCAGGCCGAGCAGTTTCTCCGGATCGTCGACACGGGCTTGTTTGGAAACGTCGTTAAAGGTTCCGTTGCCGTTGTTGTGATACAAATTGTCCGGTGATCCCTTCAATCCAGTGGGCCCGCACTGGACCTTGATTCCGTAGTACTGGCAGTTCACCATCGAGCCGAAGGTGGGCAGATCGTGCAGGTCGAGGGCGGCGTAGTGAGACACGAACAAATCCTGGAGCCCGTCGCCGTCATAGTCTCCAAAAGCGGCGCCCATGGCCCAGAGCGCATCGCCCCCTAACCCCGCCTCCTGCGTAACATTGCTAAACGTCCCGTCGCCATTGTTGCGATACAGAACCACGCCCCCAAAGCAAGTCACCATTAAATCCGGCCAGCCATCATTGTTGTAGTCGCCTACGGCGGCGCCATTCGCCCAGCAGGGATAGCCGACGCCGGCTTTGTCGGTGACGTCGGTAAAGGTGCGATCGTGATTGTTATGGAAAAGTGCGCTTCGAGCCTTCTTGCCGGCAAGCTGCATGTCCACATCCGGGGCATTCGTGAAGTAGATATCGGGCCAGCCGTCGCGATCGTAATCGATCAAGGCCACTCCGCCACTCATCGATTCCACGATGTATTTCTTATCTGGCGAGGCGAGATGCTTGAAGCGAATTCCCGTCGAGGCAGTAATATCCACTAGCTGGGGAATCACCGTTCGAGGCTGCGTAGCCGTGGGTCCAGCCGCTTTGGCAGGTGGAGCGGCGCGCTTGCCCTGCTGCGCGTGAAGGCAAACTCCGAGAATCGCGATAGCTGCGATCACCGCGAAACCCGGCCGGATTGTGCTGGTCATGGACACGAGTCTATTTGTGACACAGGAGCGCCGGCGCCGAGTAGCACTGGCTCGTGAGCTGCGCCTCAAAACGGGCGGGCCGGTCCAGCCAGTTCCTTAAATATTTTGCCGAGCTTATCTTTTATCTCTTGGTAGTGCTGAAATGCCTCCATCTCACGTTGCGCATCTGCCGTCCGGCCCGCGCGCCTGTACAGACCGCTCAGGCGGTAATGCGCCACCATGTTGGTTGGATCGTCCTTCACAGCACTTTCCAGAAGTGAAATCGCTTCATTCGTCCGATCCGTGGAAATCATGACGATCGCTAAACCGGTTCTCGCCTCCGAATCCTTCGGCTCGATCGCCAGGGCCTTTTTGTAGTCGTCCTCGGCTGATTTGAAATCCCCCTTCGCGGTCAAGATCCCGCCGAGCTGGCGCCAGGACATGGCGTCGTTCGGATTGACCTTAATCGCCGCTCTGTATTCGTCTTCAGCCAGGGCGTTCAGAGCGGCGTCCGAAGAAGTCCTCAGTTGCTCCGCCAGTTCAAAATGCGCTCCGGGGAGCATTGGGTCTAATCGGATGGCCTCGCGATATTGCGCGATCGCACTGGTGCGATCCCCTTGGCGCGCGAGTTCGCCGGCCATGACCATGTGCATCTGTGCGGAATCCGGTGCGACCATCATCATGCTCAGCAGGCTCTGATACATCGTCTGCCGTGAAATCTGATGAATTGCCAACAAGACTTGCGGATCCTGCGGCGCCAGGTCTTCCAGCTTTACGGCCACTGACAGAGCTTTGGGGAGTTGCCCCGAAGCGGCATAGAGCTCGATCAGTTCTAGACCAGCCTCAATCTGGATTTTCTTGTCATCGAGATTTGAAAACGAAAGCGCCAGGTCGTCCTCTGCCTCTTTCGGATGTCCGGTCCGCTTCTCCGCGATTCCCAACAGCGCCTTGATCCTCCAGAGATCCGGCTGCAATTGTAAAGCGGCGCGCAGGTGTTGAGTTGCTTCGGAGTAGTTGCCTTGAAAGAACAGCAGCACGCCGAGGTTTGCCCGCCCATTGAGATTCTTCGGATCGAGCGAAACGATTTCGCGCAGCACCGGAATGGCGAGCTGCGGCTTTTGTTCCTGAAGATACTTCTGGACTTGCTGCTCAAGCGCTCCGGTTTTGGCTTGAACGTCCTGCGCGCTTTGCGCCATCAAAGCCGGCCAAAACACCGCGAGGATAAGTGTGCTGGCGGATCTGAAAAGAAGACCTCTCACAGTGGCCACTTTACTACGCCCCGCCTCTTAGGCGGGGCGTATTTTCAAAACAGGATTTTGGCAACCAGCTCCATTTGCCGAGCGCCCACACTTACCCCGTTGATCTTTCCGATATGACCCGGGCCGATCAAGTTATCAGGCAGGGCGAAAGATGGATGGTTGACGACATTGGTGGCGTTGGCGCTGAAGTCCAGTTTCGTTCGCTCCGTAAATTGAAACCTCTTGTGGAGTGACATGTTGATGGAGCTCAGTTTCGGTCCGCGTAAGATGTTTCTTCCCATATTGCCGAATGTGCCGGGAGTGGGCGCCGCAAACGCAGCGACGTTGAACCATGAATTAATGGTCTGCCCCCCTGGCACTGCCGTCGGATTTCCCACGACGTTGGGATACCAGACGAAACTTCCCGACGACAGGGCATAACTGTTGTTGACCTGCATGCGTGGGGTAAAGGGGCTGCCACCTTGACCTATGAAGTCCGCAAAAAGCGTCCAGCCGCCGATTGCTTTATCGAGGACCGTGTTGGTGTTCGCGAACCTGCGACCGCTGCCAAAAGGAAGATCAAAGGACCCATGTGCTT
>DASXRU010000054.1:0-5167 GCA_036506395.1 Pyrinomonadaceae bacterium | reverse complement strand
TGGCCGCGGCCCACGCCGCGGGCATCGTCCATCGCGACATCAAGCCGGAGAACATCATGCGGCGCACTGACGGCCTCGTGAAAATTCTGGACTTTGGTATCGCCAAGTTGATGGAGCGGGAGCTGGCCGAGTATTCCGCCGAAACGCAGCCCGGTCTTAAGGCCCAGACTGAAGCCGGCCTGGTAATGGGAACGGTTAGTTACATGTCGCCGGAGCAGGCGCGTGGGCTGCCGGTTGACGAACGCACGGATATATGGAGCCTGGGCGTCGTGCTTTACGAAATGTTGGCGCATCGTCTTCCCTTCCAGGGTGCAACGCGTATGGATACGATGGTGGCCATTCTGGAGCGCGAACCGCCGCCGCTTTTTCAGTCTTCGGACAGCTCGCGCCCACCGTTTCGGCAATTACAAAGCATAGTCGACAAAACTCTGCGCAAGGAGAGAAGCGAGCGGTATCAGACGGCCAACGATCTGCTGGCGGATTTGAAAGGCCTTACGCAGGAACTCGACCCGGCAGATCCCTTAACCACCCTCTTGCCCAATTTTGTAACTCAAGAGAACGTCCAGGCCTTACCATCTCGGCATTACTTTCTGATGCTGGGCATTGCCATGTTGCTGGCGATTGCAATAGGTGGGACGATTTTTTACAGGCACTCGATTGGGCGCCCTGGGCCAAACCTCTCGAACGGGTCGGAAGCAACAGTGGCGGCCACAAAACTCTATTCGCAGATGAACGAAGCGGAGAAGCTGGCTTTCATCGACGAACAGGAACAGCGCATCTCAACTATGATGGGCGACCGTCCGGTAAGGCTCAAGGAAGAAGCTTTGCGCGCTATCAAGGGTAACGTTGATCGGTACGTTGCCCGCAGCAGCAGCCTGTCAGCAGAGCCGGGCGCGCAAAGTCTGAACGTAGTTTTCGCTCGGGCCCAACCATACGTGCCGCTGATTGCCCGTTCGTTTACTGCGCGCAGAGTCCCGGTAATCATCGGCATCTACCTGCCCATGATCGAGTCGGCATATCGAAACTGTTATGAGAATAGCAATGGCGCGAAGGGTCTTTTTCAGTTCATGCCGGAGACCGCCAGGAATTACGGCGTGGCGCACCAGGACATGTGCGACGTGGAAAAGATGACTCCGGCCGCCGCGCATTACATCGCGGATCGCATGGCGGAACTTGGAGAGGATTCCGAAAGCGTGACGCTGGTGCTGCTCAGTTATAATCGCGGGCCGGAATGGGTGCGGAATTCTTTGCGCGAACTAAGAGGAACGGACAATTACGAAAGAAACTTCTGGACGCTCTTTGCGCACCGCGACCAACTTGACGATACATTTCGTAATGAAAACGCGTGGTATGTGCCGAACTTTTTCGCGGCCGCCATTATCGGCGAGAATCCCCAGACCTTCGAGTTGACCAACCCGCCGCTCTCTACGCTCACCCGTTAGTGCTTCACAATGAAGGACTCGGAGCTTTCCGGCAGCGACTTGGATCTGCTCATATGGTTCATGCCACCGACGCCCAGGGCTTGATCGTCGGAAAGAATGCCCGAAACGCGCATCTTGAATTCATCAGGATTCGAAGCGTTGTGCACTGCTTCTTCAAGCGAGATCGATCCTGACTGGAATAGTTGGAATAATGATTGATCGAAAGTTTGCATGCCGTACTGCGAAGTCCCGGCGGCAATGGCTTCGCGAATCTGGGTAGTTTTCTCTTCGTTGATAATGTAATCACGAATCAAGCCCGTGGAGACCATCACTTCGATTGCGGGCACGCGTCCGGCGCCTTTCGCGTGCCTTACCAGGCGCATTGAGATCACGCCTTTGAGAATCCCCGCGAGTTGGATGCGAACGGATTTCTGTTGATGCGAAGGGAAGGAGGTAACAATGCGCGTTACCGTTTCGGTGGCATCCAGGGTGTGCAGGGTCGATAGCACCAGGTGGCCGGTTTCTGCGGCAGTCAATGCAGTCTCAATAGTTTCGTGATCGCGCATCTCGCCGACCAGGATTACGTCAGGGTCCTGGCGCAGGGCGCCGCGCAATGCCTCGGAGAAGGAGCGCGTGTCCACGTCGACTTCGCGCTGGGTGACAAAAGATTTCTTGTCACGGTGCAGAAATTCGATCGGGTCTTCGATGGTCACGATATGGCCGCTGCGAGTTGAGTTGATGCGATCGATCATGGCCGCCAGCGTAGTTGACTTGCCTGAACCTGTGGCGCCGGTAACCAGAATCAGCCCGCGCCGCTCTTCCGCAATCTTATCGATAACCCTCGGCAATCCCAGAGCCGCGGTGTCACGACTCTGATCGGGAATCACGCGCAGGACGATACTGACGGTGCCGCGCTGCTGAAAAATGTTCGCGCGAAAACGTCCCAGACCTTTCACGCTGTAGGCAATGTCGACTTCGGAAACCTCTTTGAGTTTTTGTTTCTGCCGGTTCGACATCATGGAGAAGGCCATGTCGAGCGTGTCTTCCGGGCCCAGACGCGGCGACTCAACCACAGGATGGAGTTCACCGCCGATTCGCATCACGGGAAACGAGCCGGCTTTCAAGTGCAAATCGGATGCGCCATGGCTGGACGCCATCAACAGGAGATCATCAATTTTTGGAGACATAGACGTACCTACATTCCTTGGGAAAACATCTGGGCTTAAGGCCTGAATTTGAGGAAGGGCTTAGTACTGTGAATAGCTTGCGAACGGGCGTGCTACCAAGACTGGCCTACAAAGTTTGTCACCGCGGGGCCGCGGCGACTACAAGCATGATAGCTGGCAAATGAAATAGCGTCAATAATTACGATCTGGTGATGGCTGAACGGCAGCTAAAAGCGAGAATGCCCCGAAATGCTACCCAGGGAAAGAGCTCGGAAAAGTAAAAGGGGCGCCGAAGAGCGCCCCTTTCTCGAATCGATCCAGCTACAGTTACTCCACTGCCGCAGCGCGGAACCTTGCAACCGGTTCGTTTTCCAGCGCCGTAGCTATTGGATTCGCCGTGGGTGAGGTGATGCGCCCATTGTTATCCGTCTTCGCCCGCGTGCTTTCATTAACGTAAGTCAGCCAGGGCCCTGGCGGTTGGCGCTCGCCGGAAGTGATTTCGAAGAAAACCTTCTGAATGCGGGTCGTGATATCACCGCGCCCGCCGGAACCAACCGTGATGCGATCCACGGATCGAATAGGTGTGATTTCTGCGGCTGTGCCACTAAAGAAGAGCTCATCGGCAACGTATAAGGCGGCGCGTTGAATGCTGCGCTCCTTTACGGTGATGCCCAGCTCCTGACAGATTTGAATCACACTATCGCGCGTAATGCCGGGAAGTATTGACGACGACAGAGGAGGCGTAACTACCACGTCGCCAGTCACCAGAAAGATGTTTTCGCCAGAACCTTCTGAGACGTAGCCGCGATCGTCAAGCGCGATGCCTTCCGCATAGCCGTTCAGCAGGGCCTCCATCTTGATAAGTTGGGAGTTCATGTAGTTGGCGCCGCTCTTGGCCATCGCGGGCATCGAATTTGGCGTCAGGCGATTCCAGGTGGAGACACAAACGTCCACGCCTTTTTCAATCGCTTCGTCTCCGAGGTATTTGCCCCAATCCCAGGCGCCGATGTAGCAAGCCAGGGGGTTGGGAAAAGGATTTACGCCAAACGCCGGATTAGCTTCGTCCAGGCTGCGGAAAAGGATCGGCCGCACGTAGCATTGCTTTAGTTCGCTGCGGCGTACCAGCTCGACGGAGGCATCGCAGAAGTCATCCAGCGTCCACTTATGATCCATGCGATAGATCTTTGCGGAGTTCAGGAACCGCTGCATATGTTCGCGCAAACGAAAGATCGCAGGTCCACGTTTGGTGGCGTAGCAACGGATACCTTCAAACACGCTGGAGCCATAGTGCAAAACGTGCGACATCACGTGCACGCGCGCATCATCCCATTTAATGAACTCGCCATCGTGCCAGACTACGTCGGCAATGCGCGGTGGAACTGCGTCTTTCGCTTTTCCGTCTTTGGGAAACATGTGTTTCGCTCTCCTTTTGACGCCGCACCCGAAGAGTGCAAGGGCGACGCGCTTGACTTACTGACTCCAGAAAATGATGGAAGAGCCGCTATCGCGTTGAGTATGTCCGCCTGGCCCCGGGAACATGCGTAAAGACTTTCCAAAGATAACGCACAATAGCGTAGATTTGAGCCGGATGGCAAGCCGCGCTTGATCCTTTTAAACACGCCCGCGTACTATCGCGCATGCTTTTGCATCTACTGAAAATTAGCAATCGTTTTTGGATTCCGGCGAAGCATCGCAAAAGGACTTTCCGGGTCGCGAGTTTTCTGCTGATAGCACTGATTGTTGTTTTGGGCAACGGCTGTAATATGTTGAAAAAAACTGAAAACAAAGGCACGCGACCCTCGAATAACGCCACAATGGGACACGACAATAAGGGCGACGCATTGGCCATTCACCGGCGGGCAATTGTTATCGATCTACACGCCGACAGCATCCAGCGCACCCTCGACGAGGGCCTGGATCTGGGAACACGATTGCCCGACGGACACTTTGACTCAGCCCGCGCCAAAGAGGGCGGGCTGGACGCGCAGTTTTTCTCAATTTGGGTCGAGCCGGAGCTCTTCGGTGGCGGCGGAGCCAGCGCGATGGACAGAGCGGACAAGCAGATCGCCGCCGTGAAGACGCTGGTCGAGCGCTACCCGGAAACCTGGAAGATGGCAACCAGCCCAGCGGATATTCGTAGCGCCGCGGCCGCAGGAAAACTTTCTGCCCTGATGGGGCTGGAAGGTGGCTATGCAATCGATGAGCGGCTGGAGAACGTGGAGCGCTATTACAAGATGGGTATTCGCTACATGTCTCCCGCCTGGAGCGTTTCCACAAGTTGGGCCGGCTCCAGCGGCGACGAAGTGGGACGCACTCGCGGATTGAACGATTTTGGCAAACAGGTGGTGCGTGAAATGAATCGCCTGGGCATGATGGTGGACGTTTCCCACGTATCTGACCCAACCTTCTGGGACATCGTGAATACTTCAACCAGGCCTGTCATCGCTACCCATTCAGCCTGTCGCGCAATCGCCGACGTACCGCGCAACCTGACTGACGAAATGATTCGCGCCCTGGCAAAAACCGGCGGCGTGGTCTGCGTAATTTTCTATCCTGAACACATCGAGCCTGGTTGGCGCG
>DASXRU010000053.1:0-32139 GCA_036506395.1 Pyrinomonadaceae bacterium | reverse complement strand
GCGGCCAGGCGAGTGGCTGGAAGTTGATACTTTTCGGCCAGCGCGCGAAATTCCTTCGTGCCCTCGGCTGTCTGATCAGCGGGAGACGCGGGAAACGACAGGAACACCTTATTACTGAATCCGGGTGGTGCGTCAAAGATGTCTTTACCTATTTGGGAGCTGTTCAGATAAAGCGATGGAAACCATTCCAGTTTTCCAGCCTCCTTCATAAACTTCGCAACTTCCTCGGCCGAACCAAGGAAGAAGATAGCCTCTGGACTTTTCTGTCTGAGTCTCTTCATGGCGTCGGCTAGGTCTAAAGTCCCATTCTCATAGCTATAGGGTTCAGGATTGCCCAACCCATTCTTCTTCGCCTGCTCAGTGATCGCAGAGTTCAGTTTTTCATTGATTTCACTACGCGGATACAAAACTGCGATGCTTGAAGTTTTTGCCTCGGGTTTCCTGGCAAGGAAGTTGACCAGAGCGCGCGCCTGCTCGTTAATCCCGGAAAAGAGATAAAAGATCTGTCGATGTAAGGGAAACCCAGTTTGCGGATAAAGCGTCATGGGACCGATAAGGGGAATGGACTTCTGGTCCGTCAGAACAACGAATTCTTTTTCAGAACCGGCGATGAAGGCCCCCGTCAGCGCAAAAACCTGTTCGTCTTTGAGAAAACGTTCGACGTTGGCCTGAGTGACCGCGGGGGTGTCGCCCGATTCCACGATTTTCAACTCAAGTCGACGATTGTAGATTCCGCCTTGCTTGTTGATTTCCTCAAAGTACGCAGCCGTTACGGCCCTTACAGCTTCACCCATCTCGGTGAGCGCGCCTTTTGCCGGTAAAACGATGCCGATCACGATGTTCTTTTCATCGATTCCGGGGTCAAAATCCTTGCCCAGGCGCTTCATGTAGTAGACAAGGTCGTCCATGTCTTCTCGTGACATCTGGTATCGGGGCATGACATTCGGCAGTTTGTTGCCTGCCGGATCGAGGCCACGCGTTATCGCCAACTCGAGTGCCCGCTCTGTATAGGCTGGGTGCTTTCGCCCATTGGGACGAACCACGTCGTAGGGTTTAGTCAACCCTTCCCAGGTTACGTTTGAGGGTTCAACACTACCTTCGGGCTTGCCTCTGCCATCCAGACCATGACAGTTGCCACAGGCCATGCTGCTTCCCGGAACTTCCAGAGCAGAGTCACCAATGTAAGCCAGAATCTCTTTGCCCGTGGGACTGGTTCCCTGAACATAGATCTGTTTGCCGCGGCTTTCGCGCGCTGTCAGAAGGCTCTGTCCTACCGCAAAGCCGCATCCAACAAAACAAAGCGCAACGAGCGACAGCAACGCGCGCCATTGTTTCTTGTCCGTTATTCTCATATTGCGATTGAAACCAAAACTATCCAGGTGGTTGGTCGTTCAGCACGCTCTCGACAACTTTGACCAGTTCATTACTTTGGGCAAGTCCAAAGGCCTTTTTCCATAACCCAGTGCGCTCGTTTCCAACGATGATGATGTTGAGGTGTTGTTGTTTGTCGTCAACGAACTGGCCCAGTTTTTTGAGAGCGAAGTCCACGTTCCGCTTGTCTCCAGTAAGAAAGTACCAACCTGCCTTCGCGTGAAGTTTTTTCGCATATTCTTTGAGGCTAGCAGGAGTATCAACGGTCGGGTCCACGCTGATTGAAATGATGTTGACATCTTTGCCCACGTGATCACCCAAAGCCTCTTGCACCTTTTCGAGATTTCGATTCATCGGTAGACAGCTTCCCTGGCAGGTGGCGAAGAAAGAGTTGATCACCACTGTCTTGCCTTGTAGCAGATCGCTGTAAAAGCGCATCTTCTCGCCATTCTGGTTAATAAGGACAACGTCGGTGAAATACTTCTGCGCCGGCGAGATGTCAGTCGCCGGAGGATTCTGTGTACTAGTCGCTTGACCCTTATACGCTCCGTTTAGTAAGGACACTTGTGTCCCGCCACCTTTATACGTTCCGTTTAGAAAGGACACTTGTGTCCCGCCGCGCCAAGCAGGAACCTGTCCCGGACCCTCTGTCCCGCTTCCTTTGACGCTCGCTAAGAAAACACCCAAACCGATTATTAAGGCGATCCCGTCACTACGGCTTCTTCCTCCGAAGTACTTCATTAGTCCCTTGAAATGATTCTGCATATCGCTTGCTCCTCGAACTCGGGCGTTAAGAATGATTAGTATACGGGCCCCTATTCCTCAGTCGTCGCGTGTGCGCTAGGAGCCGGCGCGATTGTTTGCTTGGACGGTCAACCGCGGAAGCTGGTTGAATTGAACTGTCAGCGAAGGACACTCGAAGAAAACATAGTATATGCCCGCCTGGGGAGGCACAAACCTTATCTCATACACGCCGTCTGAAGATACAGACGCCCATTGGCGTTGCTGCCAAATACCGGGAGCGAGAAAGGTAAGTACGCCAACGTCCTTCAAGTCTGATCTGGTCCGATTTGTTTTGACGTCGATAACCTTAAACCGCAGAGCGTAACTTTCGCCGACGTAAGCGATGGGCTCAGATGGTAGGGTTTGAATGCTGATGGGAATCTCGCGCTGCCGAGAGAGCTCAGGGTTCTCATTGATAGTTACTGTAAAGCAATTGGCCACGCGGGGAGCATCAAGCAGAAAAGCGACATCATATTTACCATGGCCGTTTAGCTTTACGGTGGCCTCATAAACGCCCGGAGATTTCTCGCGCAGGCTTCGATCAAGAACAAGTAAGGCCCTCGGATCGCGGCGATAATTCTGGAATGTTCCCATCGGGGCCGCCATCCCTTCCATGTAGTAATAGATCATCTGGTCTGCCGGATTTGCGACGAGAACGGCTCCGTCCTCCGGTGCCGGGACAACCGCATCTGCGCTCGACTTCGACGGAGATAATTCGGGCGCCCGTTGCCCGGCAGGAAAGCGCGTGACCGCAGTTTCGGCGCCGCTCTTTCCGGGCGCCGCAAGGTTAATCATCGTAACGAACTCATCGCCCGCCGATCGTACGTACGCGAAATTTCTCGTGAAAGAGACTTGATCTGGCGCTTTCCCAACCGGGATTGTATGGAGGAGCCCGTTGGTTGCGGAATCAAAAACGTTAACGACATTTGTTTGGCGATTGACGACAAATCCGTAGCGGTCACCCGGCGCAAAGCGAATGGCTGCGAGGCCCGGTTCGGCTTTGATCCTGGTTAGAATCTCGGCGCGCTCCGCGTTTATGACAACAATGTCACCACTCCCCTCGTTGATGACGTAGACGGCTTTACTGAGCGGCGAAAAGGCCAGGCCGGATGGCAGCGAACCCACTTTCAGATCTTTAGTTTTCGTTAACTTGCGTACATCGATGATCGAGAGAGTGCCACTTTGCTTGTTAGTAACGAAGGCATAGCGATTGTCATCACTCAGCCTTACATCATGCACTCCGGCGCCGGTATTAATACGAGAGACCACTTTTAGCGTTGACGCATCGATGACCGTCAAGCCGCCGGGCTTTTCATCAGAAGTATCATTGGCCACCCAAAGATATTTTTCGTCAGGCTGAAGAACAACTCTGCCAGGGCTTGGGCCAGCATCAATGTTGGCGATCACTTTCCACTCGCGAGTGTCGATTACAGCTACCTCTCCTGCTGACGGAATCGTGACGAAAACTCGATGTTGATCCTTACTCATAACCCAGTCTTCTCCGGGACTCTTGAGCTCGATTAGAGTGTAGAGCTTACTGCCGCCAAAGCCTGAAAGAGGATCAATGACAGAAATGTTCGGCTCTTTGTTAAGAGTCAACACGAGATAGGTATTCAGGTCGATGTCTGGCCGGTGCGTGAGGCTCGACTGAAGAAATGACTGGATCTTTTCTCGGCACCGGCGGTCTTCGGGTCCGAAGTCGGCATTTTTGTGATCTATCCAGGCCGCCGGGTGAAGATTGCGGACAGGCTGCCCAGTAGTGTTATCTGAGATCTTAAAGCGAACGGAGGCTTCGGTACCTTCTACTAGTTCCTTTCCTGTTTCGTTGGGTTTGGCCGAAAACTCTACAGCGATCCCCTCGCGCACGATCTTCTGCGTCCCGCCAGTCTGCTGAACGGCTTGCAGCGATGTTGCATCCGAACATGCCGGTTCATGAGCTAGTCTTACGTAACCACCAGCGCTTGCGAGCTTGAAGTACATTGCCCGATCAGAGGACGCCAAATCGTGACCAGACGTCAACGTAAGTGTGCCTACCAGAACAAAACCTACGAGCACCGTGGAGACACAAGTTAGTCTTTGCGACATGAAGTCCTTTCTCGCTCTCTGTTCTCTAGCTGGAATGAGGATGCCCGATTCTCGTTCGTTTCGTGAGTGTCGAAAGCCGACTGCTATTTATTACTTCTGGAGAAAATTTTCAAGGGTAAGATATCTTTTCGACGAGGAGTTGTCTTAATTTGAGTCTCATTAATGAAGACGCAATCAGAACACCATTCCTTCTTAACGCGACGATTATATTGACATTATACTGAAACACATCGAGTCGAGCACAACTAAGTTAGCCGGGCACACTCACTCAAGTCGCAACCGATGGAGTCAGTACCACCTCGCGGTAGCGGGTGGGTTGTTCCGTGAGTCTGAAGGTTCAGAACAAGAACCCACCCGCTACCGCGAGGTGGTACTGACCTCATGTCACGGCGAGACCGCGTTTTTACACATCCTCGATACCGGGTGGGTTACCCCTAAGCATTCACTAGTGTACGCTGGCCGCGATCGCCAGAACTCAAACATCATTGATATCGTAGTAGCTTTAAGGAGGTGAACCGAGCATGTATTGTCCATCTTGCGGCGTGGTTGTCGCGCAGGGCTTGAGCTACTGTAATTATTGCGGTGCAAAGTTAAGTACGGGTAAAGCCGACACCGACGCCAACTTCCCAGAAGTGAGACCAGAACTCCTTGTAAGTGCGATGGGCGCCGTCTTCATCTTTGGCCTTGTAGCGAT
The DNA here is from genome assembly GCA_036506395.1 of Pyrinomonadaceae bacterium. Classification (GTDB taxonomy): domain Bacteria; phylum Acidobacteriota; class Blastocatellia; order Pyrinomonadales; family Pyrinomonadaceae; genus DASXRU01. The sequence goes on along the minus strand of DASXRU010000053.1, from coordinate 27,206 downwards.
CGCTATGTTGATGGGAATAATGAAAAACGTGATAGGGCTAAATGACGCGCTAATTCTAGCCTTCGCGCTGCTGTGCTTCCTTATAATGATCACGATCGAAGGTGTCTGCATCCGACTGATATTTCGCCGTAAGCGTCGAGCTGAGGAAGTGGATACTGCGCCGTTGAAGGGACAAGCAACCAAAGAGCTTGACGCGGCCCAGGGGCGAGCATTGCCCGAACCCCTGCCGAGCGTAACCGAACACACCACCCGCGCATTTCAACCGATCCCGAGTGATCGAACTTCCAAATGAAGAGTCGTCGTTAACCAGCTTTGCCTCCGTTAACCGACTCCCGCTTAATGTCATCAAGGCCTTACATTCGCGATCTCGAAGCCTTATGGTCCTACGACATCCTCTTCACCGGCTGATCAACGGGTGGATAGCTAACGCAGCTTTTTCGCTTTTGGCTTCGTGATGTTCTTCGCTTTTGACTTCGAGTTTGTGTTCTTCCCGGTCCGCGATTTGTTCTCTTCCTTAGCCGGCTCCTTCGAGGCGTGATTCGTTTCCTTTGGCTCTAGAGTAGCTTTGTCTAACGACGCGGTGATTAGTTCGTCGCTTGGGCGCTTGCCGTCGATGAAGGCAAAAACGTGGTAATTCGCGTTGCGCTCGCGGATTACTTCAATGCGACCCTCGTCCTTAATGCGCGCAAGTTCCGCCATTAGGAAACTCTGTTCGGCGCCACCCATGTAGCGATAATCGATGTCGAATGCCAGACCGGTCGAGTGCGGCGGCGTATCAATCAGTACTGCGTTCCTGTTCGATCTGTTCAATGCATGCTGGTATTGCTCCGGTCGAGCCAGAGAGCTTACGGGCAAGGGACGATCAAACTTGTCGTGATACAGCTTCGCAACTTCCTCGAGGATTTTCACTGCCTGCGGCCTTAGTGAGCTAAGCATTCTCACCTTCATCTCCTGACGGGCAGATGGGTCGTCCAGGTTATACGAACGTCCGCCGAAATTCTTTGCAAGCTCTTTCAGCGACTCATAATCTCTCAAGAGTTTCTGCCTCTGGTCCGGCTGTCCGTAAGATTGATCAAGCAGCGCTTTGTCTTCCTCGTTCGATTTCAACTCCTGCTCACGTGCCGAGATTTCTTTTTGCAGTTCACCTTGTTTTGAACGATCGCGCTTTTTCAGCGCAGCTAGCTGAGTTTTCAAATTCGATATTTCGGTCTGTAGCTTCGCATGCGCAGATTCGAGCCGGCCGTAGGCATCGTGCAGTTCGGCTTCATCGTAAAGTTCGATGTTGTGATCATCTTCATAGCGACTGAACACACCGTCGTCCGCCTTGGCGCCGACGCCGAAAAGGATGTAGGTATCCGTGACCGCGGGCAACACAACCAGTTCGCCGCGTTGAATCAGCGCCGCGAGATCCACAAAGTCCTGACAGGATTCCACATTGAATTTCGAGATCTCGGCGACCTGAGTGGCCAGGAACCAATGCCGGTCACTGTAATGGCGGAGCTCAGGCGGAGTCTCAACTGGACCGCCGGCGGCGGCGCCTCGATCTTCCTTTACTTTCTCCATGGCACGTGTCCACAGTTCAGCATCGGCGACGGGTACGCTTGCTGTATTGGACGCGTAAAGGGATTCTTGAAGAGCCCAACGTTTCACCGCCTTGAAGCGAAGGGCGGCCCAAGCACCAACACCTATCAAGCCACTCACAACGATGAGCAGTAAAAGTTGACGCACTCTATTCATAATCCAACCAGCCACAGGATGAAGCGCACACGTCGCCTCATGAAGATTTCCAGTTTTGTTATGCAAATTTGAGGCAACGTATGCGAATCCAGCGAATTCGCTGCAATGAGCACATCTATCCAGTGAGAATAGGGCGGAAAAGGTGCAGCGTGGGGGTCGAAAGAGAGATTGGTGTTTCGATTCTGGACAACTACAAGGGTAACCCACTCGCTACCGTGAGGTGGTACTGACGCCGTGGCGCTGTATGTCCGGCAGTGCATCTGCGGCGGTGGATTCGCTTATCCAGTGCTTCAACTTCGTCATGTCTTTAGTCACCGTGCCCGAAGCGGCGAACAACACCAAAGCTAGTAACACGCCGAGTGCGGGAATGATGTACATCGCCGAGTGCAGACCCTCGGCACGGAAAGGCTCGAGCGCTTGCTGAGTCAAACTCGTCACACCTGCGGCGCTTCCCGCGCGGGCGGTGAAGAAGTCGCTGACGAGACCTGTCCCATAAGGTCCGAGGGACGCGCCCAGCACGTACATCGCGAAAAAGTAGAGGGCCATAGCTGTGCCGCGCAGTGACGGTTCGATCACATCGTGAATCGTCGAATACACAGTCGAGTAGTAGGGGTACATCAACGCGCATCCCACTCCCATCAGAATCATGAATTCGAGAATTTCACCTCGCGCCCTCCCGAGCGCGAAGAAGACGAATGGAACTGAGCCGAGAATTGCCAGAGCACCGACGAGCAAGCGTCCATTCGCTTGCCGCTTCATGACGCTATCACCAACGACGCCGCCAAGAATCAAACCTGGCACTCCGAATAGTCCGTAGACCAGCATCGAAACGAAATTCGCGTTGCGAATGTCCGCGCCGTGATAGCGCATTAGAAACGGGGTGATGAACGCGCCGATCGCATACATGTTGAAGTTGTGTAACGCGCCCGAAATGATCAACCAGCGCATGGTGGGGGTTGAAAGCACCAAACGGTACGGCGAGCCTTCGCGCTGTCGTCCGCCAATCGTGTGCGTCTCGGCCGCGCCGCGTTTCGGCTCTCGGATGAAGAGAACCATCAATGCGCACAGCAGCCCCGGAATGCCTGCTGCGTAGAATGCAGGTCGCCAGCCATAGGTGCGGGTAATCGTTCCGCTGACGGCGAAGCTTGAAGCGATGCCAACGGGCAGACCGAGCATGAAAACGGAGAGAGCCTTGGCTCGCCGGCTCGCCGGATAGAGGTCGCCGATGAGCGACGTGGCGGCGGGTGCGCATGAGGCCTCGCCAACTCCCACGCCGAGCCGGCACGCGAAGAGCTGCCAGAAATTTTTTGCTGCGCCTGACGTCGCTGTCATTAGACTCCAGATGAACACTCCAGCTGAGAGAATCCACGTCCGCTTCACCTTGTCCGTCAAACGACCGAACGGAACACCGACAACTGCGTAGAGCAAAGTGAAAGCCGTTCCCAGTGCACCGAGGCTGCCATCACTTAGTCCCCATTCTTTGCGAATGGGCTCGCCGACAGCGCCAAGGATTTGGCGGTCGAAGAAGTTGATCGCATTGATGGCAAACAAAACCCATAGCGCAAACCAGGCATTTGATCGGTGAACTCTCATTCAGGGTTATTTACGTTTCTTTGCCACTAAGATCAATTGCCGGTGGGTTTTGCAGCGCCAAAGGCGCGGAATGTGATAGCCAGGGGCAAGTGCGGAGCGGAGCGTAGCACGTCGCCCCTGGGACCCTCGGAGCCAATATCTAATAGCACTGAAAGTGCGAAATCGTTTTTCAGGAATGCGACGTCATGCCGCTCCTTCAGAGCTTCGGGAACTTACCTGCTACACTCCCAGGGGCGACGCGCTTCGCTTAGGCTCAGCGCTTGCCCCTGGCTCTTACATTCCGCGCCTTTGGCGCTTCAAACCCAATTCAACTGAAGTTCATGCGGTACGCTGCAGACTTGAATCGACCGCCAAATTTAGGAGATTTTACTGGAAATGAAACCAAATAAAGCTTGACAATTTTCAAGCAGAAGAATACTTTACCGACCGTTCGGTAGCTATCATACTTCGCTCGTGGGCTTTGTCAATTTCCTTTATCCAGAAGTCGATTTCATCGAACCTAACTTCTGGCCCAAATGGCCCTGGAGCATTAATGCTCTAATCGTCTCTCCACTCTCTTAGCGAACGCTCGAAGGAGGAGTTATGAAGAAATTCATCAGCCTACTCGGGTCTGGCTTGTTGTGCCTGCTGATAGTCGGCAACATTCACGCCCAGGGCGTAGGCTCTTCAGGAGACATCAAGGGAACTGTAACTGATCCCACTGGCGCCGTCTTACCAAACGCAACCATCGCTGTGGTGGGAACGGAGACTGGTTTGCGGCGCACAGCGGTGACCGATGATGACGGCCGGTATCGAGTGACGAACCTGCCGCCCGCCACTTACGACGTAAGCGTCGATCTCCGTGGTTTTGATACCACGGTTCGTAAGGGCGTTACCGTCACTATTGGTGAGACTGTCTTAGCGGATTTTCAGTTGAAGGTGGCGGGCGTAGCGGGCGTGGTCGACGTGACCAGTGAAGCCGCCGTTGTCGAAACTGAAAGAGCTGCTCAGGCGAATACCATCGAACAGAGATACATTCGCGACTTGCCCATTAACCGTCGTGACTATCTCACCTACACTTTGCTGATGCCTGGCGTCTCTGATTCCACCCGGGTCGCTAGTGACCTGGATTTCCGCGTCAAACAGACGCCGCAAAGCGGACTTTCATTCTATGGAAGCAATGGCAGGGGTAACAGTGTGACTGTGGACGGTGGCGAGTTCAACGACGACGCCGGCGGTGTCCGGCTCAACCTGAGCCAGGACGCAGTGCAAGAGTTCCAGGTTAACCGCAGCAACTATACGGCCGAGTTGGGAGGAGCAAACGGCGCGTCAATAAACATCGTCTCGAAAACCGGGACCAACCAGGTACATGGCAGTCTCTATGGTTTTTTCCGCTTCACGGGCCTGGACGCACGCAACCCGTTTTCTTTTACTCAAGCCCTGCAACCTGGTCAAACGTTCAACCCGGGCGCGGCCGATCTGGTGGGCCAGCCTGTTAAGGATTCTCTGAATCGCCAGCAGTTTGGCACAACGGTGGGGTTTCCAATCAAGAAGGACAAGACCTTTCTGTTTCTCGCTTTTGAAGGCTTGCGACAGACTGCACAGAATGCGGTTCCCCTCCTGACTAACACGAACATCTTTCGCCCACAAAGTGATCCGCTGAATAATCAGGTGGCAATTCTAAACGCGCTGACGGCCCGAGGCGGGGCGCTGGTCCAATGCCTTAACCCACCACAGCCGATGATACCTGCCGCCATTTGCGCCTCGGTGTTGACCAGCGCCTTGACGATCTCTCCCAGCACCGGTCTGAGTGCAGGTCAGGTGGCACGGAATTCTTTTCTTGTGAGCCAGTTTGAAACGAACGGCGGACTATTCCCTTTCAATACGCGCCAATACCAGGTATCGGGCCGATTGGACCATCGCTTTAGTGACAGGAATCAGACTTATCTCCGTTACAGCTATGCACATGACCACGAGGACAGTCCCGATGTGCAGTCTCTGACCGGCTTTTCGCGAGGCAGTTCGGTCCACACGTTTGACAGCACGATCCAGGGCTCCTGGTTTCACCTCTTCAGCCCCAACACCGCGAACGAGGCCCGCGTGCAGTGGAGTTACAACGACTTCAACGTGATTCCCAATGAACCGGGACAGGTAGGTCTGGACATTCCTGGATTCGCGAATCTGGGAACTCAAATCTTTCTACCCAACTTGACGATCACACGCCGCTATGAATTTGCCGACAACCTGACGATCTCTCGGGGAAAACATAGTCTGAAATTTGGCGGTTCCGCGCTGATACGCGGCAACCACACAGAGTCTCACACGTTCTTCCCCGGTCGATTTGTTTTTGGCAATCTCACCGGGGCGTTACTTAGCCCGTGTCTGGCGGCGCCGGCAGCGTGCGGACTTAGCGGAGTTAGTCCAGCTACGCTCAGCTCGCTGCAGACTGTTTCTTTGGGTCTGCCACAGTTCTACCAACAGGGCTTTGATAATCCTGTCTATGTTGCTAACCGGCCCTTTGCCGCCTTTTATGGCCAGGACTCATGGGCCATCCGGCCTAACCTGACTCTTAACTTCGGTCTTCGTTACGAACTGGACGTGCAATACGGCAACTTAAACACCGACAAGAACAATTTTGCACCTCGTGTCTCATTCTCCTGGGATCCGTTCAGCAACCACAAGACCGCGGTGCGCGGAGGTTATGGGATCTTCTACTCGCCAGTTTATGCTCAGATCCCAAACGTCGTACAGAGTCTCGGCGTCGTCAATGGTTTCCGGCAGATTGCTCAGGTATTCGTCCCTCTGACCGGAGTTCCGGGGAGTCCGCCGTCGTTGACTTCGGCGCTGATTTTTCAGACTCTGTTTGCACAGGGAAAGATTTCGTGCACCGATCCGGCGCCGGGGAGAGACGCTTGCATTACCCCGGCAGATCTGACGCAGTTCGGCATTACGATTACGCATACCGGTCCCATTCCACCGCTGAGTGTAATTTTCAGCGGCCAACCTGGCTACCAAAACCCTTACTCTCAGCAGGGCGAGTTGGGGATTGAGCGTGAGATCGGTAACGGCCTATCAGTATCCGCCAATTACATCTATGTACACACACTCAAGCTCCCAGTTGCTATCGATGTCAACCTAAAGCCTGCGCCGTTTGTGCCCGCGGGACCTGCAGCCATCCCAATTCGGCAATGGAGCACGAGTGCCGGGTTTCCGTGTGCAGGTGCGAACATTGTTAACTGCTTTGTGAATCCGTTGCTTCTCCAGAGCGACCAGTACTCATCGGCGGGAGCGGCAATCTACCATGGCGGTATTTTCGAAATCAGAAAGCGCTTCACCAAAGGTTCTGCCCTCTTCGCAAATTACACCTTCAGCAAGGCAATTGACGAGGTAACCGATTTCAATAGTGATTACGGTCCGAACGATCAGACTAACCTCGCGGCGGAACGTGGTCTATCTACCTTTGATCAGAGGCACAAGTTAGTTCTAGCGGCCGTGCTGGAGAGTCCCTGGAAGGGCGCATTATCAGGTTTCCAACTGTCTCCGATTATTCGCTACAACAGTCCCCATCCTTTCAATTTGTTGGCCGGGACTAACCTCAATAACGACCGCCATTCAACCACTGACCGTCCGCCGGGCGCAGGACGAAACACCGGCATTGGGCCGAATTACTTCGACTTCGACATGCGTCTGGCTCGCCACTTCAAAGTAAGCGAAAAGGCCAGCTTGCAAGTCATCGCGGAAGGATTCAACCTCTTCAACCGAACGAACTTTGCCAGCGTCAATAATGTCGTCGGTGTAATCGCCCCGCCCTTTAACCTGCGTGGCAACCGTGCACTCTCTCCGAGCCAACCGTTGGGCTTTACCTCGGCGTTTCCTAAGAGGCAACTGCAGCTCGGTGTGCGCCTTAACTTCTAAATCTCGGCCCCGAGATTTTAAGCCTTCGAGGAGAGCCTCTGTTTCAACGAGGCTCTTCTTACTTTAACGGACCGAAAATTCACGACCCATTGGTGGAAAGAAAAAATGCGAAGCGTAAGATTTCACGAATTCGGCAACCCCGCTGACGTCTTGCGTGTGGAAGATGTGCCGACACCGGGGCCGAGTGCGAACCAGGTGCTGGTGCGCTTGCGTGCACGACCGATCAACCCGTCTGATCTGCTTTCCGTACGCGGTCTTTACGGCTCGCTGCCCATCCTGCCGGCGACGCCTGGCCTCGAAGGCATGGGCGAGGTGTCGGCCGTCGGCGACGAGGTAAAAAATCTTGTCCCCGGCCAGCGTGTAATCCCGCTCGGCGTGCCGGGCACTTGGCAGGAATACATTCTGGCGGCGAGCGCACAACTCATCCCAGTACCGGACAGCATCAGCAACCAAACGGCGGCGCAGTTTGTGGTCAATCCTCTGACGGCGTGGATCATGACGGTCGAAGAACTGGCGCTCAAACCCGGCGAGTGGCTGCTGCAAACGGCGGCGGGTTCGACGTTGGGACGGGTAGTGTTACAGATCGCGCGCCTGCGCGGCTTTAAGACAATCAATGTTGTGAGGCGACGCGAGCAGGTCGAAGAATTAAAAACGCTCGGCGCGGATGAGGTCATCTGCACTGCCGACGAAGACATCGTCGAGCGTGTCAAAGAAATCACCGGTAAGGCGGGACTCACTAAAGCGATTGACGCGGTCGGTGGCCAAACAGGCGCTGCAGTTGTGCGCGCCCTTGGACGCAACGGAGTGGTGCTCGTTTACGGTCTGCTATCCATGGAGCCTATGCCGGTTGACAGCGGGCACATGATCTTTACCACCGCCGCTATCCACGGCTTCTGGCTGAGCCAGTGGCTGCGGACCGCCGCGCCCGAACGGCTGCAGTCAGTCACGGCGGACCTTCTGCGTCTGATGGCAACAAACGAAATAGTGCCTCCGGTCGAAGCTGAATACCCACTGAACGATGTGCTAGCAGCCGTTGAGCACTCAGAGCGACCTGGCCGCAGCGGCAAGGTGTTGCTTGTGGGTTGAAGACCTGATGACTTAGTTCTGCTATTGAGTAATGACGAAGCAAGCCAGCGACGGTATCACCAACGGATAATCCCACGTGCACCTTCCCCTGAGGCCAGCGCTGCCAGCGCCTCGTTAATGTTGTCGAGTTGATAGGCGCGCGTGACAAGCTCGCGGAGCTTCAGTTTACCAGATTGATAAAGCGTGACGAGGTGAGGTATGTCGACCAGCGGACGCCCCGAACCGTAGAGCGAGCCGATCAGGCGTTTCTCATGCATTACGAAAGGAAAGGTCGGGATTGAGGCTAGCGCATCAGTCCGCGACAGACCAGTCAGTACGACTGCGCCGCCTTTGCGCGCGGATTCAAGCGCTTGCGAAATAGTCGTGGGTGTACCGACTGTATCGAAAACATAATCCGCTCCCTGTCCATCCGTCAGAGCGCGAACTTCCTCCGCGACATTTCCTGCCGGCATTTCAATGGTGTGTGTAGCGCCAAAGTTGCGCGCCAGGTTAAGCGCCCTGGGATTTGTGTCGACGGCGATAATCTTTTCGCACCGGACCAGCACCGCACCCTGAACGACGTTAAGCCCGACGCCGCCAGCGCCGAGCACCGCGACAGACGCGCCCTTCTCAACTCGCGCGGCATTCGTCACGGCACCGATACCCGTAACGACCGCACAGCCCAAAATCGCCAGGGCCGCGAAGGGCACATCTGACGCAACCGAAATCGCGCCCTCCTCTGCCACTACCGCGAAATCTGCGAAGCAGGCCGTGCCAAGGAAATGTCCCAGGTCTTGGCCCGAAGCACGCAACCGGGAGCCACCCGAAGGCAAACGGTTGCGGTATGTCGTGCGCGCCAGACGATCGCAGAGCACGGGGTGACCTCCGAGGCACGGCGGGCAGACGCCGCACGCCGGCGCCCAACAGAAGACAACGTGGTCTCCCACACGCAACCTCGTAACGTCTTTGCCCACTCCGCGCACAATGCCAGCACCCTCATGCCCGAGTACGAGCGGACTGCGCGAGGGCCAGTCGCCGCGAGCCGGATGCAGATCGCTGTGACAGACTCCGGCGGCCTTCACTTCGACCAGCACCTCGCCTGCATGCGGAGCTTCAAGTTCGACTTCTTCAACCGAGAGCGGCGCTCCTTGCTCCCAGAGGATGGCGGCCTTAATTTTCATGATCGCTTAACCGTCTAATAATCGACGCTTCGTTTTGGGAACGAAAAATGATGCACGTGGTCGTGCCGTGTGCATAGAGCTTTCCGCCTTCGTCCTCAATTCTGCCCGAGGCGGTGGCAGTGCGACCGCCAACATGGACCACCTTCGCCTCGCAGGACACGCGGCCTGTCTCGGCCGTCATCGGACGGATGTAGTTAACTTTGATCTCAAGCGTGGTGTAGCCCGCGCCCGCTGGCAAGGTCGAATGGACGGCGCAACCCATCGCAGAATCGAGCAGCATCGCCGCTAAGCCTCCGTGAACGACACCAATCGGGTTGTAATGATACTCCGCGGGTTCGACCACAAAGACTGCCCGGCCTTCGCTAAGTTCAGTAATATTGAAGTTCATCAATGCAGCTATCGGTGGCGGCGGAAGTTCGCCCGCCACGATCTTCCGCAAATACTCAAGACCTGATAAACCGCGTCCAGCTTCCGCCAGAGCGTGGGGGTCCTCCCAAGTGATCGTGCGCGTGCGTGTGCGCGTTGCTTTCACAGTATCGCTCATGATTCTTTTCGATCTAGTCTGCAGCCGCCTTTCCGGCTCGGACATCCTTGCCAAACACAGCTTTGCGCTTTTCCAGAAAAGCGGTGACTCCTTCGATGAAGTCCTGCGAATGGAAGCAGGCGTCTTGATTGGTCGCTTCAAAGTCGAGCGCTGCTGCCAGATCTGATCTTTGGTCCTGATTAAGCCCCGCCTTGATTTTTGCGATTGCCACGCGCGGAGCCTGGGTGAATCGCTTCGCAAGGCCATCCACCGTCGTATCAAGTTCCGCGAAAGGGACGACTTTGTTGACCATGCCGAGTTGATACGCCTCTTGCGCGCTAATTATGTCGCCCGTCGCCATCAACTCGAACGCTTTGTAATACCCTACAAGTCGAGGCAGAAAGAAGGTTCCTCCCCCATCCGGCATCAAGCCGATCTTGACAAACACCTGACCGAAGAGCGCCTGTTCGGACGCCACAATCACGTCGCACGCCAGCGCGTAGTTGCTGCCAACTCCGACTGCATGACCGTGGACGCGCGCGATGACGGGGACAGGCAGGTCGCGCATTGCAAGGATGGTCGGATTGACGTTCTCGCGCAGTGACTTGGTGACATCGAAGTTTGCGATATCGCGCTCGCTCGTCGCCGCCAAATCAGCACCGGCGCAAAAGGACTCGCCCGCGCCCGTGAGAATCACAACCCGCGTACCGTCTTGCGCCGACCGGATAAATGTGTCGCGGAGCAACTGCACCGTCTCAACATCAACGGAGTTGCGCTTTTCGGGACGGTTAATGGTAATACGCTTAATGCCCTCTTCAAGTGAGACGAGCAGCTTCGTCATTGTATGTCTCCTGTCAGCACCGCCTGCGGTAGCGGGCGGATCTCAAGTTGCACTAGCGCCTGCTACCGCAGGCGATATGACTGTTCGTCATTTTGTTTACCTGTAATAGCGCACCAGCCATTCCGCGACGCAAGCAGGCTTCTCGTAGCCATCCCGCTCGACCGTAACGTTCCAGGTAGCCTGGACGCCGCCGCGAATTTCAGCCAGCTCGGAGAGCGTAAACCGCCCGCGAATGCGTGACCCGGCGGGCACGGGCGAGACGAAACGCACTCGATTCAGCCCGTAATTAATGCCCATCTTCACGCCTCCAACCGAGATCGCACGCTTTCCCAACTCGCTGAGTAGCGAGAGAGTCAGAAAGCCGTGGGCGATTGTTTCTTTGAACGGCGATTCGCGAGCGGAGCGTTCGGGATCAACGTGAATCCACTGTCGGTCCTCTGTAGCTTCCGCAAATTGATTAATGCGATCTTGCAAAACCTCGACCCAGTCGCTCACCCCGACGTCTTGCCCGAGGTGTTCCCGGAGTTGGTCAATGCTTTCGATTCGCGTCACCGGCATTTGATTTAATCGTAACTATAAGAATTAAAAAAGCGGAGCGGGGGCAAGGCGGGGTCCCAGCGGGGCAGCCCCCGCTGGGGTGCTAATCCCACCTTCCTCACCGTGAGGTTACTTAGCTTGATCATTAGCTTCGCCGCTTGAAAGCCTTTCGATCCAGACTTAATACTCAACTCTGATAATCTCAGGGTTAGGAAGGTGGGCTTGCCCCCGCTAACTCTTGGGAGAGTTTTGATTTGTTTTCCAGAAGTCAGTTGGGACACCAAGTCTCAATGTGGTAGGCCTCCCCATCCTGTTACCCGCGGTATAGCATGCAGGTTGCTGTCCCATGCGCATAAAGTTTCCCGCTCGCATCTACGATTTTGCCTTCGGCTGTGGCGACCCGACCGCCGACGTGAATCACACTCGCCTCGCAACGCACTTCGCCAGTCTCGCGCCGTAATGGACGGACGTAGTTGATCTTCATCTCCAGGGTGGTGAAAACTTTGCCCGCCGTCATCATCGTGTTGATGGCGCAACCGAGAGCTGAATCGAGCAACGTCGCAGCCAACCCTCCGTGCACGATGCCCAGCCCATTGTAGTGACGCTCGTCAGGTTTGATGGTAAAGACCGCACGTCCTTCGCTTACTTCAACGAGTTTGAAGTTCATCAATTGGCCCATGCCGGAAGGCGGCACTTGCCCCGTCATCAATAGCCTCATAAACTCAAGTCCGGTCAGCGTGTAACGAGCTTGTCCATTAGGTGCGGGCATTTTCTCAGTGGCGGATGGTTCCCCGATGTAAGTCTTGCGTGCCGGATCGTATTGGCGCAACAGCCCCTGGTCCGTTTGGTAAAACGTTTCGTATCCGGCGGCCAGCATTTCTTCGACCCAGAGCGCAACGCGGATCTCGTTTGCCTTCATTGCGTCGACCATCTTTCGCACACCGAGCGCGTCCCACATTTCAAATGGCCCCATCTCGTATGCGTAACCCCAGCGCAGAGCATTGTCTACGTTGATAATCTGATCCGTAATTTCGGGTACTCGGCGCGCTGCATAAGCCAATGAATTGTAAACGACGTGACGCGCCAGTGCCCCGGCCCGGTCGTCTTGCGCAAACACGAACTCGAGCCGACGCGGGAGCGACTTGATCTTCAGCGCCTCGTTAATCGACGCGATCTCGGGTTCACGACGCTCGCGGTATTCCATCGTCTTGAGGTCGAGCGTTAGGATGGCATCTTTATCTATCCTGGCCCCGCTCTGCGATTTTTTATAGAAGCCCTCGCCGGTCTTATCACCAAGCCGGCCTCGTTGTATCTGACTCGCATACAGGGGCGCGACCTTTGGGTTACGCAGGACTTCACGCGTCTCGTCATTCTCGATCAAGCCATAAAGGTTCTGGCCCACAGCACTGGCCACATCAAGGCCAACTAGATCGTACATACGAAACAAAGCGGTCTTGGGACGCCCAATGAGTGGGCCGAGGATAGCGTCCGCCTCTTCAATCGTGTAGTTATGGGCGAGTACATAGCCGAGCGTCGTTGCCGCTGAAATGGAAATGAGGCGGTTAGCGATAAAGTTTGGCGTGTCCTTGCAGACCACAACTCCCTTGTCCAGTCCCCGCTCCGCGAAGCGGGTTACGAATTCGGCGATCTCAGGCCTGGTCTCTGCTGTAGGAATCACTTCCAGTAACTTCATGTAACGGGGCGGGGTGAAGAAATGGGTGCCCAGGAAGTGAGCTTTGAAATTTTCCGAGCACTCGGCAGAGATGTCGGCGATCGGTAACCCCGAAGTGTTACTCGAGACAATGCTGTTGGGCTTCCTGGTTTTCTCGATGCGTGCCATCAGCGCGCGCTTGGGTTGTAGTTGCTCGACTATTGCCTCAACGATCCAGTCAGAATCACCGACCCACCCGAAATTGTCTTCGAGGTTGCCGATGGTAACCAGGTTCGCGGACTCCGGAGTCAGGAATGCTGGAGGATGTGAATTCTTCAGGCGTTCGAAGGAAGCGGCCACGATCCTGTTTCTCACTTCAGGTGATTCGAGTTTGAGTCCACGCTTCGCTTCGTCGATGGTTAATTCGCCTGGCGCGAGGTCGAGCAAGTAAACCGGAATGCCGACGTTTGCCACGAGGGCGGCAATGCCGCCACCCATGGTTCCAGATCCAATGACAACGACCTTGTTGATTCCGTAATTCATTACGCCTTCAGATCCGATCCTTTTCAAGAGACACGCGACCGCACATCAATCTCAGAGTCCACCCGTTACTTCCAATACCTGCCCCGAAACGTAATCTGATAGTGCCGATGAGAAAAAGAGCACGGCGCCTGCAGCTTCCGCGGGAGTGCCGGCCCGCCCCATAGGAATCATCCTGAAAGCGATCTCTCGGTTAGCCTGCGGGATGCCGAGCGCGATATCGGCGGACTCGCGCGTGATGTGCTGGCCCGATTCTTTCGCATGCGTCAGCCTGGTCTCAATGAAGCCAAAGGCGACAGCATTGACCTGTATATTGAACTGTCCCCACTCCTTCGCCAGTGTTTTGGTTACGCCGATGATCCCGGCTTTGCCGGCCGCGTAGTTAGTCTGTCCTGCGTTGCCGCGTGTCCCGGTCGTCGAGCTGACGTTGACGATCTTGCGCGGCAACGCGCGACCGTTTTGCTCCTTCTCACGCTTGGCGGTCTCGCGGAGATACTCAGAGGCGGCGCGGATGATGCGGAATGGCGCGGTCAGATGCACCTCGAGCATAGCTTGCCACTGCTCGTCAGTCATCTTGTGGATCGTTCCATCCCAGGTGTAACCCGCATTGTTAACGATAGCATCAATCCGCCCATAAGAATCGAGCGTGGCTTTAATCAAGCGCGGTGCAAAATCAGCACTCGTGACGTCACCTGGCAGCGCGAGCGCTTCGCCATCGGCAGCTTTGATCGTCTCAGCAGCTTCTTGCGTCGGCTCAGGATCAATGTCGGATAGGACAACACGCGCGCCGTGTCCCGCGAAAACTTCGGCGCAAGCGCGACCGATGCCGCGGGCTGCGCCAGTGATTATCGCCACTTTATCTTCAAGCAGTCCCATCAGTCCCTCGGCTTCCGAAAAATGTTTTCTTCTCTCTCTTGAGTTTTGCGTTTTAATTGATCTTCTTCGCGCAACACGCGGTGGAGAACCTTTCCAACCGCGGTCTTCGGAAGGCTCTCACGAATTTCGATCTCCTGCGGCACTTTGAACTCCGCTAATCCTTTCTCGCAATGCTCTTTGAGTTCCTGGGAGGTCACGTTCGCGCCCCTCTTGAGAACGACGTAGGCTTTGACCGCCTCACCCCGGTAAGCGTCGGGGACTCCGATTACTGCAGCCTCGATCACTGCCGCGTACGTGTAAAGCACGCCTTCGACCTCCGAGGGATAAACGTTGAAGCCGCTCACAATAATCATGTCTTTCTTACGTTGCACGACGTAGGTGTAGCCATCCTCATCCATCCGTGCCACATCGCCCGTGTAGAGCCATACGCGCCCGTTCGCGTCAGTGCGGAGCGCGATAGCCGTTTCGTCCGGTCGATTCCAGTAGCCCTTCATCACTTGCGGCCCACCGATACAGAGTTCGCCCTCCGAACCCACAGCGACCTCGCGCGTGCCGGTTTCGAGGTCAACGATACGCATGTCTGTGTCAGGCAGCGGCAGACCAATGCTGCCTGGCTTGCGGCGGCCCAGCGATGGCGTCGAGTGGGTGACGGGCGACGCTTCGGAGAGTCCGTAACCTTCGTTGAGCGTACCACCCGTAATGCGCTCAAACTGCTCAATCACTTCAACCGGAAGAGGGGCCGATCCGCTGTTGAAGGTGCGCACCTTGTCGATCCCGGACTCTTTCGCCTTCGGATGATTGAGAAGAGAGATGTAGATTGTGGGCACCGCCGGAAAATAGGTCGGGCGATAGTCGTGGATAGCCGTCAGCAGCGCCTCAACATCGTATTTTGGAATTAGAACCTGGCGTACGCCCTGCCATATTCCAGCCATCATGCCGACGGTAAAACCATAGATGTGAAAGAACGGAATGACCAACAAGTAAGTATCTTCGCCGCGCCGCGAAGTGCGGTTGCCCCATGCTTCGGTCTGCACCACGTTGGCGAAGATGTTGTAGTGAGTCAACATTGCACCCTTCGGCACACCGGTAGTGCCGCCTGTGTATTGCAACACAGCTACGTCCTCATCCGGGTTAATCCGGACACGTGGCAAGTCAGGCTCATCAACACTCGCAAGCAAGTCCGCCAGGTTAAGAGTGCCAGGGACGCTAGGCGCAGATCCGGCGACAGCGGAGTATTCCTGGAGCGAAGTGATGATGACCTTCTCGATATTTGTTTCGTCGAGAACAGAGAGCGTCACAGGCGCGAGCAAGTCCAGCGTGAGCATAGCTATCATCCCCGAATCCTTGGCGACCACCACTACCTCGCGCGAGGTGTACAGGGGGTTTACGTTAACCACGATCGCGCCCAATCGCAGAACGGCGAAGGTGGCAACGAGGTACTGCGGACAGTTTGGCAACATGATGCCGACGCGATCTTTCTGCCTGACGCCGAGGCGCGCGAGCGCGGTAGCAAACTTGTCTGCCTGTTCTTTGATCTGCGCGAAGGTGAGATCAGCGCCGAGAAAGGTTGTGGCGGGTCGATCCGGTACTTCCACTGCCGTCATGCGCAGGATTTCATGGAGTGGCCGGCGTGGGTAGTTCATTTGCTGGCGTACCCAGTAGTCATAATGGTGAAGCCACGGACGCGCGGCGTACCCTCCCATCACGCTTTTCTCCTGCAGCTTAACTTTGCTCATAAAGCGGATCCTCGTTTAGACAATAGTGCGACCTCCATCCACCACAATGATTTGACCGGTGATGTAGTTGGAAGCGTCGGAGGCGAGGAACACGGCGACGCCCTTCAGCTCACCTGCGTCGCCAACGCGAGGTATAGGATTGCGCGCCTTGATCGAGGGTTCGGCATATTTAATGGAGGCGTCGGCGAGACGGGAATGGAAGAAACCTGGCGCTATCGCATTTACGCGGATGCCTTGTCGTCCCCAGGAGGCCGCGAGTTCGCGCGTCAGGCCAAACAACCCAGCTTTGCTCGCGGCGTACCCGACGTAATATGGTCCATCAACCGATGACTGTAAGCCTGAAACTGACGAGACGTTAATGATCCGCCCGTACTCGCGTTTTAGCATCTCCCGGCCTGCGGCTTGGGCAAACAGGAATGCCCCAGTCAGGTTGATATCAAGCACCTTCTGCCATTTCTCGAACGGCATTTTCTCGGGGCGCTCACCCCACGCGACCCCCGCGTTATTGATGAGGATATCTACGTTGCCATAAGTCTCGACTGTTTTGTCCACCACGCGTTGCACCTGTTCAGCGTTTGCCACATCGCAAAGCATGCCTTCGACGTTGAAACCGCGCCCGCGCATATCTGCTACCGTCGGCGTCAGCCATTCCTCGCGCCGCGCGCACAGCATCAACGATGCTCCCGCCTCGGCAAGCCCTTCAGCCATCTCCCGCCCCAGGCCTCTCGAGCCGCCGGTGACGATAGCTGCTCGTCCCGAAAGATCGAACAACTCTTTTATGTGCACGGTTGTCATATTGTCCCTTCAGGTCAGTGCGGCCTGCGTGGAAACTCAGCCGGAGTTTTCATGCAGCCCCTGCTGCTTCCGGTTTTGACACGCCCGTTTGCATAGCATTGCCGTCGACGATGATGCGTGCAATGTGCTCGCGGTGGAACGTGGCATCACCGAAGAGCGTCTCGGACGATTTGCTTCGCTTGTAGTAGAGATGCAGATCATGCTCCCAGGTGAAGCCAATGCCGCCGTGAACCTGAATGCCGCGATTGGCGACTTCGCGGTACGCGTCCGAGCAGTAAGCTTTTGCTATCGAGACGGCGACGCTCGCCGACGGATCGCCTTCCGTCAAAGCCCAGGCTGCGTAGTAAGCGGCTGAGCGTGCGCTTTCTGTCATCAACAACATGTCGGCGCAGTGATGCTGGACGGCCTGAAAAGAGCCGATCACCTTTCCAAACTGCTGGCGCGTCTTCGCATACTCGACCGTCGTATCGAGCACCCACTGCATACCGCCAACCATCTCCGCGCACAAAGCGACGCATCCCACCTCTAACGCGCTGCTCAACGCTGCGCGGGCGTCGCCGTCCGCGCCAAACACGTCCGCTTCAGCTATCGTTACGTTCTCAAAAGCGACCTCGTGAAGCTTTCGCGTCGCGTCCATCGAAGGCATCGCAGTGATCGAAAGTCGCTCCGCACCGCGCTCCACGGGCAGCAGCACGAGACCGTCTCCGTCTCGCGCCACACAAATCAGAAGTTCTGCGATTCCCGCGTCGGGAACGAAAAGCTTTCTTCCTGAAAGCTGGAAGTTACCACCTTTCCGCGCAGCCTTTAGAGTGATTCCGTCGACCTCCCAGCTTGCGCCATCCTCGAGAATTGCGAGCGTCGCTTTTAGCTTCCCCGTTGCAATTGGTTCAAGGTACTTTGCGCGCTGTTCTGCGCTGCCGGCGCGCTCGACGAGCGCTGCAGCTGTAAGCGTCGAGAGGAATGCTCCGGGCAAACAGGCTCGCCCCATCTCCTCGCTAACGACTGCCAATTCGACCAGACCGAGTCCGAGTCCCCCATGTTCTTCAGGAACGATCAGCCCCGTCCAGCCTTGGTCGGCGATCGATTGCCAGAGTTTCTCGTCATGCGCTGTATCGGTTTCCATCAATTCGCGCACGCGCTCGAGCTTACATTCGCGCGCCAGAAAGTCCCGCGCCGACTCTTTCAAAAGCTTTTGTGGTTTGCTGAGATCGAAGTCCATGCGAATTGGTGAATAGTAAACGGTAAATGGTGAATGGATGAACCCGACCTGCTAAATGCGAACTGGTGAATAGTAGTTGGTGAATCGACGAACAGGGGCTCGTCGGTTTACTTACTATTCACCATTCACTATTTACCATTTACCGCCTTAGTAGCTTTTCGGCAAACCGAGAACGCGCTCGGCGATGATGTTTCGTTGAATCTCACTGGTGCCTGCTTCGATCGTGTTTCCTCGCGCACGCAAGTAACCATATTCCCAGCTCCCTTTGTCGAAATCTTTCAGTTGCCCATAGGGACCGAGGATTTCCTGCGCAGCCTGCTGTGTACGCTGGTTCATCTCGCTCCAGTAGAGCTTCTGCGTTGAGCCTTCGGGACCCGGAATGCCGTTCTTCGAAAGCGAGGTCAACGCGCGGTTGGTATTGAGGCGCAGGATCTCCAGTTCGAGATAGGCTTGTGCCAATTTCTGCCTGACTATTGGATCTTCGCTGGCGGGACGACCGTTGCGTTCGATGGTGCGTGATCGAGCAATTAAAGCTGCGAGGTTGCGTTTGAAGACAACCTGGACGCCCGTCCCAAGGTTGGCTCGCTCATTCATCAGGGCCGCGATGGCAGTGGTCCAGCCTTTATTGATTTCACCGAGCACTTGCGTCACAGGTACACGTACGTTTGAGAAGAAAACCT
Organism: Pyrinomonadaceae bacterium; assembly: GCA_036506395.1. Classification (GTDB taxonomy): domain Bacteria; phylum Acidobacteriota; class Blastocatellia; order Pyrinomonadales; family Pyrinomonadaceae; genus DASXRU01. The sequence goes on along the minus strand of DASXRU010000053.1, from coordinate 8,338 downwards.
CGTTGAATCCTGAATCGCCCGACATCTGGCGCAACGGGCGCACGGACACGCCCTGGCTGTGCATATCCGCGAGAAGACAGGTAATTCCCTTATGCCGGGGCGCTTCCATGTCAGTGCGAACGAGAAGTAAACACCAGTCTGCCATCTGCGCGAAGCTCGTCCAGATTTTCTGTCCATTGATAAGGAAGTCGTTGCCGTCACGCACCGCTTTGGTACTGAGTGCGGCGAGATCGCTTCCTGCGTTCGGCTCCGAGAAGCCCTGACACCATATTTCGTCGCCCGCGAGAATAGGGCGGAGATGGCGCGACTTCTGATCATCCGTGCCCATCGCGATGATCGTGGGGCCAACGAGCGACAATCCGATCGTGCCAATCAGCTGCGGAGCATCTGCACGCGCTAGTTCCTCCTGGAAAATAGCCTGTTCCATCAGCGTTGCGCCGCGCCCGCCAAACTCTTTGGGCCATGAGATACCAGCCCAACCGCCGTCGTAGAGCTTGCGCTGCCAGGAACGCAAGTAGTTGATGTAATCCTCACGATCCTCAGCGCCGGTGCCACCTTTCCATTCGGCCGGCAGATTGCTCTCCAGCCAGAGGCGGAATTCATCCCGAAACTGCCGTTCATTCGGAGTTAGGTTTAGGTCCACAACGGTCCCTCCTCAAATTCCTCGTGCCGGATTCTCTGCGGCGCGTGGTTTCGACGCTTCCCATAGCAGCTCGGAAACATCCATCACTCGTATGTCACGATCGCCTTTGCGTGCGTTGATGCCGTCTTCCATCATCGTCATGCAAAATGGGCAGCCGACGGCCAACACGTTCGCACCGGTCTCAAGAACTTCGCGCGCGCGCTCCTGATTGACACGCTTATCGGGCGGCTCTTCTACGAAGCTCATGCCACCGCCGCCGCCACAACAAAAACTATTGGAACGCTTCCGTTTCATCTCCACCATATTCTCCCGCGCCGAGATTTGCACAACCTGCCGGGGCGCGTCGTACACACCGTTCTGTCGTCCGAGATAGCAAGGATCGTGAAATGCAATTTTCTTGTCCGACGCAGCGTGCGGTTTAAGTTTGCCTTCGTCGACGAGCTTGGCGAGGTATTCACTGTGGTGATGGACCTCGAACGCGCCGCCGTATTGTGGGTACTCGTTTTTGAAAGTGTTGAAGCAGTGCGGGCAGGCGGTCACGATTTTCCTAACATTGTGTTTGTTCAGGTTTTCGACGTTCTGCTTCGCCAGTTGCCCAAACAAAAACTCGTTGCCTATCCGACGCGCCGGGTCTCCGGAACACTTCTCCTCACGTCCCATTATGGTGAATTTGACTCCGGCCTGATCCAGAAGTTGCGCGGTCGCGCGCGTTACACGTTGGTTGCGTTCGATCAGCGCGCCGCCGCAGCCTACCCAAAGTAAGACTTCAGCGTCTTTCGCTTCACTCACCTGCTTAATGTTCAAGCCTTCCGTCCAGTCGAGACGCGTCGCCTGCGTGCCGCTGAACGGATGGCCACGCCGTTCAAGAGAAACGATCGCCTCCTGCATCGAGTCAGGGAAGTCGGCCGCTTCCATCACGAGGTAACGGCGCATATCAACGATCTTCGGCATCTGCTCGATGAAGACCGGACACGCTTCCATGCAGGCTGCACAGGTGGTGCATTGCCACAGCGGAAGCGGAGAAGTTGCCGGCGCCGCGCCGATGATTCCGAATTGCGGACTTCGGATTTCGGATTGAGCTATGCCAGCCTCATCTGGTGGTGGCTGTTGCTCATTAGCTGTAATCTCTTTAATCCGAAGTCCGAAATCCGAAATCCGAAATTCCTGATGCATTAGGTTTCGTAGTTGAAGGATGATGTCGCGCGGTGACAGTTCTTTCCCGACGGTGCTGGCGGGACAAACTTCAGTGCAGCGTCCGCACTCGATGCACGCGTCGAGGTCAAGCAGATCTTTCCACGTAAAATCGGTGAGTGAGTTGACACCGAAGCTCTTGGTGTTCTCGAAGTCTATGTTTTTGAGAGTCGCACCCAGCGGGACCAGGCTGGCGGTATAGATGTTCAAGGGCGCGGTGATGCTGTGCATCATCTTCGTATAGGGCAGCCACGCGAGGAACCCAAAACTGACGGCGAGATGAAACCACCACGTTCCCCAGTGGGCCCACTCCATTGTTTTCACACTCATCAAATGAAGCGAGGCGCGCGCGACGAGATTTCCGAATGGCGACCACGCGCCCCAGGGATCGTTTGTTGCCGCGATGCGCCAGCCCTCAATGAGAAACCCTTGTAGGCACATCAGGAAGATCGCAGCGAGGATGAGGGTTGCCTCGCTCGTATACACCAGCTTTCTCGGACGTGTGAGGTAACGCCGCGCAGCGGCCATCCCAATGCCAACCATAACAAGCGCGCCGAACACGTCAACCACTAGCGACTGGAAGTAGAGGTAAAAGTTCCCTCGCATGATCGTGGTGCCGAAATCCGCGTCGAGCGCTACGACCGTCGTTGCGATAATTAGGATGATAAAGCCATAAGTGGTGAGACGATGGAAGAAACCAGCGTAATGGTTCCGCGCCGTGCGCTGCTGCGCGAGCGCGTGTCTGATGACCAGCTGGATGCGTTCCATTGGATGGTCAAAGCGCGCGGCAGGAAGACCGCGTCGCCAGTATCTGAAATGTCGATAGACGCCGTAGCCGGCGACCGCTGCGGTCGGCAAAAGCAGGAGATACATCACCCAGACTTGGGAGATGTTCCAGTAAATCTGTCGCGTGGCTTGAGCGGAGTTCATTTCTGTAACGCGGCCAGCTTCTCGCGAAGAAGGGGCACGACCTTGCGATAATCCTCAACGATACCGAAACGGCAGTGCTTAAAGATGGGCGCGTCCGGGTCAGTGTTGATTGCTGAGATAGTCTTCGCCTCGGAGATTCCCACCATGTGTTGGCTCGCGCCCGTGATCGCGATAGCGAGGTATAGATCCGGCGTGACCTTCTTGCCCGTCTGCCCAACCTGCCACGTCGGCGGCACCCAACCTGCGTCGCATGCCGCGCGTGAGGCCGCCATTTGCGCTCCCAACAGATCGGCGAGTGGCTGCAATTCGGTCTTGAACGGTTCAGGCCCGCCGATACCGCGGCCGCCGGAGACGATCACGCGGGCCTCCTCGAGCCGCGCGTTACTGTGCGCCTCGCGCTTGCGTTCGATGATGCGCGTCCGCGTGTCTGCCTGAATGTCCAACGCGGCGCGAGTGATCTTGCCCGCTTCGGGCTTGACCGGTGCAGGGGCAAAGGAACGAGCGCGCAGCCACACCACCGCCGGAATGCGCTGCAGTTCGATCACAGCCTGCGCCTTACCGCCATAAACCTGACGGCTGACGCGCAATGCTTCCCCTTCAACCCATACCTCCACCGCATCGCCAACAGCACTGCCGCCTAGACGGTGTGCGAGTCGTGGCGCAATCTCCTGACTGTAGGTATCGCCGCCGAGTAACACTGCGCGCGGCGAGAGGTCAGCACATAAACGCACGAGCGCACTCAAGCAAGTTTCCGGGTATTCAGCTAATTCGGCTTGATCGGCGACGATCACGGTATCGCTGAGGTGGCTCAATTCCGATGCGAGCCCGTCTGCATCAGTGCCGATGATTAAGGCGCATAAGCGCTCGCCCAGGTCGTCGGCGAGGCGTCGCCCAGCGCCCGCGAGTCCTTGTGCGGCTTTATCAAGACCGGCGGAGGCGAAGACACAGATCACAACGTCGTTCATGATTGGGTTCCAGACATTTTGGTAGTCTGCGAGCTTTTATTTCATGTTATGAAACGGGTTCGCAACGCAACGGTTAGTTTGGTGCGTTCCTTAGCACTGCCCCAAATAATTTGCGAAACAGCGACTACTTGTCTTCGCGATTGTTCGCTAGCGATAAACCTACAAAGTGAGTGATGACTCACGTCAGGCCAAAGCGCCGCCGGGCCGGCGCACTCCAAGGAGTTGACCTTAGCGCAAACTAAATCGAGCCACTCGTTACTTCGATTATGCGCCTGGCAAAAGATTCTACCTTTTGATCCAGCGTGTCGCCGGCGACAAACTCACAGCGCGTTTCCTTATGCGGAATGAAAATCTTAGCCACCTGGTAGTAAGTGTGGCCGGCAAACGCCTCCTCAAGGCCGAGATCGTCGAGCGTCCATTTCGTAAGCGGTTGACGATACGACATCATCACATCGCGCACTTTCGGGATACGCGGGAGGTTGTGTTCATCGTTGGTGATGGTGACGACAATGGGCAACTCGGCTTCGAGTACATCCCAGCCAGTTTCCGTCTGTCGGTTCAGCCTCAACCGGCGACCATCCGACTCGATTCGATCAACAAACGAGACACATGGCATTCCTAACTCCTCCGCGATCAGACCGCCCGTCTGACCGGCCCCCCAGTCACCTGCCTCGCGTCCGACCATTATCAGTTCAAACGTGCCAAGCTTGCGGATCGCAGCCGCGAGCACGCGCGCCGTCATGAGCGGGTCGGGATTCGAGTCGCCATCGTTGACGATGAGCGCCGCCGCGTCTGCCTTCATCGCCAGCGCTTTGCGCAGAGTGTCTTCGGCCGAAGCCCGACCGTAAGAGAGCACTGTGATCCGTCCACTGCCTGTGCGCTCGCGAAGTTGCAGTGCCGTTTCGAGCGCGTTCTCGCAAAAGATGTTTGTGACAAGGTCGGCCGAGCCGCGCTCGGCTTCGCGCCCGTTCGGATCAACGCGGAAATCGCGGGCCGGTATCTCAGGGTCGAGAATCTGCTTGAGACAAACGATAATGTTCATAACGTGAGCAGTGCGGATGATTTGAAACCAGAGTTAAGGCAGCGAAGCTCTCGCGCTTTTGCAACGCTTAGAGTTCGGCAAGAAGGAGGGAGCGGGCAGCTGCGCAGAAATACATGCTTCAGTCTTTAACCACCGTCAACCCTCGTTGTGTTGCGCGTGATTCCGGGCGCATCAACCCATGAAGAGCAATCTTGGCGATCTGTTCCGCAACCTGGTCCTCGGTTAGAGCGCCGTCCTGTCTAAACCAACGCGACAGCCAGTGAATCATTCCGAGCAGGCTGAAGGTTGCGGCTGTTGTATCCACGTCGTGCAGCCTCCCTTCTGCCTTGATTTGATTGAGGAGGTCCCTGAGTCGATCAAAGTACTCCCGCTTCCGCTGTGTGATTTTTCTATTTTGGGCGGGCGTAAGGGCCATGACCTCATCAACGAGAATGGTGATAGCACCCTGCCCTCTCGTCACTAATCGCGCGTGGCTGGTGATGATGAAGCGGAGCCGCGCGCCCGTGTCTGCAATCGAATGAGCGGGTGTTATGACCTCCTCAGCAAGCTCGTCCAAACCAAAATTCATGATGTCGAAAAGCAGTTCTTTCTTGCCGTTGATGTAATGATAGAGTCCTGCTTTCGTCATGCCGACCGCAGTCGCGATGTCGTTCACGGAAGTGGCATCATAGCCCTTGCGTAGAATTATCTGAGCTGCAGCGCGGTAAATTTCAGCCAGGCGCTCGTTATTGGAAGCAGATTTTCTTTGTGGTTTCATTATGGTCAACCCTGGATGCAGTACTGTGCGCACCACGCCGCAGTGCTATCTTACCGACCGTCCGGTAGGCAGTTTATACATCCGAACGCCACGCCCGTCAACAACTTGTCTGATTACCTCTCCGTGAGGATGGCGCAGAGCTTTGAGAGGTCAATGTTGCCGCCGGATACTACGCAGACTACTTTGCCCGCGCCCCCTTTACCTTCAAGCGCGCAGGCCAGAGGGCAGGCCCCCGCGCCTTCGGCGATAATGCGGTTTCGTTCAGCCAGAAGCCGCAGAGCGGAGGCGATCTCCTCGAGTCCGACGACGAGTGAGCCGTCGAGCAGCAGTCGCGCCCGCTCGAACATCGACTGAAAAACTCCCTTGCCTCCGATGCCGTCCACAAAGGAAGGATGGTAAACAACTTCCTGCGGCGATCCTGCTTCGAGCGAAGCGGCAAGCGGTGCGGCCGTCTTTACTTCGGCTGCGTATACCTTGCACTGGGGTCTTAGTTCGCGCATCGCGGCCGCGATCCCGCACGCCAACCCGCCGCCGCCCCAGGGGATGATGATCGTGTCTGGGTCCGGAAGGTCTTCGAGGATCTCGAGGGCGATGGTCCCGTTGCCGGCCATCACGTCCAGATCGTCGAAGGCGTGTATGAAATGTGCGCTTACGCCCGGGTAGGCGCGGCTCTCAAAGACGCCCCACCACTCTTCGAACGGGACCTTGATGACACGGCCGCCTAAACGCTCGATGGCTCTGATCTTGGTTTCGGGCGCGGTCTCTGGTGCGATGACTGTACATGGGATGCCGAGGTCGCGCGCGCGCCAGGCAACTCCCTGCGCCATGTTGCCGGCCGACGCGGTGAGCACGCCTTCGGACAAAGCCTCACGCGGCAAGCGCCCAATCGCGTTCGATGCGCCTCGTATCTTGAAGGAGCCGATGGGTTGAAGGTTCTCTAGCTTGAGGTAAATATCAGCGGGCGCTTCACGGAAGTTGAGCCGGACGAGCGGCGTGCGCGTTGCAGCGCCACTGATAGTGCGGCGCGCTTCCGCGATGTCTGTCAGCGATGGCAGCATTACCGCCCCTTTATTTTTCGAGACGCCGACGAGTTGCAAAAACCGCTTTCAGAAACGCACCCAAGTGCCCGCGCCGGTCTCTTTAGATTTATCGTATAGATATCTGGCGGCCGCAAGGTCTTCGACGGCCAACCCCAAAGACTTGAACAGTGTGATCTCATCAGGCGAGGTCCGACCCGGCTTTGTTCCGTTGAGTACCTCTCCCAACTCGGCCCGGATGTGTCCTGGGCCGATAACTCCATCGACCACCGCGCGCAGGTAATCGCCCGCTTCGTTGACGGCTGATTCGATCTTGTCGACGAAGAGGCTGGACGCAGCTACGGTCGCCGCGTCCAACTCACGTGCGTTTGGAGTGCTGGATCCGACCGCGTTCAGGTGCGCGCCTTCTGAGATCCATTCCCGCCGGACGAGTGCCTCGGCAGAGCTGGTCGCCGTCACAACCAAATCCGCTCCGCGCAATGCGGCTTCGACGGTCTCAACAGCCTCGACGGGGAAGTTGTAACGTCGGTGCAACTCATCGGCGAGCTTACGCGCGCTGTCGACCCTGCGGCTGGCGATACGGCAACGCCTGATTTGGCGAACGTGAGACATGGCCTCGATGTGCGAACGCGCCTGCACGCCCGCGCCGATCACCCCCAGGTCTCCCGCGTCTTCGCGGGCAAGAGCGCGTGTCGCCACGGCAGAAACTGCTGCCGTGCGCACGGCTGTTACCGCCGAAGCGTTGATTACCGCTAGCAGCTCGCCCGATTCCGCGCTGAAAAGCAACACGGCGCCCTGGTGCGTATCTTTACCTTTCGCTGTGTTTCCGTGAAACACGCAGATGGCTTTCAGCCCGAAAGCCGGGTGAGTGCCGGAGGAGTACGAGGGCATCAGTCCCATGACACCTGCGGCGCCGGCCGGCCGGACGATGGTTCGTAGCGGCTGATGGACCAAGCCGTCGGCAAGCGACACGAGTGCTTCATGCATGAGCCGGATGCATTCATGCATTGGGAGGAGCTCGACGACTTGGTCATCATTGAGGATCAGGACGTTCATGTCGGTTTCGTAATTGAAGCAGACATCTCCCGCTCACCGTCGGAATCAATTCAAGGTTAATCCGACGCAATAAATGTCTCGGGTGCCGCGAGCGCCTCTTCCAGGCGCGTTAAGAATTGTCCGACGTGCAAACCATCCACAAGGGCATGATGAACTTCGACGGAAATCGGAAGCATCAGGCGTTCTTCTTCTTTGGTGTACTTGCCGAACACGAGTCGCGGAATAGATTCTCCGCGTCCCTGATTACGAGCGTGCGCGAAGCTTGTAAATGAGAACCAGGGCAACGTGGTGTGATAAATCAGATCATCACGCATCGTTGGCTTCAAAGCACCGTCGCCATTGCGCAGGTCGTCGACTGCCTTTCCCATGCCGCTTACGAACTTTTCGAAATCGCGGTCGTAGTCAAAATACGCATAAGAAAAGGTCTCATTAGGAAGCAACACAGTAGTGCCACCGTTAATGACGTCATAAACAAATACCTTTCCATCTTTGAGTCGATAACGAAACGGCTCAATTTCGTTAGCGATTCGAAGAGCAAAGTAATGGATGGCTATCGAAAATCTGACCTGGGGCCGCTTACGTACGAGCTCTAGGAGTTTTGTAACATCGACGTGCGTGCATACGTTGAAGTAAGGATTGGTATACCCTATGAAGAATTGAAACAGTTCTCGCCGCGGCCAATTTTCTAAATCAAGATAGCGGGACATGGTTCGGATC
>DASXRU010000052.1:0-5100 GCA_036506395.1 Pyrinomonadaceae bacterium | reverse complement strand
CTTGGCGACGACGATGCCTACGGTGAGAGTTAAGACTGCAACCAAGAGTACGAAAGTCTTTCTATTCATAACTCCTCCCTGAACAGTCGAATGGTCGTTATTTTCTTTTTGCTACCCCTATGAACGAATCACATAACTAATCTTGCAGATATTGCTTTAGACACTCGCGCTGCGGGAAAGTTCCTCGCTATCGCATCACGCCAGGATGAGCAAACATCTGATCGTAGTAGGAGCGGAGGGAAGGGCGCCGATGACTCAACAATTAGTTTTGGCTGTTTTGATATCGTGAGGTTGAACGAGTTTGTCTGTACGTGTGTATCTCCGGGATCACCCCGTTTATTTGGCAGACATCGTAGCCTCAAGAGCGCGGTCGCGACCTGCGCAGTAATCGCGCGCCGTCATGTTCGCCAGAATATCCGGTGCCGCGTTGGTGATACTCAGGTCAGTCTCGGTAACGAGGTATTCCCTGAATTCAGGTCGTTCGATGGATGACATGCTATGAAAACGATCAGCGTAATGTAGTGAAAGTTTGGAATTGGGAGTCAAGACATTGCCACCCTCTGACCAAAAATCCAATTCATCACCGACCGGCTCGCCTACCAGGATCGCATTTGCTTCCTGACGCAACTGCAACGCATGAAACAGTCCGGCGGAAAAGGTGGCGCGACCAACGATTACATATACCTTGATCTGGCGTTGTTTCGCATAAGCGGCGAGCCGGTCGATGAAAGGCTTGCCGATACTCAAGTCGCCACCGGTGTTGAACCTCACGTCAACCACAATCTTTTCCACCACTGTCGATTGAAGCGAGGCAAGAACCCGCTTCCCAAATTCGGCCAACGACTCACCCGATGGCGCGTTGGCTGCTCGATTAAACTGAACGTAAAAGAGCCGCCGCTGGGACAGATATTGCGACCAGTATTGACGCTCGGTATTTTGCAGATACAACGGCAAGCGACCGGGCATGATTGATAGGGCGCTTAGCCATGTACCGTCGTCTCTCGGACGTGTTGGACATAAATCCCACCAGCTTTCTGTCGGCTTGTCTGACCTCCGGAGCGCGAGTGGTTCAAGTTGTCGTTTGCCTTTTTTCCCAAGACGATTGCTGAACTCGATTTGCGTTTTTCCATCGGAACGAATCAGCCCTAACCCGATGAGAACATCAGGGCTGGTCATCGAATAGCCACTCATATACGTCCGCCATGAATTGTTTCCCGCAAATAGTGGCTCGACGCTTCGCTTGACCTGGTCGACCGAGCGCCCGCCGATACGCAAAATTTTTGTGCCCAGCAGTCCAGAGTATTCTGGGGTTGCTCTCACAACATACAGCCCGTCAGCGAACCACCAAACTCGAATGGGGTAGCGACGAAGTTCAGTGCGGTTGCGCAGAAGATAAAGGCGAGTGTGTGCATTCTTCGCAAGGGCAACGGCCTTTGCAAGTGCCACAATGATCTGCTCGTCGGTCTTTTGATCGACGGTTTTCTGAAGTTCGGTGATGGTGTTTCGAAACTGTCGCCGCGCTTCGGGAGTAAAACTACGGTCAAGCGCCAGGAAGGTGTCAACGGCAAACTGCAAATCTTCACGCCATTGTGCAGGTGTTAGTCTTTGCCGCCCACTGGACGCCGGCGACGAGACAACTTTCGTTTGCGCATCGACAACGCCGCAAAGGAAACAACCCAACAAAAGAATCGGAACGAGAGCAGTGACTTTGGTCATAGGATTCTCGCCAATCTTTGTGAACCATTACCACTCAAGCTCTTCACTGGGACCGCGGGCGTCCCGCCCGCCCAGCGCCGCAAGGTGCGAGGATCTCGACAAGAGCTAAACTTTCGACGGTTGTTCGCGCTGCGCGCTCATTGCGGGCGGGACGCCCGCGGTCCCAGCACTGGCGGGCTCAGTACCACCGGTTAGGATTTGTTCGCGCTGCGCGCTCGTTGCGGGCGAGACGCCCGCGGTCCCAGCACTGGCGGGCTCAGTGTCTAACGTACTTTGAATATTGGACGCAGGATCGCTGGCGTCATGAGCGGGGGCAAGCCCAGCTTCCTGACCCTGAGACATTCCCACTTGAGTGACTGCGGCAGGCGCAAGGGCGCGAAGAGTGTCGAGTGAGAGGACGTTGGTGGTTCCTTCCCAAATCGGTAAGACCTGGCTGTCGCGCAGGAGTTGAGGCAGGCCGGTGTCTTCAACATAACCCGCTCCGCCGAAGGCTTCGATCACTTCGCTTAGAACCAGGACGGCCTGTTTCCCGGTCGTCAGTTTCATTACGGGCGTGAGCAAGCGGAGCAGCAGAGCTGCGTGTTCATCAACGCTGGTGGTTGCAGTATGGACTGGGCTTGGCGCTGACGTGGGCCAAAGCGCCGCCGGGCCGGCGCACTCCAAGGAGTTGACCGAAGCGGAGTCTGTCGCCTCCATAGCCGAGTCAGTCTCCTCAGGGTCGTTGACCGTAGCCGAGTCTGATGCCTTTGTCGCATCAGTCGTAACGGTTTCAGCGCGGCCGGTTAACTCGGCGACGAAGAAGGCGAGGTGAAAGGCAGCTTCGAATTCGGCTTGCAAGGCGGCCAGAGTATCCATGTGTAGCGGCTTTTTTGAAAGAGTCTCGCCGAAAGCGACACGCTTGCGCGCGTAATCGACCGCTAGTGCGAGACCGCGTCGCATCAGACTGACGGCGCTGATGCCGTTCCATAATCGCGTGATGTTAAGCAGAGGCGTGATATTGCGCACACCATCGCTGGGCCCTTTCACGAGCTGCGCCGGCGTGCCATTCAAAGTCAATTCAGCCGTTGGCACTTTGCGTGTGCCGAGTTTGTCTTTGAGCCGGTTAATCCGAATGTTGCGCAACTGCCCATCTGCGTCACGCAATTCAACGTAGAAGAGAGCCAGCCCACGTCCGCCGGGAGGATTGCCCTCGGGGCGGGCGAGTGTAAGTGCGATCTGGGAGTTGATGGCTGAGGTAAACCACTTGGTTCCATACAAGCGCCAGGAAGACTGCGACTCAGGGTTAAGAGCGGGGGCAAGCCCACCTTCCTGACCCTGAGGCATTCTCACTTGAGTGCCTGCAGCGGGGGCAAGCCCACCTTCCTGACCCTGAGGCATTCCCATTTGAGTGCCTGCGGCGGGGGCAAGCCCACCTTCCTGACCTTGAGATTCTCCTGCTTGAGTCGCAAGCTTCGCAACGGTTTCCGACAGGCCCACGTCCGAGCCGCCGGTGAGTTCGGTCATCCATTGGCCGGCGGTCCAAAAGTCCGCCGGGTTGCGACTGATTAGATGCGGCACTACGTGATCAATCAGCGCCTGATTTCCCGAATTGAGGAGTGTCCGTGCGGCGCCATCAGTCATTGCGAGAGGGCAACTGTAGATATCAGTTGACGGTGTGAAGAGATACGCGAGCGCACATTGATGCACTCGCGACAGACTGCCATGCTTTTGCTCGTACGCGGTGGCGACTAGACCGAAATCAACCGCGAGGCGCTCAGCCTCTCGCCACAGAGGCGTCACTTCAACCTGATCGATGCGGTTCCCCCAAGCGTCCCACTGCGTCAACTTGGGCTCGTTGAGCCGGTCGGCTAGTTGCATTTGGTAGAGTTCGCCGCCTGCGAGACGGCCCAGCTCGACGAGCGAAGGCTCAATCTCGTTGCGCATGGGTTCCGGAAAAACGCGCGCCAAGTATGAACGGAGGACCCGGTCGTCTTCGTATTGGTTGCCAAGACTGGGAGGCGGTTGTTGGAATGGCATTGGGTTAATTGAAACGGAGTGCGCAGTGCTGAGTACTGAGTGCTAAGTCGGAAGTCGGCAGACGGCAGACGGCAGAAGGCAGAGGGCAGTCGGCAGGACATCAAGCAACGATCAGCAATCAGCAGTCGGCCCTCAGCGCTCAGCGGTCAACCCTGACGGGTTCAGTTTAATCCTCACCGAAGAACCTTCGCTTCACAGACTCATCAGCCGGCAAGTCGGGGCCGCTGAAGATATGATCGGGCGCACGTGTGGGGTCTTCCGCGAGTCGCGGTAACGCGCGGGCGCGGCGTGCTTCGGCTTCAGTGCCCTGTTCCAGAAAAAGGCTCCTGAACCATTGTTCAACCTCGCGCACAACCGCACAGTAACGATCATGCTCAGTCGCATAAGCGTGGCAGGCAACATCCCAATCGTCGTTCGCCAACAAATAATCGCGCAACACCCGCACGTCCCGCACCGTCGTAGATAAGCCCTGGCCAAAGGCCGGATCGCTCGTCGCCGCTGCATCTCCAACCAGCACCACTCCGTCTTTGTAAGGATGGTCGACCCAGAAATCACCACAACGAAATGAAGCGAGTGGTCCAATCGGTCTCGCCTTGTCGAAGTAGTCCGCCACCGGCTTCGCCTTCTTGGCCTCCGCCAGGAATCGCGGCACATTCTCCTTTCCCTGCAGACAGAAATCAGCTCCGTCCTGGTATGCAACATAAGCGCGACAACGACCTTGGCCCACAGGAGTCATCGCAGTCTCCATTCCCAGTGGGGGAATAAACAAGAGGTATGAAGTGCCTTCCGGGGCCGCCACATCTGCGAGCAGCAACCCGGCGAAGTAGAAAGGCTGTGGCGCTTCGTTCACTTTGAAACCCACCCACTGCCGCGCGGTAGAGACGCGTCCATCAGCGGCAACGACTAAACGACCACTGACTTCCTCCGAGCTGCCTCCCTCATGGAACGCCACCGAAGGCGTCGGGCCGGAATGAACGTTAACGACCGTTGCGCCTCGTCGAACCTCTGCGCCTGCTGCTTCCGCTGCGGTCAGCACAACTTCCTGCATCTCCGGATGACAGAAGCCGAGCGCCGGAAGCTGTTGCGGCGTGGTGCTGGGCAAGTCCCTGGGCCCAAATCCGAGATCAGTGGTCGGTGCGTCGACGCCACACGCATCTCTAATGAGCTCATGGATCCCGAGGTCGCGCGCTTCAGCAACTCCCCAGGGAGTCATGAACTCCCCGCGGACGCGATCTTTGAACTCTCGCTCGCGCTCCAGTATGAGTACGCGCTTCCCGTTCTCAGCCATGACTTTGGCAAGTGCTGCACTTCCGAGACCACCTCCAACGGTGACGATGTCGTATTGTTCGGAGGCCGTGTTGCATCTCC
>DASXRU010000051.1:0-83762 GCA_036506395.1 Pyrinomonadaceae bacterium | reverse complement strand
AAACGCTTGCTTAGACGCAGAGGACGCCAAGGATTTCTCAGAGGAACGCAGAGTCGAAACTTTCTCTGCGAACTTTGCGGAAACCTGTGCGACCTCTGCGGTTAATTCCGACGCGGCTTGGGCTATACTCACCCGCGTATGAACGATTCGATCAATTGGGCTGAGATTCGGAAACTGTTTCCTGTAACCGAGAGCGTCGCCTATCTCAACAGCGCGGCGGCAGGGCCCGTGTCGCGTGGTTCATGCACTGCCGCTTCGGACTATTACGAAACGATGATGCGGGACGGCGACGTGCACTGGACGCGTTGGCTCGCCGAGCGGGAAGCGGTTAGAAAACGAGTGGCGGCGTTGATTAATGCCGAACCTGACGAGATTGCTTTTACCACTAACACCTCATCCGGAATGAACGTCATCGTCGATGCGCTGGAGGGCCGCGGCAAAGTCATCTCCTGCGACCTCGAATTTCCAGTCACCACGATTCCCTGGATGCATCGCGGTATCGACGTTCAATTACTTAAGTCTGTAAACGGCGAGTTGCAAATCGATGACTTAAGACAAGCCATGACCGGCGCGACCGGCGTGATTGCGCTCAGTCATGTACAGTTCTCAAATGGATTTCGTATCGATCTTGAGGAGCTGGGCCAGGCAAAAGGCAATCATGCGTTGGTTGTAAACGCCAGCCAGTCCGCCGGAGTTTTCGAAATCGACGTTAAACGAATGCGCATAGACGCGCTTTGCACCACGGGACATAAATGGATGTGCGCCGGGTACGGCTCGGGCTTTGTTTATCTCAGCCGCGAGCTATTGGAGCGATCCAGGCCCCGCTCAATTAGCTGGCTAAGCGTCAAAGAACCGTTTGCGATGCGCAACGACGCAATCGATCTGCGCCATGACCTGGCCGCTCGGGTCGAGCTTGGCTGCCCGCACTTTGCTGGAATCTTTTCCCTGGGAGCGGCGGCTGATCTGATCGCCGGAATTGGGATGCAAAACGTTCAAGCGCTAGCGCTGTCACTGAACCAAATCCTGACGGCACGTTTGCTGGAAGCGGGCTGGCAGGTACTTTCGCCATTACGCGACGAAAGAGCGCGATCGGCGGAGACATTGGTCGCCACAGAAAGTCCCAGGCGCGTGGCAATGCAACTCCTGCGCAGCGGCATCATCGTCACGGAAAAGCCGGAAGGGATCCGCGTGGCAACTCACTTCTTTAATAATGAAGAGGATATTGGTCGGTTGATTGAAGGCCTGGAGAATATCCGGCGATAGAGCCCTACATCGGTTCTTAGAACCTTGGGGCAAACTAAGCAGCGGGGCAGGCCTCCTTCCTGACTGCAAAGTACTCGCGGTTGAAATCAACGCGTCTTCTTGCGCCGTTTTTGTTTCGCTCGCCGCGGAAGGCTTTGCGATGACTTGCCAAAATGGTCCCGGCACAACTTCAGAAACGCCTGACTAATCGGCGACTCGTATCCACCAACCAGCCGCGCCAGTCCCAATTCCCAGTTGATTTGCGCGCCTTCGATCCACCAGGCCACCAGCTTGCCGGCGCTGATTTCCTCGCGGGCCGATTGCAGGGGAACGATTCCTACTCCCATATCTGCTTCAACCATGCGCTTGATTGCGGCCAGCCGGCTCAACTCCATCCCGATGGTCAGCGATACGCCGGCCTGCGCGAAAAAGTTGTCAATCAAACGGCGGGTGTTGCCGCCTCGTTCGCCAAGAATTAGTTTCTCGCCGGCTAACTCGTAGGCGCTGACTACGCGTTGCTTCGCCAGCTTGTGACGCGGGCAGGCGATTGCCACCAGCTCATCCTGGCTCAGCCTTTCGGTTTGGATCCCGCGAGCTTCCACCGGCAAAGAAACGAAGGCGAGATCGAGCTCACCGCCGAGAATCTGTTGGACCAACGACTCGCTAGTGCCCGAGGTGACGGAAATCTCGGCGGCGGGATGAAGCGCCTTAATCTGCTTCAGTAACAGCGGTAATTGATCCGTATTCACCATAGCGGAGGCACTGCCAATGCGCAGCCGGCCGCGCTCAGCTCCGGCCAGGGCGCTGATTTCTTCGACAGCGGCGTCGTGCTCGCGCAGAATCACGCGAGCGCGCTCGAGCAATTTTTCTCCTGCCTCGGTAAGCATGACCCGGCGGGGCGCACGCACAAAAACTCTGGCGCGCAATTCCGTTTCCAGCTGCCGGATCTGCATGCTGATAGCCGCCTGCGTTACGTGAACGCGCTGGGCGCCGGCCGTGAAGGTTCCGGACTCGGCAATAGCGAGAAAAGCCTTCAGTTGTCTTATTTCCATCTTGGCGCTCTATTAGCTGCGATTGTTACGTAGATAAGATCTTTTAGTTTCCATTATAGGTTTGTTGTCAATAGAATTGGTAGCACTAGCGCCAGGGTTCGGCCAGATTCTGCTTTCCAAATTCACATGACCGCCAAACCACCTCCAGTCGATCTGCCCCGACGGCCACTTCGCACTCGCGACTTCGTAGTAGGCGTGGATGGCGGCGGCTCAAAGACGCGGGCCCTGATTCTCGATAGCGAACAGCGCCTGCTGGGTGAAGGAGCCGCGGGCCCCTCGAATCCTCTGCGAGTGGGGATCGCAACGGCAGCCGCGGCCGTACGCGATGCGGTTGATAAAGCGTGCAGCGCGGCCTCGATCAAGCGACACGAAATCGCGGCCATCGGTGTTGGATTGGCCGGAGTCAGACGAAAAGACATTCGCGCGCGTATGCGCGAAGCATTAAGCGCGGCACTGGGGATAAAACAGATCGAGTTGGTAAGCGACGGAGATATTGCTTTGTACGGCGCCACCGATGGGCAGCCCGGTATTGTAGTGATTGCCGGCACGGGTTCGATCTCCTGCGGAGTTAACCGGCAGGGAAAGCGGGTCTGCGCAGGTGGTTGGGGCCCGGTGGTGGGTGACGAAGGAGGAGGATCATGGATCGCGCGGCGGGCTTTGCAGGCGGTGGCGCATGAATCCGACGAGCGTGGCCCAAAGACCATACTTACCGATGCGGCGTGCGCTTATTTTCATGTAGGGTCGCCCGAGGATCTATCTACCGCGATTTACGCGCCCACGATTACAAACGAGCGGCTCGCCGGCTTTGGCAAATACGTAATCGAAGCGGCGCGGTCCGGCGACGCAGTAGCGCGCAGCATCATGATTGACGCCGGCAAAGAACTCGGTAGATCCACAATAGCCGTCATTCGCAAACTGCACATGGAGAACGAACGTTTTCAGGTTGCGTATGTCGGCGGCGTTTTTGCAGCGGGCGAGATGATACTCGCCCCTCTCAGAGACGAGATCGCCCGGGTGGCCAAAAAGGCATTCATTGCGCCGCCGAGCTCTTCACCCACAATTGCGGCCGCGCGCATGGCCCGCGCACTCCTGACTGATCTAGCACTCGCCGTTTAGTCAGAAGGCTTCAGCTTTCAAGGTTGAGGTTTCAGGTTCGACGCTGTTAATTTGAAAGCGGAAATCCTAAACTTTTGAACTTTATGACGTCCCCAGACCTGGAACACGTTCCTGTCACTGAACAAGAGAATCCGCGCACCGCAAACATCAGCTCGCTGTCGCCCGATGAAATCGTGCAGCTGATGAATGCTGAAGACGCGCTGGTGGCCGGTGCGGTTACGAGTGTGCTGAGTGACGTGGCTCATGCCGTCGATGGAATCGTTACTCGGCTGCGAGGGGGAGGACGTCTTTTCTACATTGGGACCGGAACGTCAGGCCGTCTGGGGGTACTGGACGCGGCTGAGTGCCCGCCGACATTTGGCGTCGCGCCCGACCTGGTGCAGGCCATCATCGCTGGTGGCTATGAAGCCTGTTATCGCGCGGTTGAAGCTTCCGAGGACGATGCCGAGGCCGGCGGCACTGATCTGAGAACGCGGGGGTTTACGCAAAATGATGCGTTGGTAGGCATTGCTGCTTCCGGCCGAACCCCGTATACGGTTGGCGCGGTCAAGCATGCGCGGGCGCTGGGAGCTTTTACCGCCGCTATTACTTGCGCGCCCGGATCTCCTATCACCAAAGCAGCTGAGGTTAGTATCGTTCCCGTCGTTGGCCCTGAAGTCATTGCCGGTTCAACGCGACTTAAAGCAGGCACAGCGCAGAAGATGGTTCTGAATATGCTTTCAACCGCCACGATGATCCGGCTGGGATACGTTAGCGGCAACCGGATGTCGAACATGCAGACGCGCAACGCGAAACTGCGCGCCCGGGCCATCCGAATAATCATGACCGAAGCGGGGATCGATGAACGCAGCGCAATTGAGAATCTGGAGAAGGCCAATGGCAAGTTGCCCGCCGCACTTCTAATGGCCAAAGAGGGATGCTCGCTGAAAGATGCCGAGGGCGCACTGGCTGCTACTGGCGGTGTGGTAGAGCGCGCTGCGGAGTTGCTGCACCACGATGGATAGCGCGTTCAAAACAAAGGTGATTCACTAAAGCACACGAATCATCACGAAAGAGACCTAACTCAACTTAGCCGATTATGAAATTAATCGATCTGGTCATTATCTTTGGTTACTTGATCGGTATCACGCTGTTCGGCGTCTGGTTCTCGCGCAAGCAGGAGACGACGCGTGATTACTTTCTCGGTGACCGAACCGTGCCCTGGTGGGCCATAGCTGCATCAATTGTCGCCACTGAAACCTCCACCATCACCTTTATCTCAGTTCCCGGGATCGCGTTTGCTCGCGGCGGGAATTTTCAGTTTCTGCAGCTCGTCTTTGGCTATATGCTCGGCCGGGTGGTTATCTCGATACTTTTCATTCCCTCGTATTTTCGTGGCGAGCTGATGACGGTCTACCAGCTACTGGAGCGGCGCTTCGGCAATCGCATTAAGATGCTGGCCGCATCGCTCTTCGTCGTGATGCGCAACATAGCCGACGGAATTCGCCTGCTCTTGACGGCATTCGTTTTGGCTGCGGTGTACACGGCTTTTCAACCTCAGGCGAATGCCGATACGATTGTGATCGGATCAGTGGTGTTGCTTGGCGTAGTAATGATCATCTTCACTTATTTTGGCGGCATGGAGGCAGTAATCTGGGTCGAGGTGGTGCAGTTGGGAATTTATCTTGCAGGTGCGGCAATGGCGGCCGTGGTCCTCATCATGGCCATCAAAGGCGGTTGGAGTCAGGCCATTGCCCTGGGTGAGCAGTATCACAAATTCAACTTTATTGATTTCGGGATCAGACACACAAGCTATGCTTTTACAGCTCCGTTTACATCCCGCACGTTCAACTTTTCCCTGCCGATTGACCTTACAAAAACCTATACACTCTGGGCGGGATTGCTGGGCGGATGTTTCCTGACCATGAGCACGCACGGCACCGATCAGTATTTGGTGCAACGTTATCTATGCACGGACAAGCCGCGCCGCGCCGCGGCAGCGCTTCTGACCAGCGGCGCAATGGTGTTTGCCCAGTTTGTCGGCTTTCTTTTTGTTGGCGTGCTGCTGTTCGCGTTTTATGGGCCGCATACCGATCCGGCCTATGGCACACTTCCTTCCGGCGTGGCTACGCTGCCAATCGGCGCCACATTTCAGATAGTTGGTGGTGATCGTGTCTTCCCAGACTTCATCACAAAGTACATGCCCTCGGGTCTGTCAGGTCTGGTGGTGGCGGCAATTTTTGCGGCTGCCCTCTCTTCATCACTCAATTCAATCGCCGCCACCGCGGTCAACGATCTTTACAAGCCATTCAGACCGCGCCGTAGTGACAAACACTATCTCCGCGTCTCGCACTGGTTGACGCTACTGTGGGGCATCATCCAGATCGGGGTCGCGCTGATAGCTATGCGGCAGAATCGCTCCGCCCTCGATCAGGCGTTATCGGTTGCTTCTCTGATCAATGGCCCGGTACTCGGTGTGTTTTTGGTAGGAACATTTCTGCGGCGCGTTAGCGAGCCTCCGGCGCTGGTAGGGATGATCGTCAGCATTGTGGTGATGCTTTACATCCGTTTCTGGACGCCGATTGCGTGGACCTGGTATGTGCTTATCGGAAGTATGATAACTTTTTTAGTGGCGTGGTTGGCGGGGTTTGCCTTTCCCCCGGCTCCTCGCGAACGTCGCGACGAACTTTCCCCCACTGGGTGATCAAAATCCAACAATATCCAGGACAGTTTTCAATGAAAAAAAAGTCCTTGCCTGTAATCCAACGATCTATATCGCATCTTCTATTTGCGGTGCTGGTGATTGCACCACTGGTGGAATCCAATGGGAGGGTGGGGGCGCAAGAGAATCCCGCAACCTCAAGTTTTTTTCCCTATACAAGTCCCGGCCCGGCTCCAGCGCCAAACATAAAGCCATATTCACCACACCCAGGCAAAGACGCGCTCAAATGGGCTAACGAACAGTTGCGGCGTATGTCGCTCGAGGAAAAGATCGGCCAGCTAATCAGTGTCGGCATTAACGCGACCTTCTTGAATCAGGACAGCGACGCTTTCAAAGCGCTGCGCCACCAGGTCGAAGACAACCATGTCGGCGGGATCATTCTGTTTCGCGGCCCCGTGTACGAATCGGTCGTGCTGGTAAACCGCATGCAGCAAATATCGCGCTATCCGTTGTTAGTATCAGCGGATCTCGAAGCCGGCTCAGGAATGCGCTTCGATGACACGGTAAATCTGCCGTGGAATATGGCTGTGGGTGCTACGGATAATCCCGAGTACGCGCGGCGCCAGGGGTTGGTAACGGCGCGCGAAGCCCGCGCTCTCGGGGTGCAACAGATCTATGCTCCGGTGGCCGACGTTAATAACAACCCCGCGAACCCGGTCATCAATGTCCGTTCCTACGGCGAAGATCCGGCTGCGGTTGGACGATTTGTTGGCGCGTTTGTCGAAGGGGCGCAAAGCAATGGTGTGATTGCGACGGCAAAGCATTTTCCCGGTCATGGCGACACGGCTACTGATTCGCATCGCGGCTTGCCGGAAATTAATGTCAGTCGCGAGCGACTGAACGCGGTCGAGTTGGTTCCGTTTCGGGCTGCGGTCAAGTCGGGGGTAGGTTCAGTCATGACCGGGCACATAGGCATGCCGCAGGTTGATCCCACCGCAGTGAATCCCTTGCCACGCGATGTCAGGACAAAGCCGATCGACACAGACGAAGGCGGCGAAGTGGTAGTAGAAAAAGGCACGATGCCCACGACACTCTCGCCGGTGATGAACGGCATTCTGCGCCGCGATTTGGGCTTTGATGGACTGATCGTCACTGACGCGATGAGCATGAGCGGCCTGACACTATATTTCACGCAGGAAGAAGCTTCGGTGCGCGCCCTGGAAGCAGGCGCCGATCTTTTGCTGAAGCCGGCTGACCCGGACGCGGCTTTTCGCGGCGTACGCGAGGCGGTATTAAAAGGCCGAATGAAAGAGCAGCGAATAGATGAATCCGCCCGGCGAGTACTCGCGGCCAAATATGACCTGGGGCTGGTCAAGCAGAGAATCACGCCGCTGGATACCATAGACATGAGCGTGGCCGGCAAGGAATCGGTCGAGCTTGCACGCGAGATCGCCGAGCATGCAATTACGCTGGTTCGGAACGACGGCAATCTGGTGCCCTTGAATTCGTTAAGACCCGATGCTCGTATTTTCAATCTGGCGATCACAAACGGCGACGATCGATTATTGATTGCCGGCGCCTTTGTTGGCGCCATGTCGCGAGCGGGTAGGAAGGTCGAAACACTGGTGCTTGATGATCGATCATCCGAAGCAGAAGTTCAGAAAGTTTTGGCTCGCGCGAAAAATGCAGACATAGTAATTGCGTCGTTGTATGGTCGAGTGCGCAGTGGACAAGCGCGCAGTGTCGGGCTGCCGGATCCGGGAGCGAAGGCGCTTTCCGCTCTGATCACAAACAAGGTGCCAGTTATCGGCATCAGTTTTGGGAATCCTTATCTGCTGCAAAACTTTCCTGAGCTCCGCACATATCTAGTCGCTTACGGCGACATGCCAAGCCTGCAACAGGCCGCGGCCCGCGCAATTTTGGGCCGGATCGACATAGTTGGAAAATTGCCAATTTCTTTGCCAGGTCTTTATCCTCGAGGTACCGGCATCCAGCTTAAGAAAGTGGAGTGACAAAGTGGTATGATTGTTCCATCTGAGATATCGTTCCGTCTAACGCGCTAGAATATGACACCTGAACAAAGACTTGATCGTCTCGAACGCATCGCCGGACTGATGGTTCGGTCGGGCCTGCGGGCGCGCAGGCCCGACCGCGAGCAAGATGAAAAGATCAATATGATTATCGATGCGCAGATGAAGAGTGGCGAGCGATTTCATGCGCAGATACGCGAACGAGACGAGAAATTTGATGCGCAGATGCGCGAACGAGACGAGAAATTTGATGCGCAGATGCGCGAACGGGACGAGAGATTCGGGGTTTTGGAGGGAAAGGTTGAGTTCGTAATTGAGGCACAGATCCGAAATGAAGAACGATTTGCGAAATTAGCTCAAACACAAACAGAGTTAACGGAATCACACGTGGCAACCAATCGGCGGCTTGAAGCCTTAATTGAAATCGTAATAGAACAACGTAACGGAGGAGCTCATTAAACCAACCAGGTTGTTGCCCATCTTGCAAACGTTCCCCGCTTAATCATCTTGTCCTTGATCTTTCGCCGAAGCCCACTTAGAAACTCAGCTCCCTACCTGGTTGCTGTCCTTCTCATTGCCTTCTTATCGCCAACGCCGGCGGTTCCTGCCTCCGGATTACAGAAAGCAAAGCCTGCCACCGTTGACCTCTCCGCGCAAAAGCTTTCGCAGATTGATGGCGTAGTTGAACAGGAAATCGCCCAGCATCACTTGCCCGGTGCCGTGGTCCTGGTCGCGCGAAATGGCCGAGTGGCCTGGCGCAAAGCCTATGGCGCCCGCGCTGTCGAGCCCGCGCGCGAGGCAATGACGACCGACACGATCTTCGATCTGGCGAGTCTTACCAAAGTTGTCGCGACCGCCACCAGCATTATGATCCTGGTGGAGCGCGGAGAGATCCGTCTGAGCGATCCACTGTCGAATTACATTCCTGAGATCAAGGGCGAGGGTAGGGAGCGAATCACGATTGAGCTACTCTTGACCCATCGTGCCGGATACGCACCCGACTTCAATCTGAAGGAACAATGGTCGGGATACGACGAGGCAATTAATAGACTCATCAAGGAGCCACTACGAAATCCTCCGGGCGCCAGATTCGTTTACAGCGATATCAACTACATTGCGTTGGGTGAAGTTGTTCATCGCGCCAGCGGCCTGACGCTCGACGAATTTGCGCGACAAAATATCTTTGTGCCATTGGGCATGCGCAACACGGGCTTTCGGCCGAACCCACGTCTGCGCGCTCGCGTTGCGCCCACGGAGAAGCGACGCGGCCAGTTAGCTTATCTGGGCGATAGCGGCGCCAACGCAGGGGCCGAAGGCGAACGCTGGTTGCGCGGCGAGGTTCACGATCCCACTTCTTATCGCATGGGTGGGGTCGCCGGGCACGCGGGACTCTTCTCGACCGTTGACGATCTCGCCATCTACTGCCAGATGATTTTGAATGGAGGCACATACGGCGGCGCCCGCATTTTGGGTCCGCTGACAGTTGCAGAAATGATTCGGCCGCGTCTGGTTTCAGAATCGGGATGGACTCGCGGTCTGGGCTGGGACATCAACACCAGCTTCTCGACAAATCGCGGTGATCTCTTTCCGCTGGGCTCTTTCGGTCACACGGGTTTTACGGGCACTTCGATCTGGATCGATCCGGCGAGCAGGATGTTCGTCATCTTCCTGAGCAATCGCGTCCACCCGGATGGCAAAGGCGATGTTGGTCCCTTGCGCGGCCGCGTGGCTTCAATTGCCGCCGGCGCTGTAACGGATCTCGCGATGGTTGCGCAAGCGCATCTTGAGTTGTCTCAATACTACGAAAGATTGATCAGCGACATGGCTCGGTTCGCAGCTTCGCGGGAGCAAGCCATCGCAACCTTACCTGCCGCCGGCAATATCACCGAAGCAAAAGTCCTGACCGGGATAGACGTACTTGAGCGTGACGGCTTCAAACAACTGGCCGGAATGCGCATCGGCCTGGTGACAAACCAGACGGGTCGCGATCGCGCCGGCCGGGCGACAATTGATGTTCTAAACAAGGCGCCGGTCGTAAAGCTGTCGGCCCTCTTTTCGCCGGAGCACGGCATACGCGGTGTGGCCGATGAAAAGGTTTCAGACACAAAAGATGATCAGACGGGCCTTCCCATTTATTCGCTGTACGGTGAAACTCGTCGTCCAAAGCCGGAACAGTTGAAAGATCTCGACGCGATTGTCTATGACATCCAGGACATCGGCACACGCTTTTACACTTATATTTCCACTCTGGGGTATGTAATGGAGGAAGCGGCCAGGGTACACATGCCGGTCTTCGTTCTCGACCGGCCAAACCCGATTGGCGGTGTGGATGTCGAAGGTCCGGTGGCTGATGCCGATAAGCTTTCCTTCACTGCTTATCACACGATCCCGGTGCAACATGGAATGACAATTGGCGAGCTGGCGCGACTGTACAACCAGGAGCGCAAGATCGGCTGCGAACTCAGAGTCATTGAGATGGAAGGATGGCAGCGATCGATGTGGTTCGACGAAACCAATCTCACCTGGACGAATCCTTCGCCGAACATGCGCAGCCTGACAGAAGCAACGCTTTATCCCGGCATCGGTCTGCTGGAAACTACGAATGTGTCAGTAGGCCGCGGCACTGACACGCCGTTCGAATTAGTCGGCGCGCCCTGGATTGATGAGCAACAACTCGCTGCCTACCTGAACAACCGAAGAATTCAAGGCGTCCGTTTTGTGCCGGTTCGCTTTACGCCGAAGAGTTCCGTTTTCAAGAACGTGGAATGCGGCGGCATTAACGTCATCATTACCGATCGCTCGCGTTTCCGATCCGTTGCTGCCGGACTGGAAATTGCCGTCGCCTTGCGCAAGCTGTACCCTTCGCAATGGAAAGTTGACGATTACCTCCGGCTGCTGGTTAACGCCGAAGCGATAGCGCACCTGAAACGCGGCGAGACGGCGGCAGAGATCAGCGCCTCGTGGACCCAGGCGTTGGCCCAATTCCGCGAGGCTCGAAGGCAATCCCTCATCTACGCGCCTTAAGTTCATTATGTCTGCTGCTCGATCCTGTTTTAAGGGCAGGCTGGGGATGGCTTTCCTGAACGGATCGCGCTAATCTGCCTCCGATGTTGCACCTGATTCAAAGGCACCCAGGTTCTCTGTGTGGACTGCTGCTCGCGATTGCATCACTACCCGGCACAGCGGCAGCCCAATTCCCGAACTCCATTCAAATATTTGTGCCTAATGGCGGATTGCCGGAACAAGCAATACGCTTCACCTTAACTCGTGATGATGGGCGAATCGAAACGCTTTTTACCGATACGAAGGGCAAGTTTCTGTTGACGGGCGACTTGGTCCGCGACGCCGATTACACCATCACCGTTGAAAGTGACGGCCGTACCTTCGACACCACCACCACAAGATTTCGCATAATTCGCGGTACTCCGGTTTATGCGACTGTCTTTCTGCGGCCCCTAACCAGCAAATCCAAGCCCCCGCCTGGAGTGATTGACGTCGCCAGTTTGCAGCCTGACGTTCCATCAGGCGCGCGCAACGCCTACGATGAAGCGATCAAGGCGGTGGGAAAGGGAAAGGTTGATGATGCGATTACAAATTTTAGATCAGCCCTAAAGCAATACCCGCAATATCTCCGCGCGCTAAATGACTTTGGCGTTCTTTATCTTAAACTGGATCGTTTAGAAGAAGCCGGGGAACTTTTTGAGAAGGCGATCAAGGTTAATGCGAAGTATCCTAATTCGCGTTTGAATCTTGGCGTTGTGCTTAATCGCCAGGCGAACTTCAAAAGAGCAGCTGAAGTGTTAGGTGGTTTGTACGAGGAGAACCCCTCACTTCACGGCCTGGCGCTTCCTTACGCTGACGCTTTGGCGGGAAAGGGAGATTTAGCCAAATCTGAGAAGGTCTTGCGTGCCGCGCTACAGGCTACCGGAGCTGACAATACTACCCTGGTGGAACTGCACTTCAAGCTCGGTTTGATTCTCAATCGAGAGGAACGTTTTGCGGACGCCGCTGACGAGCTGCAGAAAGCCATTGCGCTGGATCCGAACGCGGCTACCGCACATCTCCTGCTGGGTGGAAGTCTTTTGCAGCTGAACCGCTTACCGGAGGCTGAAAAAGAGCTGGTTCGCGCGTATGAGTTAGGTGGCCCTGCGCTGGGAACGGCGCAGATGTTTTTGGGGCAACTCTATTTGATGCAGCAGAAACCGGAGGCAGCGTTGCGGGCATTCGAACAGTATCTAAACGACGTACCCGCGGCTGCGAACTCAGCGCAAGTGAAGGCGGAGATTGAAAAGCTGAAGTCGGCGCTCAATAAGAAGTAAATCGTTTCAGTCATTTGCAATCATGTGGGCAGATAAGTAACGGTAACGCCAGAGAGCGGTCGGATAACGCCGCAGGACATAGAAATGAGGGATGCAGCCGGAACTGGCTGCATCCCTCATTTGTTTTGGTTGGATTCCTGTCAGAAGTTGAAGCGCAACTGGAACTCAACCAGCCGGCCCCCGGGATCGTTGGTACCGGACACCGTGATGTCGCGATAAGCGGACCGAGTTTGGCCGAATAAGCTTGAGGCCGCGCTGATGCTTCTAATCGTGGAATCGGAATCACCCAGGTAGAAGTTTGCGCGATTGAAGGCGTTCAAGAATGACACTCTGCCTTCAACGTTCACTCTCTCGTTTATGGGAATGCGCTTGAGAATGTTGAAGTCGAACCGTGCCGTGCCCGGGCCATGGAACACAATGCGACTACCGAATTCTCCCGCTGTCAGCGGCGGGCCAATATAGGGAGCATTGGCATCGAGGGGTTGTCCGGTCGGGCTGGCAAATGCCGCGATCGTATTGTCGATAATATTCTGAGGCAGCCAGTAGACGATGCCGCTCGGATCCTTGCGAATCTTGACGAATCCGTCAAACTGTTTCTGCGTCATGTTGTGCAGCACCACGCCAGAGTCGTTCTGATTCACCGTGGCCCGCCCGCCGCTGGTGAGCAGCGTGGCCGGTCCGGACTGAATGCGAACGACACCGCTCCATTGCCAGCCGCCTACAATTCGATTGACGAGGCCATTGCTCGTGTTCAGCCAGCGATGACCAGAGCCGAATGGCAGTTCATTGATGAAATCGAACTTGAGTGAGTGGCGAATGTCCCACGGCGACCAGGTTCGATCCAGGGTGGGATTGCGCAGCGTTCTCGGCTGTGAGAATACGGAAGAAGACGAGACGAAAGCGTTTGACAACGCCTTTCCGTACTGATAGCTGCCCTGGAAAAGCAGTCCCCTCGACATTCTGCGTCGCAGCTCAACCTGCAAGGCGTTGAATGACGTATCAGTTCCCTGGGTCATCAAGAACGAGCCGGCTGAAGGTTGCGGGTTGACTATGAAGTAGTTTGAAATCCTGCAGGTTTGATTATTCGTGAGAGTGTTGTCGCAACCGGTGCTTAACGGGAGACTCGTGGACTGAATCCGCGGCGTACAGCCAGCCGTACCGATTAGACAGGCTGATCCATTAGCAAGAGTTCCGTTAATGATTAACCGGTTCATGCGAGTCAGGTTAAAAGCAATTGAGTTAGCGACAGCTCCAGCCTGACCTTGCAGGATGCGGTTGAGTGTCGTCTGGTCGGTGTTGGAAGCGATCGCAGTGTTTATGATCGGAATTGCCACCTGACCCGACAGCCCCGTATTCCCGTAGTTGCAAGCCGGCTGGCCGCTTTGTCCGCAAAGGGGATTCGCTGTCATGAATATCTTCAGGTTATTTGCGGCATTTCTGAACTCGTTGAGAAAGCCGTTCTCGAAGATATTTACCTCATTGAGTTCAATCTGGCGCCACAGGTGGGTGCCGCGCGTGCGAACAAAGCGAACTTCAATGGCGGTGTTCTTCCCAATCTCACGCTGGAGGCCAAGCGAGTACGATTGGGTATAACCAGCCTTGAGATTGGGATCAAAATCGTTGGCACTGCCGGGACCAAGAAAGACGGGCGTAAACGGGTACTTACTTGTGTCGGCTGGCGGCGGCACCACCGGCAAAGGGTCTCGGAACAATCTGCTGCCGGCCAGGCCGAAGATTGACGCATTCGAGCTGGGGCTGGCATTCAGAGTCACCGTTCCTCCCTCATTGGAACCGAACATCGAGGTGTAGGCACTAAAGCCTTCGCGCGTAAAGGCGATTGAATAGCCGCCACGGATTACTGTCTTGCCAGAGCCGGTAAGTTTCCCCAGAAGTCCTGTCTTGAAGTCAGGAGTGTAGGCAAAGCCGAAGGAAGGCGCGAAATCGTGCCAGCGATTTGCGAATCCTTTCTCACCTTTACCCAGGAGACGGTATTGCGTCGGCTGTCCTCCGAACGTACCAGGCTTGAACATATTGCCAATGCCGGAGATGCCGTAAATACCTTCAACTCCATTTCTGGTGTAAACGAGATTGTCATTTATCGGTGAAGGCTCGAACTCCCAGCGCAGGCCGTAATTCAAGGTAATGTTCGGTCTGAATTTCCACGAGTCCTGGGCATAGAAAGCCCATTCATTCTGGTGGTTGTATTCGTTGAAGGAGTCGAAGACGTACTTCTTCGTGTCTCCATCCAGCGACGCTGAGCGGTTAACCGCGGTGATTCGACCCACGAGAATCGCGTAGAGCGATTGTGCCTGTCCTAACTGGGTCGAATTAGCATTCGGAAAATTTCCAGTCGTGAACATGTTCACTGCCGGATCGTTGGAGTTAATTCCCAGAGTAACTTGCGGTACCACCTGCGTGCTGGCGGCGGACGTGAACGATCTAATATAGAGATACGAGCCGCCAAAATTTATCGTGTGGTCCCCCTTGACGTAGGTCAGATTGTCGCTGAGCCCTTTTGTTGGCGTAGTTCGCCGTGAAGTTGAACGGCGATTATAGAATGCGCCGGTGCCGTTGCCCTGCGCTCCCAGATACGTTCCAGTGGCCAGGGCGTTGCCGCCCCAAAGACTGAACAGCCCAGGGGCAAACTCGCGCGTGAAAAGGGATGTGCCATTTCCTCCGGAAGTGAAGCGGGCTTCATTCGAGATGTTCGAACTAACGGTCCAACGGTGAGCTCCGGCGAAGGAGTAGGAGTTGCGATAGATCGAACCGGTAATGCCCGGCGTTCCGATCACTATGCCCTGTCCCGGCGCCACACTGTTTTGTCCATTGACGGCGTCAGGAGTTGAGTAGTAGTGCTGATACTGGTGGATGAACTCGAGATGCTGGTTCTTGGTAATGTTCCAGTCGAGCCTGCCGGTCGGGAAGCGACGAATGTTCGTGCCGGGATCCTGGAAATTATAGTCCAGCCGGTTATAGTCGTTGGCCGATGGATTTGTGAGGTTAGTCACGCGGCTCTTCAGCGCTCCCTCGGTATGCACGGCGGTATCGACAATGCCAAGTCCCTGAGCGATCCTCGGATCGATAGTACTGGTGAATCCGTTGTTTGCGGCTACCGTAAGTAGATTTCTGGTACAAAGCATTTGTGAGGTATTGACGATAGCTGAACAACCTGTCGGTATGGGATTAGGACTGGCAGGCTTGGGAGCTGCGAAAGTAAAGTTGCCATTTCTCGCTTCAGGCGTTAGCACCAGAATATTTCCCACTGCAGAAAGCGAGCCATAAGCCTGCGGCAGGCGAAACTCTTCCCAGTTCACAAAGAAAAACGCCTTGTCGCGGCCCTTGATTAAGTGCGGGATCATAATCGGGCCGCCAATGTGTCCGCCCATTTGCCTGAGGAAGAGACTATCCTTCGGCAAGCGGTCGATGGTGTTGAAGTAATAGTTCGAATTAAACCGTGGCGAACGGTATTGCCAAAACGCACCTCCGTGAAACTCAGAAGTGCCGGACTTCGTTACGCCTTTGATTTGAGCCGCGCCTTCGCCGCCACTCTCAGCCCCTGGTACGGCGGTGGAGACGGTGACTTCCTGGACCGCATCCGACTTCATCTGTATAGATGTGAAGAACCCGTCTGAACTGCGAAGGAAGTTGTCCTGAATATTAACGCCGTCCAGCATGATGTTTACCGAGCCTTTCGGTAGGCCGTTTATCGAAGAGGTGCGGGGGACGCCAGGGCTTTGCACGCCTGGAAGAGTCAAAACCAATTGCAGGGCATCTCTCGTGACGAAGGGAAGTTCACTGATTTGCCGGCCGGCGATGGTGGTTGAAATATTAGGACTC
This sequence comes from Pyrinomonadaceae bacterium, assembly GCA_036506395.1. Classification (GTDB taxonomy): domain Bacteria; phylum Acidobacteriota; class Blastocatellia; order Pyrinomonadales; family Pyrinomonadaceae; genus DASXRU01. The sequence continues at coordinate 67,525 of DASXRU010000051.1, read as the reverse complement.
TCAGTCTGAAGAATCTCACCACCTCCGACGATGACCACCTGTTCGGCGGCGCCGCCTGGTTGCAGGGCCGCATTGGCAGTGGCTACCTGGCCGGAGTCTACCTTGACGTCTTTGATCACAGTGGTCTTAAAGCGCGGCGCCGAGACCGAGATCGTGTAGGTGCCATTGGGAATTGAGGGAATTGACCAGCTGCCTTCACCGCTGGCGGTGGTTCTGAACTCGGCCTTGGTGTCGTTATGAACAGCTAAGACGTCTGCTCCCGGCACTAAAGCTCCGTTTTGATCTGTGACCACGCCGGCGAGCCGCCCGGAAGTAGTTTGGGCCGCGGCACTCGCGCAAAGTAACAATAAACACGTCAGGCTTAGAATTCGACTCTTCATGGGCTCCTCCAGGGTTGCGAGTTGAGAATTGATCGCTCATAAACCAAGAGCTGGGCGGTCCAGGAGCGAGCGGGCTACTTCCTATTTTGGAATAGGACTTGACTGATTTTCCGTAACGACGGTTGTAGCTAAGAAAATGCCGGAAGGCGAAGAAAGCTATATGAAAGATGCGCTCAGTATACTCCCGCAACTCCGAGGGTCAAGAGTTTTATTTCGAACTCTTATTACGAACTCTTATTAAATGGTAAATGAAACGAGGCGCCCGCACTGAACGCCCCGTTAACAATTTTCCGCAGCGAGAACGTTACTAGCTTAACTTCCGTCAACGCGGATACGCTCGAGCAGGTAAGCTTCTTAATCTGTGCTAATTGTAAATGAATTGGGATCGATAGGCTGGTTGAAGGTGAATTGAGTTAAGCTTATTACCCAGTCCGCCAGGAATGCGCCGCTTTCCGTATCAGCCATTAGTTTGATTTTATAAGTGTGCGGTAGTGTCAATCCTCCTTCCGGCTTAAAGTCGGAAAACTCTTCAACCATCTTATAGCGTGTCTCCGTTCCCCTCCCGCTTAGGTACCCGCGGTCGCCAGTGGGAGCTGCGATCACGCGTTGATACTCGGTCCGCACGTGCTGGAAAGTTTCTGGATCAAAGAAGAGTTTGATTTGCAGATCGGAGCCTCCGCGCGGCAAATATTTCAGTTCGTGGAGCATCCGATGGTCGACCTTTTGAGTGCCCGTGTATTCCAGGCGCGGATCGCGATTGGCTAAGTCCAGCAGCGCCCAGGCCGATGACAATGTGCCGCCCATCAGACCCTGCTTGAAAACAAGGTTGTGAGTCATCAGAAAACTGCCCAGGGAGGAGCGGACTCCCGGGGTTACAAAGGCAGCGATAAAACTGTTTCCGTTAAAGCCCAACTCTTCACGAGGGTAAACGGGACTCTTAAAGCTCATGCCGATCAAACTCTTAACACCTTCGGAAGCGAGCACGGCCCGTCCTATGGCTTGCCCTGGTGGTGGCGTGCGAAAAACGACCTGAGCAGTCCCGCTGATGATACGCGTGGTAACGGCAGCGCGCGCCTTGGCTGGGCCGATGGATTCCAGGTGCCTGGCTATTATTTCCTCTGGTTTCAACTTCTCCGTGGCCGATAAGGGCGGAGTGATCAAAGGAAGGATTGCGAGCGTGATGGCCAGCAGGCGCGTGATTGAATGTTTTCCTCGCACGAGAAACAGGTGTAGCGGCATCTTGATCCTTCGAAGATATTTGGCCACAGCCGGCTTATCGCTGAAGCTCTGATTCAAGACCGTCATACGATTCCCCGGCTGGATAATAACGGTCTAGAGAGTCAGCCAAACATTGAGCGCCAGAAATAAGCACAGCGAGACATCACGCGGATGTCTCGCTGTTGCTGGTTATTCAACCTGACTAGAACTGAAGCTTCAACGCGAATTGAATTACTCGCGCCGATTCTCCAGTCTGGACGATGGTCTGAGTCGAGGGCGGCGCCACGCCCGCGCAGCAAGTCTGCGCAAAAACATTGGATCTGATGCTGGGCGAGCCAACCGAGGCGTCGCGCGGATTGTCAAAGTTCACGTGGTTCAGCGCATTGAACAATTCGGTCCTGAATTGCAGCCTCCAGCGTTCCGTGATCGGGAACGTCTTAATAAAGCCGAGATCAAGATTCCAGTAACTCGGCGCGGTAAAGATATTCCTGCCGGCGCCGTTCTGACCGGGAGCCGGAAGGCAAAAGGCCTGTGTTAGATCCACACCGCATGTGGTCAAGGTCACTGGCTTAAACAGCACCGGACCGGCGAAGCTTTGTCCGGGTAGTTCCTGTAGCTGTGCCCGAACCGCTTGTTGCACACCGGCGCGTGATTCGTGATTTCCGTTAGCGGTGAATGAGCCGCTGCGAACGGCGAATGGTTCACCAGTCATGAACGTGTAAATGCTATTCATGGTCCAGCCTCCCAGGACCTGATTTACTATGCCGTGGGATGAGCCCAGAAATCTTCGTCCCCGACCAACCGGCAGTTCCCACACCATTGCGCTTGTAAAAACATGGGTACGGTCGAAGTCAGAACGCGCGCGCTCTTCGCGGAAGTTGCGAATATCCGTCGGCGTGCGCGAGTTAGTGGTGGAGAGCCCACCGCCGGAAGAGGCGCCGACTGGATCGACGGACTGGTTGTCAATCGACTTGCCGAACGTGTAGGCCATGCTCAAGCCGAGGCCGGTGCTGAACCGTCGACGCAGCGTGAATTGGGCGGCGTTGTAGTTTGAGTCGCCGCTGTTGTCGAGATAAGTGATCACGTTGAACTGCTGATTCGGTCTCAGCTTGAGACCCAGGACAGTGTCTTCGATGCGCCCGGCGAAATTGCCGGCGCTGTTTCTGCCCAGATCTGTCGTCGTTGTCCCGGAATTGAGAAAGCTAGTTGCCGCCGCGGTGGGATTGGCGTTTCCGGCAGCTGTGAAAGCCGCAACAAGTTGAGCAAGCAACGGTGGTGTTGTGCCCGTAACCCCAGACGGACAACCGGTACCGCTCGACGTGCAGCCCTTCGCCCGATTCTGCTGCATGATCAAAAACGACGGCACGATAGGATCGGAGTTGATTTGGTTCGCGTCGTACGCCATGAAGAGGTGTTCGCCACGGCGACCGATGTAAGCAGCCTGCATTACCAGTCCCCAGGGCAGCTCACGTTGGATGCTAATGTTCCATTCATGAACCGTAGGCAGTTGCATCTTCGGCGCGAACACCGTGATATTACCTGGGGCATTGCTTCTCAGTTGCTGCGGCGGCGTGAAAAAGCTGGATGGCTTAACGCTGGGAGCAGGCAACTGGGTTGGAAATCCGCCGGCAACCGTCTTGTTAACGTCGGGAGAGTTCACGCAGCCGCTAGTAATGGACGTAAAGGGGAACGTAGTCGTGCAGGACTGCACCAGCCCCGGGATTCTCCCGGCTGCTGCCGTGACCTGGAAGGAAGAAATGGTATCGAACGCGATACCATATCCCAGCCGGATCACGCTCTTGCTGTTGCCGCCGAAAACACTATGCAGGAAACCGGATTTGAAATCCGGGCTGTAGGCGAGGCCAAGACGCGGCCCAATCGCCCCGTTGAAGCTGCCCCCGTACCAGCGTTTGGCTGGTACAAAGGTCACTGCGCCAGGTTGATTGACTGTGGGAATCGCTGGCAACGGCGTGCCGACAATGGGCGTACTCGCCACGAAGACGTTGTTATGTGGCGTCGTGTTAGCCGGCGGATTGAGTTCCCACCGCGCCCCATAATTGAGTGTGACATTCGGTCGCAGTTTCCACTCGTCCTGGAAGTAGAAGTTGTACTGATCCAGATTGTGCTTCTCCGCATACAAGGTAACGTTATCGCCAGTCTTGAATGGCAGAAACACGTCGTCCTTCAGATTGGAAATGAATGTCTGTGAAATTCTCGCGGGCAGACCATACAAAGTTGTGATGAGGTTGCCGAGGGTACTGGAATCGGTGGTTGTATCGATTCCGCCTGCTGACACGAAGCCGTCGGCGGAGAATGGATTTCGGTTAGCCTGAGAGAAAGTTACTGATGGCGTTACGTTGATGCCACCCGGCTGGCCGCGTTGATCGACGTGACGATAGAAACGGAAATTGATGCCGCCGCGGAAAACGTGTGCGCCGCGGACGTAGCTCAGGTTGTCCAGCACCTGCGGTGTCGTCACCCAACGCGCGGTTCGCGGCGTGTTGATATAAGGCTCACTCAGGTCGGTAAAGTTAAAAGGTGGTATGTTGGGCCAGGCGGGATTGGCCTCACCCTGCGTGAACAGGAAGCCAAAACGCCCGAAGCCGGCGGTCCACTCGTTGACGAGGCTGGGCGAGATCACGCGGCGGTAGCTGATCGCCAGATTCGAGGTGCGGCGGAACACTTCACCCTGCGGCGGATTATTGGGATAGACCTGCGGCCTGCCGTTCAGCGGATCGCCTTCCAGCGTGTTGTAATCGGCGAAAAGATAACGCACGAACATGCTGTTGTCTGCGTTGAAATTGTGATCGATGCGGGCGGCGTAATTCGGACCTCTGACCGCCGTCGGCGGATTCCATAGGAACGTAGCCGTATTCAAGCCATCACCGGAAGCAAAATTATTCGGCAAAGGGTAGGCTTGCAGGAGTGTTGCGACTGCGGAGTCAAGCGGTTTTCCCAACGTGTTGTTTGCTCCCGTGCGCGTGTCATAAGTTCGAATGCAATTAGTTTCGGCCCCGACGCAATTGTGGATTCCGGTGACATAAGCACCTGTGTTTGGGTTAACGAGCAGAGTGCTATTCCTGCTAATAATCGTACCGCTAATCCTGAGACAGTTGCCGGCCCCGGTTGCAGGAACGCACGTGGAGTCAGGAAAGAAATAACGGAAGACTCCATTGCGTGCTTCCGGCGTGTAAACAATTGGAATGCCAAAAGTCTGATCTATGGGCTGCGTGAAGTCGATGCGACTTTCCTGATAACTGCCAAAAAAGAAAGTCTTGTTCTTCTTAATCGGCCCCCCCATCTCGAATCCGTATTGACCCATTCTGATCAGGGGCTTCGGCGTCTTCTGCGCATTGGCGAACCACTCATTTGAGTTCAAGGCCTCGTTGCGAAAGAAGAAAAAGCCCGTGCCGTGGTACTCGCTGGTTCCACTTCGCGTGGCGATGGAAATCGACGCGCCGCTGTTGCGACCTTCTTCCGCGGTGGCGTTGTTAGTCGTGACCTTGAATTCCTGAACGTTGTCAGGATTGATTCGATAGAGGTTGCTTACCGGGTTAGGCACCGATGATTCATTCGCTTCGATGCCGTCAATTGTCACGTTGAATGCGCGGTCACGTGAGCCATTAACATGGACACCAGAACCAGCGCCCCCGGCGGATCTCTGCACGACGCCCGGCTCCTGGAGCAACAGCGTCAGAGGATTGCGGCCGTTAAGCGGCAAGGCCTCGATCGCTTTCTGTTCGACGACATTGCCGATGGTGGCGTTGGAAGTTTGAAGTTGCTCGGCTCCAGCTTGAACAGATACAGTTTCGGAAACCTGGCCCACTTCCAACCCGACATCGACCGCTAAGGGCGTTCCCACCTCGAGCCGATTATTAGTTCTTTGGAGAGTCTTGAAACCTTGTTTCTCAACCGTAATCGTATAGGCCCCGACCGGCAGCGAAGAAAAGGCATACAATCCTGAATCGGTAGTTATCTGAGTGTTGGTTACACCCGTGGCTTCATTCTTTGCCGTCACAGTGGCGCCGGGGACAACAGCCCCCGTCGTGTCTCTGACGGTGCCGGTAATATTGGACGTGCCAGTTTGCGCGAACGCCGCTGGAGCTAAAGCGGCCACGAAAACCAAGAGGCCAATGGCAAGACGGATACGATTTAACATGGGCTCAATTCCTCCTAGGGTGGTGGGCTCGAGCGATAGTTACATCGCTACGAAGTCTTTTGGGTTGACTTAACCGACTCTGTTACAAAGATGGCGAGCGCATCAACAACGTCGCTGGTTCCCATGACAAACCGGAACGTACGCCGCCGATGCAGATGATGGCGCCAGTATATAACCATCCCTTTAACAGTCAAGAGTTTTCCCAGATAAATCCGACCCTGTTTAGAATAGATGTCGATGGCAAAGTCGAGCGAGGGGCTGTGCTCTGGGCGCATCGCATGTCAATTCTCAGAACTGCTGAAGCTGGGCATCAGCGCTCGTTATCCCAACGATAAGAATCTTTAGCTTTTCTTATTCGGTCAAGCCCGTATAATGCCGCCGTCCCAAATGATCTCGCGGGCGTGTAGTTCCTTTTCGCCTTGAAATAATCCCATGGAAAGTTTACTGGGGATCTCCTGATCCCTGTCTTAAAACTTTCCGCGTTCTGTCAACCAGCTAGCTGTTGTGCGCAAACTGAGTTGCTAGGAACCTGCTCCTGCGGCTGGTTCGCCAAAAAGAAGTCGCACACAAAAACAAGTAGCACATAAAAAGAAGAGGACACTCCCATGAAGCAACATTTCAGAATTACATTGCGCCTGTTGTGCCTCGTTTCAGCGACTGTCGCTTGCTCAAGCGCGATTCAGGCACAAACCGTCACCGGAACTCTGCAGGGCACGGTGAGCGATTCCAACGGTCTGGTCATACCCGGTATTGAAGTTGTGGTCCGGAATATTGAGACTGGGCAGGAGCGCAATCTCAAGACAAACAGCGATGGATCATACACCGCAACGTTTCTGCCGCTCGGCCGCTACAACGTCACAGCCTCGGGCGCTGGTTTTACCACGTTGGCCCAGCAGAACATCGAGATCGCTCTGAATCAGACGCGGGTAATCGACTTTACCTTAACTCCCAGCGGAGTCTCGGAGGCAGTCACAGTTACTGCTGAAGCAGTCCCTATAAACACTACGAATGCCGAGGTCAAGGGCTCACTCAATACGCAGGAGATTATGGACAAACCGACTTTCAATCCCGGTAGCTTCCTCACGCTAGCCGAAACCTTTACCGGCTTCCAGGAAAACCCGACATCGGGGCAGAATAATCCGACAGCATCTTCCGGATCTTCCATTAACTTCAACGGCACGGGGACTCGGGGTGCGACCTTCCAAATTAATGGTGTAAACAACGACGACTCGTCGGAGAATCAGAATCGCCAGGGAGCCGCTCTTTCAACAATCAAGGAGTTTCAGGTCATCACTAATAACTTCACCGCTGAGTTTGGACGTGGTTATGGGGCAGTAGTCCTTGTGCAGACCAAGAATGGAACCAACACTCCCCACGGCGATGTTTACTGGTTTCACAATGACAGCGCCCTGAACGCCAAAAGCCATTTCTTTACGGGCCAGGCAAAACCTGTTACGCGGCGGAATCAGTATGGATTCACTGCCGGTTTTCCAGTTTTCAAGAATCATCTCTTTGGGTTTGTCAGTTTCGATCAAAAGCGGGAGAGTGGCGCGCTTAACGTGGTCCGGGACATTTTGCTTTCCAGCGAGCGGGCCCCGAGATTAATAGCTGGTGTCAATGATACGCCGGCCAATAGAGCATTTGTTCAATCGGTTATCGAGCGTTTCGCCAATGTCACTCCTAACGATCCCAGCAGCAGTACCCGTACTTTCAGAGGTCAGCGTCCCTTCAACCGGCCGCTTGATGATTATTCCGGCAGGCTTGATTGGAATCCGCGTTCGGAAGATAACTTTTTTGCCCGTTGGCAGTATACAAGGCAGATCTTCGATAACGACGACAACATCGTCTTCGGCGAGGCGACCAGGCAGAATAACAAGCAGCAGAATCTGGGCATCAACTGGACCCATCTTTTTACCGCTAAGACTGTCGCAGAGTTTCGTTATGGTCTCGGTTTAAGAACTACCCTGGTAGGAATTAAGGCTGGAGACAATACTCCAATAATCCAGTTCCAGAACCTCACGTTCGGTACTCCGACAATCGGGAGCGCTGGGAATTTTCCGATTAATCGCTATCAGACTGACAATCAGTATGTCTTCAACATTAGCACCCTGTTCGGCGGCAATCACTTCTTCAAAGCGGGCACAGACATACGTCGCCAACAGCTCGATGATCTGGCTGACAACTTCTCCCGCGGTTTCTATAATTTCAGCCGCACCTGTGGCGGCACAACTTTAGCCAATGGTTATGAGCAATTCCTGCGCGGCTGCATCTCCTCGTATCAAAAAGGTTATGGACCCTTCTTCCTGGAGAACAGGATAAACGAGTCGAACTTCTACGCCGAAGACAATTGGAAGGTGCGGCCCGACCTAACGCTTAATATAGGCGCGCGCTATGAGTATGTGTCTGCTCCGCGAGAGTTAAAGAATCGAATTGACTACGTCTATGGCTCCGACAAGGACAACATTGAGCCACGGATTGGCTTCGCTTATAGCCCGGGCTGGCAGGATGGTTTTATGTCGAAACTGACGGGAGGGGCGGGCAATTCGTCGATTCGCGGTGGATACGGCATCTACCATGGACGTATCTTTCAATCCGTATTTTCTCAGGGTGGGGCCAATGTTCGCTTCAATCCACCAAACGCTGCCCTAATCGGTTTCGCCGGCCCCAGTGGCACTGGAAGCTTTAACGTCGCCGACCCAACTGAAGGCTTCGTCTTTACGCCGGGAGTGATAGCGGGAAGACCGGGCATTACGCTCATCGATCCGAACCTTGAAATGCCCTATACGCAGCAATGGACTTTGACGTTCGAACGAAAGATTCCCTTAAGCTCCGCGCTGCGCCTGACCTATACGGGAAATCGCGGCATCGGTCTGCTGCGTTACGTTCAGCAAAACCTCCCAATTTCCCCTTTGAATGGGCCCGTCTTAGTCCCTGATCACCCGAACAATCCTGCTGCCTTGCGCGGTCAATTCGTACGTCTGGCCGCCGATCCGCAGTGCGCCGGAACCACTGGCACGGGCACCCTTCTATTCACGGCGGCCTGTCCCAGTGTCGTGCCTATTGCGTTCAATGAAGTCAGCTTACGTGTCCCTCGCACCAACGAACGCCGTCCCGATGGCCGCTTCGCCACCAACTTGCAGGTCGGCAACGGCGCGTTTAGCTACTACAACGGACTGCAGGTTGAGTGGATTAAGCGGCTGAGTCGAGGACTCAATTTCCAAGCCGCTTATACCTGGAGTCACTCCATTGATACGACCTCAGAGGCAACCTTCGTGGGTGCCGGCGATTCGAACGCCACCGGCCCGAACACCAAGATAGCCCGTGGTAATTCACGTTTCGACACGCGCCATCGATTTACATTCAATGGTAGCTACTTGCTGCCATTCTTGCGCAATCGAACCGGCTGGATTGGTAAGGCGTTTGGGGGTTGGCAGATTTCAACAGTCGTGAAACTCGTCTCCGGGACACCCTTTACTGTGATTGGTGGTTCCGACCTCAACCTCGATAGTTTCGCAGAGCGTCCCGTCATCGTGGATCCATCAGTGCTGGGACGGGGCATTGACAATCCCGGCACGTCTCAACAACAACTGCCCCAGTCGGCCTTTCGCACGCCACTCTTTGGGGATCTGACCACAGGGAATCTTGTCGGACGTAACACATTCTTCACCGACGGCGTGCAGAATGTTGACTTCGGACTTTACAAGTCTTTCCGAATGCCGTGGGAGGGGCAGAGGTTTACGGTGCGCGCGGAATTTTATAATGCCTTCAACCATGTGCAGTATGGATTTCCTGCCAGCACGGACTTTACCTCAGTCAATTTCGGACGCATTAATGGTACCTCGGTCAACTACTCACCGCGCAGTATTCAGGTGGCATTGCGTTATCAATTCTGACTGCCTTTCGGCAAAGCCAAACCGGGCAAGGGCGCTAGCCTCTGCCCGGTTCTTTTTGAGTTCAGACCGGTAAGCACGTGAGTTCTAATCGAGTTTCGACATGAATAATGATTAGTCGTCGAGAGCTGATAAAGACCCTGGGTACGACTGCTGCCGGCCTGGCGCTGGAGAGATTTGCCGGCAGCGAAAGTTTTGCGCAAACGCGGCCTACGCCCACTGCCGCGCCCAACATCATCTTCATCATGACTGATGATCAACAGCAGAACGCGATGAGTGCCTACGGCAATACGATCTTGAAGACGCCGAACCTGGATCGCATCGGCGCCGAAGGCATGCGCTTCACTGAAATGTTTGTCACTAACTCGCTTTGTGCTCCCAGTCGGGCGTCATTTCTCACCGGACTCTATTCACACACGCACGGTGTCACCACCAACGGCGCTTCCGGATCCATCTTTCGTAATCAGCCGGGTCTGAAAGATGAACAGGAAACCTTCGTTCACTTGCTGCGACGCGCCGGTTACCACACCGCGTTAGTAGGCAAGTGGCATCTTCGTTCTTTGCCCACGGGATTTGACCAGTGGATCATTTTGCCAGGAGGCGGCGGGCCTTATAACGATCCTGAGATGATCACAAACGGCATGAGGATGAAATTTCGGGGTCATACGGATGACGTGGTCGGCGATCAGGCCCTGACGTTTCTACAACAACGGCCGAAAGATCGCCCCTTCTGCCTGCTTTACAACTTCAAGTCACCGCACCGAAACTGGGTGCCCGCGGCACGATTTGAAAAGATGTTTGACGACATCGAAATCCCCATCCCGCGGTCATTCGATGACCGCTTCGAAGGCCGGCCTGAGGCACTGCGTAAAACTGAAATGGCAGTTGCTGATATGCCTGACTTCCGTAATCGAGGAGTGGCGAGCACACTTCCTCCTGAGGAACGCAAGCGGCAGAACTTTCAGCAACTGGCAAAGAATTACTATCGCACCTTACTCGGTGTGGATGAGAACGTCGGGCGCGTTCTGAACTTTTTGGATAAGGACAACCTTAGCAGGGAGACGCTTGTTATCTACACTTCGGACAACGGGTTCTTTTTGGGAGAGCATGGTCTCTTCGACAAGCGATTGATGTATGAACCTTCGATCCGCGTGCCCTTGTTAGCTCGCCTGCCGTCACGAGTGAAAGCCGGTCAGGTGAATTCGCGGCACATGATTCTTAACATCGATCTTGCGCCGACCCTGTTAGAAATGGCCGGCGTGCCCGTTCCCCCGTGGATTCAGGGCCGTAGTTTCCTCCCGCAGCTCGAAGGTCGTGAGATACCCTGGCGCGATGCTTTCCTTTATGAGTACTACGAGTATCCGGCGGAGCATTGCGCTCGCAAGAACCGTGGTATCAGAACTGAACGCTGGAAACTTATTCATTTTTGGGAGCAGCCGGAAGAGTGGGAACTCTACGATCTAAAGAGCGATCCTGACGAGATGATCAATCTTTACCCAAAGCGCGAGCATGAAAAACGCGTGCGAGAGTTGCGCTCTCGGCTGGAGGTGCTTAGACGTGAGACTAACGATCTTGAGCCGCCGGGACCTGCCGCCATAGTCGAGCCCTGCGTAAAAGCGACTGGTTAAGCAGGAATACAAGGCGCCGAATGTTTCCTTAGTTCTGCAGCCAGGGTTGTATCACTTTCCCGATCAAGCGGAAACCGCGGCAACGGGCTGATTCGAGAAATTGACTGCATGGCGATACTATGGACTCCTTGCCGGAGCTATGGTCGCTGACTCAAACAGGGATCTGAACGGGCGTGACCCTGAACCCGACTCAGTGCGCAAAGATCAAGGCGCAGAAGAACAAAAACCCCTTGTTACATCTGCCCGCGTGGGTGTATAAGCTTGGGTGTATAAGCTTAATTCTGCATCCGGCACGCGACAGCATTTCAGCGTGCAATCTTTTGACTAACAAATTCCATTTTGATTAAACGAGAGGACACCCCCATGAAGCACCATCTCAGCGTCACACTCCGACTCCTATCCTTGACGTTGGCCTTCTTCTGCGGCCTGAGCGCGATCGCGTTCGCTCAGGAAGAGACCGCGGCGACCATCAGCGGCAAGGTTGTGGACGCCACCGGCGCGCTGGTTCCCAAAGCGACGATTGTCGTCACTAACAAGGAGACCGGAGCCGAGCGTCGTGTCGAAAGCAATGACGAGGGTCTCTTCACAGTGACCCCGCTGCCTCCGGGACCTTACTCGATTGCGGTTGAACGGACGGGCTTCAAACGGTCCGTCCAGAACCTGACACTCAATGCCAAGGATCGCCGGCCAGTGGACGTCGTGCTGGAAGCAGGTGTGGTGACGGAGACGATACAGGTTACGGACGAGGCGCCGCCAATTCAGGAAAGCCCGACGGGACAGGCTCTGGTATCGGGCGCGCAGGTTCGAGAGCTGCCATTGAATAACCGCGACTTTCTGAAACTGCTCGAGTCTGGTATCCCTGGGGTCAGCTCCGATTTAGCGGACGAGACTAGTCTGGGACTTACGAATCGGACCAGCGTTTCAATTAATGGCATGCGCCGCAATGGCGTCAACTATCTCGTTGATGGCGTCAACAACACTGATGGCGGCTCGAATATCACTTTGCTCTCGACACCTACCATCGACTCGATCAAAGAGTTCAAGGTGTTGACGTCGAATTACACGGCAGAAGTAGGCAGATCTGGAAGCGGCACGGTTACCGTGGTCACTCGTGGTGGTAGTAATGACTTTCATGCGTCGCTTTATGAGTTCGTGCGCAACGATTACTTCAATGCCAATTCGTTTTTCAATAAGCGTACCGGCCGCAACCCCGATGGAACATTAAAGAACAAGGTTCCAAAACTTCGCTATAACACCTTCGGAGGGACCTTGAGCGGCCCAGTCATCTTGCCCCGTTTCGGTGAGGGGGGTAAGGACCACTATAGCGGTCACAACAAGACCTTTTTCTTTTTCTCGGAGGACGGACGCCGCATTCGTCGAGCGATAACAGCCAGCACTGCGACCGTTCCCACCATTGCGCAACGCGCCGGTGATTTCTCCTCCAGTCTTGGCTTGCCGCTCTTCCGCACATCAGCTTCTACGCCGGGAAGCTGTACTACACCCGGTGTGGGAACCTGTACGACGACGCCCCTATTTGTAGTAAACACCACCGGTAGCACGGTTCAGGCTCAGGCGGGCATGGTTTTCCGCGCGGATGGGCGCGCCTATACAGGTAACATCATTCCGGGAAGTGACCTTAGCCCGCAGGCGCTGGGTCTTTTACCAATCTGGCCACTTCCTGATGCTGGCAGTAGTTTCACTTTCAGTCCTGTTAACCTGCAGAACACTCGGCAGGAAGTGATTCGTATTGACCACAACTTCAATGAAAACCACCGCATCTACGGCCGGTACACGCACGATTTGAATATAACGCAGGAGACGGGCGGTCTCTTTAATGGAATCAATCTGCCCAACATATCCACGACGGACACGCGCACTCCTGGCCAGGTGATGGCGATTTCCTTCATAAGCGTTGTTTCACCTTCACTGGTAAATGAAGCAACCTATAATTTCTCGCAGAACTTCATCGGTTCCCAACTGGTGGGCCGTGGACGCCGTTCGGATTATGGGGGCGCACCCATTCCCGAAGTCTTCCCGGAGAACAATGCCAACGCTATCCCGACGCTCACCATTACAGGTATTACTACTGCCGGTGCGTTGCAGGGCTTCGCTATTCGTTATCGCAACCAGGTGGCGCGCGACGTGGTGACCTGGACCAAGGACAATCACACCTTCAAGTTCGGTGGCGAATGGGCCTTTGAAGGGAAGAACGAAAACAGTAACAACAATACACAAGGCTCGTTTGGTTTCACCACCGCCGAATCGCGCGGTGTTTCCACCACCGGCGTGACGCTTACGCAGACCGGCATTGCCCTCGGCAGCTTCTTGCTGGGGCGAGCGAACTCATACAGTGAAAGCCAGTTCGACATTACTTTCCACCTGCACCTGGGACGACGCGAGTTCTTTGCGCAAGACACCTGGCGCATTCGCCCGAACCTGACGTTGGACTACGGCGTGCGCTATCAGGATTTTGTTCCGGCGACTGATCGCAAAAACGTGATCGCGGCGTTCGAGCCGGAGCTCTTCGATAGAGCCAGGGTTCCAACCTGCCTGCCGGTTGCTACGCCGCCGGCAGTGTCGATATGTAGTTCTCTGCAGAGCGGCACAGGAAATGAGTTGAATGGAATAGCGGTTGCCGGCGCCGGCTCCCCATTTGGCAGGACGATCGTCCCGCACGACAAAAACAACTTTAGTCCGCGCGTCGGCCTGGCATGGAGTCCTGATTTCAAGAACGGTTTCGGACGCACCCTGTTCGGCGAGAACGGCAAGACAGTGTTCCGTCTGGGTTACGGCTTCTACTACGACCAGATCGCGACCTTCCTTTATGAAGATCCGACCGCCAGCAATCCCCCCTTTACCAACAGCGCCAGCTTCAGCGGTGCGGGCATCACACTCGCGACTCCTGCGGGCGGCGCGCTGGGCAATTTGCCAGTACGCAGCATTGGTGGCGTTGATCGAAACCTCGTGACGCCCATGATTCAACAATGGTCGGCCGGCGTGCAGCACGAGATTTTCAAGAACGCCGTAATTGATATCAGCTATGTGGGCACGAAAGGCGATCACCTGCTTGACCGGCGTAACATCAACTTCGTTGGTCCGGCTGAGACGAATGCGTGGATTCTCGACACGGTGCGCAACCCCACCGCCTCAACGAACGTTAACGCGATTCGCCCCTTCGTAGGCTATAGCACGATCACTTTCATCGAGACCCAGGCAATCTCGCGTTACCACGGATTGCTGTCGTCGCTGAACTGGAGATTTGCGCGCGGCAGTTCCCTGAACGTCGCTTACACGTTCAGTAAGAACATGACCAATTTCACTAACGACCGCGACGGCGTGGACGCGCCGCAAAACCAGTTTAATTTGCGCCCCGAGTATGCCGAAGCGCGCACTTCCCGTCCGCACATATTCGCCGCCAGCTACATTTATGAGTTGCCGTTCTTCCGCCAGAGCAAGAACGGCTTCGCACATTACGTTCTGTCGGGCTGGCAGATTTCAGGCATAACAAATATAGAGTCGGGACAACCGATCTCGCGCGTCCTTGCCTCCTCGACCAACAGCGGTAGGAACGGCAATCGCGCGCAGCTTACAGGCAATCCGACGGGTGGGTTGGCCGGCACGGTTGATCCAGTCTCGGGCTTGCCATTTATTTTCGATCCCACTGCTTTCGCTAATCCGGTCTTCGGCACGTTTGGAAATTCGGGTCGGGCGATTTTCCGCTTGCCCGGTCGTAACCAAACCAATCTGTCGCTGGTTAAGAACTTATACCTTAACCAGGAAAAGGGTCGTTACGTTCAGTTGCGGGCTGAATCGTTCAACGTCTTCAACCACACGCAGTTCCTTCCTGGTTCGGTTGACAACCAACTCGGTGGGTCGGCGTGTGTTCCGGGCGGAACGATTTTGGTTTGCGCTAATCCTACTACTGGAAGACCGACGGCCACGCGTCTGCCACGCGAGTTCCAGTTTGGGTTGAAGCTTTACTTCTAACACCGATTGTTGCGATTCGGTGCGTGCCCGCAGGCGTTCATTATGGACATCTGCGGGCACATTCATTTATTGAATCCAAGAGACCAAGAGGGTTCGCGAACGAACCCGAGGTGGCTTTGAACCCTTGCAGCTTTCCGAAGGTGGCTGATCGGAGAAATGTTCTAATTTGCTTTTGGCTTGAATCTTTCGCTTTCGGCTCTTCGCTTCGCGTCGTGAAGCTCCCTGGCGCGATTCAATTCCCGGTTTCCCTCTTGTTTCTCGCCAGCCTGCATCAGAGCCCGGCCAAGTTGGAAATGCCCATCGGCAATTGAATCGTCAATCTTCACCGCCGCGCGCAACTCAGCAATGCCTTGATTGCGGTTGCCGGTAAGCAGCAAGGCTCTTCCCAGAGCGAATCGTGTGTCGAACTCTTCGGGATACGCCTCCTCAGCCTTTTCCAGTAGCGGCAAAGCGCGGGTCGCATCGCCTTTGGTCAAATAAAGATCGCCCAGCGTAAACGCCGCCCGCGCATCATTGGGGTCACGCTGCAGAACTTCGGACAGCTCACGCTCAGCTTCGTCATAGCGATAAAGCTTCCAGTAGAGATAGCCAAGGCCATAGCGGGTGTTGGTGGAATCAGGCGCGAGGTCGACGGCTCGCCTGTATGCCTCAACTGCTTCCGGTGTGCGCGATGCGCCATCCAGCGCGTCGCCATACTGCGCCCACAACTGGCTCGTCGCGTTTTCCAGGTCGAGCCGGCGCTGCAAGACCGTTGCCGCTTCAGCGTATCGGCGCTGGTGCATGAAACTCCCCGCTGCCATTTCCAGTAAAGCTGAGTCGCGCGGAGACTTTACCAGCAGCAGGGCAATTTGGCGGCTCGCTTCCTGAAACCGCTCCGTTCCGATGAGCGCCACCGCCAGTGAACGGCGCGCGCCATCGTTCTCGGGTTCAATTTCGAGGGCGCGGCGCAATGGCGTGATGGCCTCGCCATAGGCGCCTTTTCGCACCAGGGTCAATCCCAGATTGAAAAGTGCGCCCGCAAGTTTGGGCTTAATTTGCGCGGCCCGCGTGAACGCTCGAATCGCATCGTCTGTTTTGCCTTCGCGATTGTAGACTACGCCAAGATTAACCAACGCTTCAGCCCATGTAGGAGCCAGCTTAATCGCTTTAAGGTAACTCTGCTCTGCTGCCTGCCACTCTTCCCGCCCTTCAGCGGCACGAGCTTCAGCAACATGGCGCTCCGCTTCGGCTGAAACTTCTTGCAAATTGAGCGCTGGCACAGTTACAACCGAGTTCGACAAAACAAGCAAGAGTATTATGAATCGCATTGGGCTCATCTCTTAAGACACACCAGCCGGATTTGTATCTTAAGAATCATAGCTGATTAGAGTCGTCTTGCTAAGCGGTATCAAAAAGAGTGTAATTACTCGCCCTAAAACAACACGCACCAATATTCTTGGATTGCTCGCTGGCCATGAGACCAAACAACCACGGTGAACGCCCGCTGCTTATTAGTAATGCCCGCGTGGTCTTGCCAAATCGATTGGCTGAAGGCTTGGATGTGAAACTCGAAGATGGCAGAATCGTGCACATAGCCCGCTCTGGTAGTAGCGAACCTGATGACCCGAGCGCCGTTATTCGCCTCGGGGATGCAACACTTTATCCCGGGTTCATCGATGCCCACATCCATGGCGCGGTGGGAGTGGACACGAACGACACAGACATCAATGGGCTGCAGGCAGTCGGTAGTTATCTTGCCAGGAACGGAGTCACTGCCTGGTTGCCGACCCTTGTGCCGGACTCAGAAGACAATTATCGGAAATCAATTAGAACAATTGATGAGTTGATGCGGCAGCAAAGTGGAGACAATGGGCAGAATGGAAGGTTGCTCTCCCGGGTGCTGGGGGTTCATTACGAAGGACCTTTTGTCAGTGACAAGCAATGCGGCGCCTTGCGTTCGCAGTTCTTCAAGACCTTCACTGCCGGTGATGAGTTGGAGTCGTTGCCGCGGTTGCAAGATTCCAGTGCGGTCCATCTAACTACTGTGGCGCCCGAAGTCGAAGGGGGCATTGATTTAGTTAAGGAGTTAGTCAGACAAGGTTGGATAGTTTCAATCGGCCACACGCGCGCGAGTATGGACGTTCTTGATCAGGCTTTTGAAGCCGGAGCGCGTCACCTGACACATTTTATGAATGCGATGGCGCCGCTGCATCATCGCGCGCCCGGGCCGGTAGCCTGGGGATTGATGCGCGATGACGTGACCTTCGATGTCATCGCTGATGGTGCACACATTGATCCGTTTGTGCTGCGGCTGCTCTTGAAGTTGAAGGATGTCAATGGGGTCTCCCTTATTAGTGATGCGATCGCGGCGGCGGGAATGGGCGATGGCGATTACAGCATTTGGGGCGAAACAATAACTGTCAAAGACGGCCGCACAAAAAATGCGCGCGGCAGCATTGCGGGATCGGTGATCACTATGCTGGATGCCGCGCGGCTGATGCTTTCGCTTGGCGTATCCGAAGTCGATATGGCGCGCATGGCGGCAACGAATCCAGCACGGCTGCTGGGAATTGATCGCGAATGCGGTTCTATTGCTGAGGGGAAGCGCGCGGATCTTGTGGCCCTGGATAAAACGGGTGGGGTGCGATTGACGATTATCGGAGGGGAAATAGGATTCACGACCTAGTCTCGTAGAATCCCGCGCGGTCATACGACTTATCCAGCAACTCAATCGGATGGCAAACACGCAAATCCAATCCGGTAAGCCGCGCGCCCGCTCCAATCTGCATGTGGCATCCCGCATTCCCGGTGGCCAGCACCTTAGCTCCGGACCGCTCAATGCATTTGAGTTTTTCTGCCAGCACCTTTCCTGATAGGTCTGCTTCAAGCAAGTTGTAAACGCCGGCGCCGCCACAGCAAACATCGCTGCCTTCGAGCGGAACGAACCTGAGGTCGGGAACTGCGCTCAGCATCTTGAGTGAAGCATCGCCGGCGTGTTGCCCGTGCAGCAAATGGCATGAAGCATCGTAAGTAATTGGCGCCGGCCCAATCGCTGCGCCTTCGCGGATACCCGTCACGTCCAGTTGCTGGCCAACATCGCGAACGCGCGAACTGAAGCGGCGCGCCCTTTCCTTGAAGTCGTGATCATCGCCAAGCAAGTGCGCGTAGGAAACCAGCATGGCGCCGCAGCCGCCGGCGTTCGTAATAATAGGAACGTCGGCAGCGTGTTGGCGATCAGAGGAAGTGACAGGCAGGAATGCCTGTCCTACTTCGAAGGCGGCGATGTTCTGGCGCGCCAGGGTGCGGGCGCCTTCAAGATCGCCTGCATGCGCATGCAAAGCGCCGCAGCAAACCTGGTTGTCCGGCGTATTCACGGTGCAGCCATTCACCGCCAGGACGCGTTCGGTGGCCCGGTTCACCCGAGCGAACAGGCCTTCAGTGACACACCCCTGGAAGAGTAGTTCACTAAATTCGGGTGCTCGGGCGCTTTGGAGTGCGCCGGCAGAGCGAAGCGCCGACGGCGCTTTGGTTGACAATTCAGGTTCGCTAATCCAAAGCGGTGTCGCGCTGCGCTTGCCACCGCACTCCAAATTGGCTGAGGCGCGGTTGCGGGTGGCGAAGGCGGGAGCTGAGCTTTGCAGTAATGACAACGCAAACTCAAAACGCGGGGAGATCAATTTCGCCAGCTTGGTTTTCAAGAGCAGAGAAGCGACGCCGGTATCTCGTATCAATCGCGACAAACGGAATGCGGCGCGCAGGCGTGACGGTTGCAACCACACGTGGCGCAACACAAACCGCATTAATTGATACGCGGGCCCGCGCCGGGCGGGGGCTGACATGATTTCGGCACGCGCAGCTTCCAGTAGCTGGCCGTATTCGACGCCGGCGGGACAGACTGTTTCGCAGGCACGGCAACCGAGACATCGATCTATATGGCGCTGAAAGGCAGGGGAGGTTTTTGCCAGGCGGTCTTCTTCGACGGCGCGCATCAGGTAGATGCGGCCACGCGGGCTGTCGTTTTCATCGCCGGTGGCAACGTACGTGGGGCAGGCTTCGAGACACAGACCGCAGTGCACGCAGGCGAGGATCTTTTCTTCCTCCGCAGCGAGTATGGTTGTAAGTGAAGATGCCAAACTATAATGACTAAGCCGCTGGCGCGACTTGCTCTGTGTTTTGCACTGTCACGGTTGGATTTGGGTTTGGATCAGGCACGGGAAGTTGGTGATCAACGAGAAGAGATAAATGTTCTTCCATGCCCCACTTGGCTTTGTACAAGCAGTCCTCAATAGAATGTCCGACGCCCGTGAAACCTTCCAACTCTGGCGAGTAAAAGCCGAAAAAATTCGGATCATCGGTGGCTTCTATGACGAGAGAGTATTTCAGTTCGATCATAAGCGCTTATCTCTAATTCCGGCAGCTTTCAGAATAGCGTTGCATGTCCCCGTCGGAACCTCTTTTGAGCCATGATAATCTACTCGTATGAGCTTGTCATGGCCCGGCTTGGAATAATAACGGATTGAACCCTTTTCTTTTACCAGGTGGAAGCCACTTTTCTGCAGGAGTCTGACCAGTTCACTGAATTTCATTACGTGCGCCCAACTATGTGGCCTTTATCATCTCCGAAATCTCAATAGCCCACCGCCAGGCCATCACTCCTTCTGGGATCAGTCGCTCCCAGGCGCACTCCGGTCTTCTCTTCGATCATGATCCCTTCCGCATCGCCCAGGTAGCGGGGCTTGGCCAGTTTATGCCCGCGGGCCAGCAAGGCCCGTTGGGTGTCGCCTGACAAGCCGTAAGGCTCGAACACAAACTCATCGGGCAGCCACTGATGATGAATTCGCGGCGCGTCGATGGCCTGTTGGATCTCCATGTTGTAGTCGACAACGTCGGTGATCACACAGAGCACCGTATTGATAATGGTTGGGCCGCCGGGACTGCCAACCGTGAACCATAGGCTGCCGTCTTTGCGCAACACGAAGGTCGGCGTCATCGCCGAGAGGGGCCGTTTGTGCGGCGCAACGGCGTTGCGCTCGCCCTGGATCAAGCCGTACAGGTTTGGCGTTCCCGGCTTGGCGGCGAAGTCGTCCATCTCGTCGTTCAGAATTATTCCGGTGCCTTTGGCCGTTGCCGCCGAGCCGTAGGAATTGTTCAGTGTGTAGGTGTTCGCCACCGCGTTCCCGTCTGCGTCCACGATCGTGAAGTGCGTCGTCTCTTCAGATTCGTAACCCAGCGGCCGCCCGGCACGCACCTCTTCACTAGTCGAGGCGCGTTCGGGATTGATTGTGCTGCGCAGTTTTGCCGCATACGATTTGTCGAGTAGTCCTGCGATGGGGACGCGCACGAAGTCACTGTCGCCCATGTACTCGGCGCGGTCGGCAAACGCGCGGCGCATCGCTTCCGTCATCAGGTGATAACGTTCAGACGACGCCGAATCCATTTTCTTGAGATCGTAGCCTTCCAGGATGTTCAGCATTTCAATCAGGACCGCACCACCTGACGAAGGTGGCGGCATAGAGATGACTTCGTAGCCACGATAGCTTCCGCGCAGCGGCTCGCGCTCTTTCGCCACATAGCCGCGCATGTCTGCCAGGGTGATTAAGCCGTTGTGGCGCTTGACGTCATCGACAATCATTCGCGCCGTTTGGCCTTCGTAAAACTCATTGGGCCCGGATTTCTGTAGTCGGGCAAAAGTTGCAGCCAGGTCCGGCTGTCGGAAGACATTCCCCTCCTCATAAAACTTTCCGTCGTTGAGATAGATGCGTTTCGTTTCCGAATACTGCGAAAGATAGTCTTTGTTCCCGCGCAAAGAGCGCGCGAGCGTGTAGTTCACGATAAATCCGTTCGCAGCCAGCCGGCGGGCGGGTTCGACCAACTGCGCCCAGTTGAGTTTTCCCGAACCATACTTCTTTAGAGCCAGCTCCATTCCGCGGACTGTTCCGGGAACGCCGGCGGCGCGATAACCAACAAGCGACCCGCCCTCGCCTTCGATCAGCTTTCCTTGCGCGTCGAGATAGACATTGCGCGTTGCGGAGGCAGGCGCCATTTCGCGGTAATCAATAGCCGTCGCCTTTCCGCTCCTGAGCCGAATCATCATGAATCCGCCCCCGCCCAGATTACCTGCGGCCGGATGCGTCACCGCCAAAGCAAACGCAACGGCTATCGCGGCATCGACTGCGTTGCCGCCACGCTTCATGATGTCAACCCCTACTTGCGATGCGACTTGATTAGTTGAGGCGACGATGCCGTGCCGGGCGCGCACCGGATCGCGGGAAGCGGCAATCGCCGTCGTCTCCGGGTCAATTGCAGAGAACGGCGTGATGTGCGTTGACGTAAGGCCGAACGCTATGACGCTGAATAGCAGAAAGCGAACGATCGATGAAGTCTTTGTTCTCATCTTGCTTCTCCGGCTTGTTGGTTAACTCCGGCGGCTCGGCCGCGCAGATGTGCGGAAAGGCTACGCCTTTCCGTGGTGCTTGCTTTTGCCATTTCGCGAGGCTACGCCTCGCGTCGGAGGCGTAGCCTCCTCAAATATTTGATTGCCAACGGAAAGGCACAGCCTTTCCGCACATCGAGCGGCAGAGCCGAAAACCATAGCAAGCTTAGATTCCTCCGACGAACCGACCAGGCGACAACACACCGTTCGGATCGAGTTGTTGTTTCACTCGCTTCATCAGGCCAAAAGATGTACCGGCCTCACCCCACGAATCAAACTCAGCTTTTATTTCTGACGGAGCATTTTCCAGGATTAGACTACCACCCAGCGCCTCCGCCTTTGTTCTCAGGCGCTCCAGCGCGCGCACAGCTTCCCGGTAGTAGAGCGGAGGCTTCGCTATCAGCCGCACCCGTCCATCGGCGATTCCAGCCTGCCACATCAACTGGGGATGCGAAGCTTCATCAAGCTGGAGAAGTTCTGCCAGGAAGTGCGACAGCCTGGTTGGTAGAACGCTGGCCCGTGACATCAGGTGATCCTTCAGGCGCAGCGGTGCTGCCGCCAGGGCCTGCCACAAAGCCTCTTCATTGCCGGCAAAGGTCGAGCAGGTAATGTTTCCGGCTTTTCGAAGTGCCGCCAGCGCCTGCGCTGTCTGATGAATCACCGACTGGGAGGAACCGGCAAACTTAATCAGCAGAGTATGCTTGTTACCCGCCTCCAGATGCGCGGCGAATCGCGGGGAGAGAATTTCGATCGCCTGGGGAAACAGATGTGACGCTAGCAAAGTACGGGCGCCAACGAGAAGGGAGTCAAATGAGCAGGAGGCGATAATCGTTCGAGTTTGCGCAGGCAGTGGTCGCAACTTGAAAGTGAGTTCCGTAATCAAGCCAAGTGTGCCGTAACTTCCCGCAAAGAGTTTGCAAAGGTCATAACCTGCTACGTTCTTCACCACGTTACCGCCTGCTTTGATTGAGCGGCCATCAGACAGAACGACACGCATTCCGATCACGAACGCGCGTGGCCGACCGAAACTGAAAGCTTGTACGCCGCCCAGCCCGGTCGCCACAACGCCGCCGAGTGTCGACTGTCGATCGTCCGGCGGATCGATTGGCAACGATTGGCGGGAGCGGGCGATCTGGTTTTGGAAAGCCGCAAGCGTTACCCCAGCCTCCGCACTCGCCACCAAATCGGCCGGCTCGTGCTTGAGGATTCGCGTCATGCGGCTGGTGCTGACGACAATGGCGCCACCGCGCACTGGGTTGCCGACATCTAACCAGGTCCCCGCCCCCGCGGGGAAGACTGCGAGAGCATCGCGCGCCGCAAGCTTCATCACTTCGGCCGCTTCTACTTCTGAAGCCGGCGAAGCTACCAGTGTCGGTGCCTCAGGAATATTCCCGCCGGATGTGGCGATCAGATTAGAAGCGGAAAGTTTGTCCACGTTTTTCGATCCGACAATGCGTGTCAGTTGCTGCGCAATTCGGTCTTCGTTGAGCTTCGTAGCGACACGCGCGTGCATGGCCGCATTTCTGCCGCCGTGTTGAGCGGCCGGAATTGCGCGTTCGGAAGCAGCCCTGTCGTTTCCCGGTGCGGCAAGGCTTTGTCCCTCCTGCTTCGTCAAACTTGAGTTCGTTGAACCGGCAGCTGCCAAAGACGCGACTGCCACAGCTCCCGATCCTGATTCTGCTTCCACGGTGGCGACAGCCCGCGCTTCGCCGCAGCCGCGCGGCGTGGGGATTATCTTACCGGGATTGCAAAGACCAGACGGATCGAAGGCAGCGCGCACCTGCAGCATAGCGGTCATGTCATCCTCGGAAAAGATCAGCGGCAGATAACTGCTCTTGTCGAGACCGACTCCGTGCTCGCCGGTAATAGAGCCTCCGGCGCGCACGCAAGCTTCCATGATCTCGCGTCCCGCTTGCCGCACACGTTCGAGGTCGTCCCCGCGACGCACATCGAAACAGATCAGCGGGTGCAAATTCCCATCGCCGGCATGAAAGACATTGGCCAGTAGCAAGTTGTATCGCGAACTGATCCGGTAGGTTTCAGCCAGCACTTCGGGCAGGCGCGAACGAGGCACGACAGCATCCTGGATCATCACATCGGGAGACAAGCGGCCGACCGCCCCGAACGCTCCTTTGCGCGCGGCCCAGAGTTTCTTGCGCTCATTCTCGTCAGCGGCGCGACGAACCTGTCGGGCCCCATGTTCGCGGCAGATCGCTTCTACCTGTTCCGCTTCGTGGTCCAGACCGGCTTCGATTCCGTCGAGCTCAATCAGGAGCGCCGCTTCGGCGTCCTGGGGCAAGCCTGCCGCGAAGACGCTGGCCTCCACCGCCCGAATGATTGCGCCATCGAGCATCTCCAGCGCGGCCGGCATTAAACCAGCCGCGATGATTGCCGATACGGCTCGGCTGGCATTATTAACGTCGGTGAAGTCAGCCAGCAGCGTCCGCACTGATTGGGGAATTGGCGACAGCCTGACGGTCGCCTCCGTAGCAATGCCAAAGGTCCCTTCTGATCCAATGAAGACACCGAGCAAGTCATATCCGGGTTTATCGACGCCGCTGCCTCCGAGTTCGATGATTTGCCCGTCAGAGAGGACTACCCGGGCGCCGAGCACATGATCAGTGGTCGTGCCGTACTTCAAACAGTGAATGCCGCCGGCGTTCTCGGCCATGTTACCGCCGATGGTGCACGCAGGTTGGCTCGAAGGATCGGGAACATAGTAGAGGCCATGGGGAGCCAGGGCCCGCGACAAGTGGGCATTAACCAATCCAGTTTGCACCACCGCAAGACGATTCTCCGTGTCGATATTCAGTATCTTGCGCATGCGCGCCAGTTCAATTACAACGCCGCGATGGACCGCAAGAGCTCCGCCTGACAAGCCTGTGCCAGCGCCGCGCGGGGCGAACGAAATGGACTTGCGCGCGAGCAACTTCAAAACGTCAGAGACTTGTTCTGTTGATTCTGGGAAAACGACGGCGCGCGGCGGATGCTTGTGTTGCGGCAGCCCATCGCACTCATAAACCAGTAATTCGTCGGGCGCGGCGAGCACATTTGTGCGGCCGACTATAGCGCTTAAGTCCGCAATGATTCCGTCGTCTAAATCGCTCGTCAGTTCCAGCTTTGCCGCCATCATTTTGAGATGTCGGCGCGAAGGGAATTCTGTTAATCGCACCGAGTGAGATGATGATACACCACCACACCGCGACTTCGTATTCGTAAGGCTGATCAGGCTGGATCGAATACGGAGCGCTTATGAAACGAAGTTGGTTTTTGATCTAACGTATGCGCACGGTGAAGCCGACGCTGCCGGTATTGTTCGGGGTGGTTTGGCTGAGATTTCCCGTAAAAGACCATCTGACGTTTGTGACGTTGCGATCGTAGCCGGCAGGCGCGCCGCCTCCTGCGCTGACGGGCACGTAGGTCCACGTCGTTCCGCCGTCGTTTGAGTATTCGAAGGCCGCAACTAAACCGGTTGTGCCGGGGCTACTGGTTGACGATCCAACCTTAAAGTCGACGTTGTGCAAGACCCTTTCGAGGGGATCTGCGTTCAGTAAATTAGGATCGACCACAATGAAATTGGTCGCGGGCTGCCCGCCGGTGTTTGTGTAAATGATCGTGTACACCAGATCAGTGCCGGGGAGCTGTGTGCCACTTGGATTAACGCTTTTGACCAGGTCAACATTGGGAGGCGCGGTGTTAATCGTGGTTGGATCGCTGACGGCATTGTTAGAGGTGTTAGTTTCTCCTCCGCCGGAAACGGTCGCGGAATTCGTAACGTTATTCGGTGCGGTAAGCGCCACATCAACAGTAAGAGTGATAGCCGGATAGCTGGCGCCGGCAGCGAGTCCGTCGTTACGGGTACAGGTGAGAGTTCCCAGCACGCAGGTCCAGCCTGAGCCGCTGATCCCCGTAGCTGTTAACCCTGCCGGCAAAGTGTCGGTGACGGTCACGACGCCGCTAGTGATGGCGAAGCCGGAGTTGGTGGCGGTGATCGTATAAGTAGCGCCGACTTGTCCCTGAGTGAAGTTGCCACTATGCGACTTGGCGATGGTCAGATCTGGTAACTGGTTAATGGTTGTCGGATCAGTGGCCGAGTCGTTGGCAGTATTGGTCTGGCCCCCACCGGAGATGGAAACTGTATTGGTGACACTGGCGGCAGCGTTATTGGCGACGTTCACCGTGACGGTAATAGCCGGATAACTGGAGCCGGCAGCAAGTGCATCGCTGCGAGTGCAGGTGAGCGTGCCGAGGACGCAGGTCCATCCGGTGCCGCTGATGGCGGTGGCGGTCAGCCCTGCCGGCAAAGTATCTGTTACGGTGACGACACCGCTGGTGGCAGCAAAGCCGGAGTTAGTCGCGGTGATCGAGTAAGTGGCGCCGACCTGTCCCTGGGTGAAGTTGCCACTGTGCGACTTGGCGATGGTCAGATCTGGTAGTTGGTTAACAGTAGTCGGGTCGGTTGCCGTGTCATTCGCAGTATTGGTCTGGCCGCCGCCGGAGATGGAAACTGAATTAGTGACACTGGCGGCAGCATTATTCGCCACATCAACGGTAAGGGTGATGGCTGGATAACTGGAGCCGGCAGCAAGTGCATCGCTGCGAGTGCAGGTGAGCGTGCCGAGGACGCAGGTCCATCCGGTGCCGCTGATGGCAGTGGCGGTCAGCCCGGCCGGCAAAGTGTCGGTGACAGTGACGACGCCGCTGGTGGCAGCAAAGCCGGAGTTAGTGGCGGTGATGGAGTAGGTAGCCCCGACTTGTCCCTGAGTGAAATTGCCGCTGTGTGACTTCGCGATGGTCAGGTCGGGTAGTTGGTTAACTGTAGTCGGATCAGTTGCCGAATCGTTAGCGGTGTTGGTCTGGCCACCACCGGAGACGTTAGCTGTATTGGTGACGCTGGCGGCAGCATTATTGGCCACATCAACGGTAAGAGTGATGGCCGGGTAACTTAAGCCGGCAGCAAGCGCATCGCTGCGAGTGCAAGTGAGCGTGCCAAGCACGCAGCTCCAGCCCGTGCCGCTGATGGCGGTGGCTGTCAGGCCGGCGGGAAGAGTGTCGGTGACAGTTACGGTACCGCTGGTCGAAGCGGAACCGGAGTTGGCCGCGGTGATGGAGTAAGTGGCGCCGCTTTGTCCCTGAGTGAAGTTGCCACTATGCGACTTGGCAATGGTCATGTCAGGTGGCGGAACAGTTACACTGGAAGTCGCCGGAGCGTTATCGGTGGTAATCTCAGTCGTGTCGATTTGAAATTCATTAAAATGAGCAATCGCTGTGTTGACATAAGTGCCCGGTGTGTCGGGCATGACGAGTTGATAAGTAAGATCTCTGGTCTGTCCAGCGGGAATGAGAAAACTGCCGGTCCATGTGCGCGTTGAGCCTGACGTCACCGGGTTGGGAATTGAGACGCCGTTGAAATAGGAAGAGCCGGAGACATAGGTCGGAGAGGCGGGGCTGGTGGGCGGCGTATCAACAAAGTCTGTGAGCGTATAATTGACTGGGCCAGTATTGGCTACGCGGAGAGTATAAGTGACCGTCGCCCCGGCCGCTGCTGTTGTTGGATTGGCGATCTTGCTTAGAGTCAGGGGTGGCGGAAGCGCCGTGCTGCTAATTGTCAGGACTCCGTAGTCGCTGTTGTAATGATAACTGCTGCCGGAAAAGTCCATGATCAAAGTGCCGGCCGTAGTGTTGCCGGTTGATAGCACCTTCACGGTATAAGTAGTAACAACAGTTCCGCCGGCTTTGCCCCCGGGATAATTTGCCGGACCGATACAACTTCTGTACGTCCCACTTAGAGGGTTGTTATCCCAGCCGCAAGCATCGGCATAAAACTTGTCATTAGTTCCCCCAGCGGGTGCGGTGTAGGTCGTTGCGATGGACTGCACCTGAAAGATAATATTCGACAGATCCAGAAATGCTTCCAGCTGCGCATATCCGCCGGTCGCGGTACTTGCGTTCACAGTATAGGTGTAAGTCTGGCCTACGTAGACTGTGGATGGCCCGGTAATGGAATTTACGGAATTCCGGTTCTGCGAAATGAGTTTTTCGACGTACAGTTCCCGTGGAGTCGGGGTGCTGACAGAAGCCACGCTGTCTCCGGACACGGTAATGTGATATCGCCGCGTTGTGTTATAGGCCAGGGTGCTTCGGGTAACAACAACCGTATAATAAAAATCGACACAACTGCCGGCGGCCAGCGACGGGACGTTTATGGTGCTTGGACCACTGAGGTTGATGAAAGCATTTACGCTATCCCAGACGAAGGTGCCGGAAACGTTCGTCACTGCGGCACCACCGGTATTGCAAACGCGGGCGCCTACTTGAAAAGTATTTGGGCCGGAATTTACGTTATTGCTATCGAGACCGATAACGTTCCAGGTGGTGGGTTGTATAGTTAGGCCAGCGTAGGCGGTTTGGACACCCCAGAATCCAAAAAACAGCAGCAGCAGCGAGGCTTTCACAATGAATGCACTTGCGCTGCTACTTGAAGATTTGGCTGCCTGTGGTTTCAGAACGTTCAATGAAATGTTTCCGGCGACTTCCCCTTACGTGCTGCGAATCACGACTAATTCCCAATGGGTTTTGACTTGTCGAACGTGGGGGACTGGTCATTGCCGGCTCCTACGAATCCATCCTTGGCAGTGCCGAAGAGATCGAACAGGTTCGAGAGTTTCGAAGTAATTGTGAAATAGAAGCCACGCCGCGGCCCGATTGGAGAGCTACCCGCGGGTTCGGTCGCCATAGCAAAGTTGTAGCCAACTCCCAGTCGCAAATCCGGCAACGCCCACCAGCCTAGTTCAGTGCCATAGGAAGTCCGTTGCGTACTTGAAGAGGGTTGAATCATGAGCCGCATTTCCCCTGCCCAATCAAACTGGCGCGTCAGCCGATATTGCGCGCGGGCCTGCGTCAGATAGGTTAAGGTTGACACAAAAGGCATATTCGCTTGTCCATTGGCGGTGAATCGTAGCGCGACTCGACCGTAAAGCTCCAGCCTTTTTGTCGCTTGAAAATAACCGTCACTGGACAGTGAATCAGTGCGATCGCGTGTTTGCGGCGATGCTGATCCGCTTGTTCCGTCCTGAACCAGCGACCGATGATTAAAACTAAAAAGTAGCCCCATGCGATCCGACGTGATCGGGCGAATCGCGAGAGCGGCCATTCCTTCCAGTGATGAACCGTTATGGCCTTCGAAGCCTGTGCGCGACCATTGGAAGCGCGAGAGGGCCGTAATACCTTCGCTGATGCGACCCGCTGCGCCCAGGGCGATGATCTGGCCCATGCCTGCCCGATCGCGGAACTGATACCGGGCGGAAGCGCGGAACTCGTCATTTGGTTGCCAGCCCAGGCCAACCGTGGCACTGTTGAAACTCTGCCCGTTGCCCGCGAGATGAAAGCCCCGCTCAAAGCCAAGCTCGAGCGAGAGCTGTTTCGTCATAGGGAGGCGATTCTGCAAACCGATAACAGCAAAGCTGTCGGTTCCGTTAATCCCGTTCTCGAGTTGATAACGGCCAACCATCGAAGTGAACCTTCCCACCCGCGTTTCAACCCCGAACGCGGTTTCGTGACGAGCTCCGGTCGAAGTAAACCCTGCTCCAGTTCGTGAGAAATCCGCAATAGGCGTGATCACCGCCGAGGCCAGACGTTGGGTGAAAAACACCTTGGCCCATTTGTTGACTTGATAAGTGGCCGCAAGAGTCGTCTGGTCCGGGTAAGTTGGATCAGCATCGCCCAGGTTCTGTTCGCGCTTGACCGCGAACTGTAGTTTGTCAGTTAACTTCACATCGGCGGAGGCGGTAATAAGATTCGAGTCGGTGGTGCGCCCTGAGACGTCATCGCTGAAGTTGCGGTGGTCATAACCCAGATGAATGCGGACGCGCTCGTGAATTATCTGGTCCCAACCAGCGGAGAATGTCAGCCGATGGTTATCGACGGTCGCAGTGTGATTGCGCTCATCCGTAACACCTAAGTGCAGGATCGAGGACGCCCGCGGTTTCAAATCAATTGCAACTTCGCCACGACGGGAACCTGGGGTGACAGTGGCTCCAAACGGATTAAAGAAGCCGGCTGAAGCGTAAGAATAACGCGCCCGCGCCACTCCCTGGTAAAAGGGTAGGGGCTGATTGAGTTCCAGTTGATAGGCTGAGCCGTTATGCTGGCTGTCAACGGACTCGAAGGAGTTCCCGCTTCCCATAATCTCGCCCTGACTGCGCGCAAAGGCGAAGCGAAGCTTTCCCTTCAGGGGCAAGGTCTTTTCGCCATCAAATCCAGCCAAAATGAAAGAGCCGGAATCCTGCTGCCGCTGCATCACGCCGGCGAAACCCAACTGCAATCCCAGTCCGGTGAAATTCTTTTTCGCGCGGGCGGTGTACATAGCGCTGGAAAGCGAGTCGGCGCGGTGTTCGTAGGTGACCACCAACTGCGTCAGGTTCAGATCGAAGTCGAAAGCTGAAATATATCGCAGGAAGAAGAGGTCGCCAGTCACTGGATCCAAATTGTAATCAACCGAGCGAGCGAGGGTTTCGCGCGAGAGGATGATTTCGGGATTACGCCGATCGCGCACCTCGAGCGTGACATTTTCAGAGCCCGGCAATATTTCTCCGTGCGAAAGGCGCAATAACCCAAAGCCATCCGCGGGAAATACGTCGCGCGCAAAGGCCGTATCCGGACGAGCGCCGGTAACAGTTACAAAATCACCTTGCGAATTTTCCAGATGCACTTTGACGCCCGTAAGCTTTCGCGCGTAGCCAGTCAACGGCAGGTTCTCCATATCGGCATCAAGATCACCAAACATCGCATAGGAGCGCTTGTGATCCAATCGGGCGTAAAGCTTGGAATTCGACTGGGCTGCTTCATACCGCGTTGAAGAATCACCGAACAATGGATAGACGCGATCCAATGGGTCAAGTTGGAAGAGCCGATCGCGTCCGGCGGTGCGGTTGATAGGACGCTGTGAATCGTAGGCAATAGTCAGAAGATTTTGCTTCCAGATACGTCCGCTGAAAAAGAAACTGAGGCGGCTGCGGTAATTGCCTTGTTCTCCGCGCAAATTGATCTCGGGCACCGATTGGCCGATGGTCATCTCTGCCAGCCCAACCAAAATCGTTGGCCGGGATTCGGGAGTAATACGTACTTTTGCCTCGGCTTCCATTTGGCCCATCTGCGCGTGCAAACGCGCTTCGCCAGGAGCTCCGGAAGCGATTAGTTTGACTGTGGCCTCGCCGCTAACAAGCGATACGATCACTCCACTTTTCTGCGTTGAGGGCACCAACGTGCGAGACAAGCTCGCCATCGGAGCAGGGGACTGCGACCCAGAGTTAGTGGCGATATTATCTTGTTCAACAGGTCGCGTCTCGCCAGTCTTTTCATCAATGCGCAACAACTGACCCGCGGATGATTCCAGCGCTACCTGGTCATCGATGGCAGGATTGCCCCACTGGTCGTAGGCGCGCACGCGTAAAGTTGTTGAGTCCTGGCCATTGGCCTGTATTTCCGTCTTCTCCGGAGTGATTTCCAGACGCTGGACAGGGCCACGACCCAGCACTGTCAATTCCAGATTATGTCCCTCCGTGCCATCGGGGCCGATAGCGGTGGCGCGCACGCTGTTGGGTCCCGGCCGTAGCTCAATACCCACATATGTGTAGGTTGAAACGCTGTTCTTCTGATCTTCGCGGGTGGTACCGATACTCTTCTCCGAAATTATTCTGCCGTTTACCTCGAGCCTGACCTTCCAATTCAATGCCACTCGAGCATCGAGCTGCATTGCCGCGGATAACACAACTTCATTCGCAGCGGGGCTCAGTACTTTCACTTCACCGGGTGGGACCGGATCTACAGACTCCGTGGTCACAAATTCGTACCTGCCGGCGGCCGTTGGCAGATTGTTTGAAGCGGTCTTACTCTCTTCCGCGTTCGCAACGGCGACCGGGCTTTTGCCTGTGCCCGATGGCGTGGCAATCGAGTCCTTGGCTTTGGCAGAGGCTGGAGAAACCGGGTGCCCCTTTTCAGTGCTGGGCATCAAGATGAAGTTTTGACGCAGCAAAGCCCCGCCACCCAGCGGTGTGCGCAACAACCTGGTCCAACTGCGTCCGGCCCGTGTGCCGCCATCCGCCAGCGAGTAGCGGTCGGGTAAGCTAATAGGGTCGAGGGACAGCACCTGCGGGCCGTCGCCCAGCGAAGGTATGTTGTAGAGTCCTTCAGAGTCCGTGACCACTGACTGGCCTGAATTGAGATAGAGTCGCACGCCGGGCATAGGTTTGTCCTCGTGATCAAACTTGCCATTGCGGTTTGTGTCGACGAACACCCGACCCAGGATAATCTGCCGCGTAGAGAAAACACCGCTGCCAATGATCACGCTCGCACGCGCCGGTTGGGTCTGCTGGAGCTCGCCGTTGGGGAACATGCCAGCAGCAATCGCGACATTCTCCTGTTCACCTTCGTGTGCATTGGCACCAACACGAGCGCGGTAGAGCAAGCGCGCGCTTTCCCCGGGACCAATTTCCCCAATGTGAAAGACGATTTCATCGCCAGCGATCTCCGGTTCAATCGGCTGTTCCGTTGAACCTCGCGTGAGCCGGCCTGTTCCTGGTACATAGTGGAATGAGGCAGGCAAACGATCATGGACTACTACGTCCGACACCGGTGCAGCCGTTGGATTGTGGATTTCCAGGCGATAGGCAATTGCGTCGCCAATCTCAGCGCGCGGTCGATCGGCGGCTTTGGAGAGTTCCAGACCGTAGGGTTCAAACATGGGGATATTCAGCGCAAGCGCTGCCAGATCTTCAATCCGCACGTTCTCGCGTACCAGGTCGAAGCCTCCCGCGCGGGCTAGAGGTTGCCCATCGAGGGCGTGAACCGTAAGGGTGAAGAGCCCTGTCTGCTTCCGTTGCACTGTAATCTGCAGCATGCGCGCTGAGTATGCTTGCGCGGTAACCTTCATGAAGTAGAGCGCGGGCGAAAGTTCAGAACCAAGTTGGTCCGATTGCAAAGCAAAGCTGAAGTGGCCCTGCCCATCAGAGGTAAAGGGATTAATATTTTCAGCGTTCGGTGAGAAACCTACACCGGGCGGAATCGACAAGGCTCTAGTGCCATCCTGATCCAAAAGGATCTGGACCTGTGCCCCCGCAATCGGAGCTGCACTGCCGGCACGTCCCGCAAAAACAGTACCGAATGGATCTATGACTACGATTGCCGTGGAGCTTGTAACCGGAGCGAGGTTTTGGCCGGTAAGGTTGGCGAA
The DNA here is from genome assembly GCA_036506395.1 of Pyrinomonadaceae bacterium. GTDB lineage: Bacteria > Acidobacteriota > Blastocatellia > Pyrinomonadales > Pyrinomonadaceae > DASXRU01. The sequence continues at coordinate 34,621 of DASXRU010000051.1, read as the reverse complement.
GTTGGTTATGCCCGCACCGCCGGGAACACTGCCGATAAGCCGCGCCCTGAAGGAAATTGTGACTACCTGACCGGGCGAAACCTGAGGCAGTTGGACCATGACTCGGTGTCCCTGTACGGATCCTTCGTCGGCGTCTTCGGCATCGCTGATGTTTCTGTTATCAAGACTGAGAGAAGAGGCAACGTATTCAAGTTCAGTGGGGAGATCGTCGATACAGACAACGCCGCGTGCGGCAGTGTCGCCGTAATTGCGGAAAGCAATAGTGTAAGTGAAGGGAGTGCCCGCGGTGACGACTGCCTGGCCGCTTCCGTTAACCGTCTTTAGGGGAGGAAGATTGCTGTCGACAGGCGATGCCAGACGCGCCGCAGAGCCGACCGCGTTGATGATCGTGCCTTCATCCTCAGCTCTTCCATTGGCTGAATCCAACACATTCGAACGAGCGGCGAGTCGAATGATCAGATTGCTGTTTGCGGGCGAATCGTTAGTGTCCACGATTGCCAGCACGCCAATACAAGCGCCTGGAAGAACGTCTGGTGAGGGAGAGCCATTGACGCTAACCAGAGCATCGGCACTGGTCACCGTTCCGCTGGCGTCGTTGTCAAAGTAGAGGTTGGTCAGGGCTGCCGGAGCGTTTACCTCAGCCCGCGTGATGGTGTAGTGGTCAGTTGTGTTGCCGGTATTGCAGACGCGGAAGAGTCTTGTGATGTGTTCCTGTGGACCAACACTGGCGGACGATTCCGTCTCGTCAGGGGTCACGACCAGTGACGAGACTGAAAGGATTGTGACGGTCACCGTCTCAGAGACGGCTGCGTAAGTTGTTCCTTCATCGTCTCGATAAGTTGCTTCCGCGCGGTTCGCGATAACTGTTCCGGCCGTGCCAGACTCAGAAGCAAACGCCACCAGTCCCGCCACGTGTCCAGCGAGGAGGACACATAGAAGAACGATGACAAATGTTCTGCTCGAAAAGGCGTTCAGCATGGCGGATATGAATATCGCGGGGTTAATAAATGGACGATGAGGGATGAAAGCTAAGGATTGATTTCCGACCGTATCCCTCAGCCTTCATCCCTCATTCCTGTAGGTGGCGCGACCCGTTCTCAGCTTAGAACAATTAGCCTGAGAAACTGTGGCGCCCCTTCTTGTAATGCGCGCATATACAAACTAGTTCTGCGTCACTGTATCTGGCGCTTGAAAGTAAAGACGCCTGACTGACCTGCAGCGAGCGAAGCGATCGTGTCGGTTAACACCGTCGAGCCGAGCGAATCACCCGTGATAATGCCGCCGAGCGTGTCTGTAGCGCCGACAACGTGGTCTGTGTAAGTCGCCCAGTTGTTTGGAGCAGCGGAGCCGTTCTCCGTGATGACGATGTTGGTCGCCGTCAAGGTAACGTTGTTGATACCGCCGGAGCTCGACACATTGGTATAGGTGATCGCAAACGTGATCACTGCGCCGGGGACAGCATCCGTTGGGCCGCCGACACCCGTCGCGTTTGCAACGGTTGCCAGCTTGTCAAGCCGCACGAAACCCGTGTACACGCGATCAATCGTGTCATTGGTCGAGCTGATCGTATTGGCCGAGGTGGCTCTGATTACGGTGTCATAACCGGTGAGCACCGTCTTTCCGGCCGGCAGGGTTATGGCGACCGTGTAGTTGGACGAACCGGCATAAGCAATGGCCAGCGGCGGAACAGGATTGCCGGTCGCCACGCCGTTGAGAATAACCGTCACACCCTCTACTACAACGGTTGCTCCCGCAGGGAAGCTCGTCACAGTTAGCGTGAAGTTGTCGTTTGCGTTGCCTGTGTTCTGCAGCGTATTAGTGAAACTAATTGCGCCACTGGCAGCAGTCGTAACGCCGCCCGGAGCAACGCCGGCTATTCCAACGCTGACACTCTTGTTGGTGTAGTCGTCGTTGGTGTCGGTTGGTCCCACCGCACCAGGTTGACCCTGAGGTCCATTGAGCACATCACCGACCGCGATGAGTGTCGTGGTAATCGTATTTGAGACAGCCGTGATTTGAACATTGAGGCTGTCCTTCGCATAGCCATCACCCTGTTCCACGATCGGATTCGTGGCGTTAGTCGTGGTGATGGTAACGATCATGTTGATGCTGCCACTGCAGGCACCGACTCCCAGGGAGTTACCAACGTTGAAGGCCACGCGGGTGGTGTTTGAAAGCGGCACCGGCGCCGTCGTGGTCCAGGTCGCGGTTGTGATCGGATCGTCTCCCAGGGGCGACGTGGAATAAAGCGTCCCCGCAGGAAACGAATTAGGAGGCGCCCCAGCAAGAGATGTCCCAGCTGGAATCGGCGCGATGATAAAGACGCCGACGTTTGAGCCGCCGGGTCCGTTCACGAGAGTAACGGCTGATGCGGTGCGCGAACCGATATTGCAAAGGTCCCACGCATAGGTAATGTTCGAGCCGAGCGCTACTGGCCCAGCAGGCCCGCTAAGTGAAAGGGCCAAGATCGCGTTGTTGACCACGGCAGCGCTCGCGTCGCCGCGTGCTTCGCGTAAGCCATTAACGGAAGCAACGGAGACTGTACTCACTTCTTTCGAAGAACCGTCTGCCGCCTGATTGTCAAAAGGCGAACCTCCACCGGCGTCGCCGAGAAAGACGTCAACCGACTGACCTGCAGTGGCCCCGGCATTGACGCTTACTTCGACCAAAACGACAATTGCGCCGTTCTGAGCGATGGGAGCCGAAAGAACATCCGCCCCGTTGGTCAGAATATCGGGGTCTCCGCCGTTGATGGTGCCGCTGCTGTCAGCGTCGATTACCGCGCGGGTTATGGTTGCCGGACTACCGACACCAAGGTATACGCTTGCCCCGCTGGCCAGGAAGCGCACCTGATCAGAAAAGTTTCCTGTGTTGGTAACGTTAAAACTGAAGACCACTCCCGTCTGGTTAGGCACTACAGTCGGGTTGACCCCCGCATCAGGCGTAATCGCCAGGCCGGAGACGTTAGCCACTATTACGGTGACCGTATTTGAAACTGTGTCGTAAGAACCGCCGCTGCCATCTCCATAAGTGGCGCTGGCCTGGTTCTTTATCTGGGTGCCGCCGGCGGTCTGCGCTAATCCTTGCGTGTAAAATGCGCAGGTGATCGCAAGCAATGCGATCAGGCGGGGCAGCGCACCTGTAGTTATTTGGGAAACTTTAATCATTATCATTCCTCACTTTTTGATTGGGCGGGACGGGTGTTAACCGCCAGAAAAGGGTGCAGGAGCCTCGGCTTCAGCAGAAGTCCGGGGCAACTATTTCAAACGCACTTTATAAGAAGCACTAACCTTGCCGCCCTGGACGAGGGGATCGGCCCACTCATAACGAAGCTGCGTGTACATGGAGGCAGGCGCGGGTACTTTTTTGGTGGAACCGTCCGGTTGCTTCTCTTCAATTGTCGGCTGCGCGGAAAAGTTCTTTCCATTGTCGATGCTATAAGTCACAGCGGCTGAACCATCGGCGGTGGCGCTGCCTGCGACAAACTGGGTGCCGCTTGGGATTTTCCCTACAGCTTTGTAATCGGTCGCGGAAGCATTGCCTTCGTTTGCTGAGGTGATGGTCCAATCCAGAATCTCGCCGGATCTGACGCCCGCAGCTTTATCAACCGGAATGCGACCGGCTTCACGCTCGACCATGCCGGAGAGCACGACCTTGACTTCGGGCCGATGGCCCATCAGCTTCAGCTGTTTTTGTGCGAAAGCCGCCGCACCGCCTAGAGCCAACAAGCACATGAGGACTACAGGCAACGTGCGAACATGCTTCTTAGATTTTTTCATTGTGATCTCCTAAATTATCGAAAGTCTTTTCTCTCAGAATCTTGAATTGCTTCCCGCTAACGCAAACCGCAGGGCTCAGGTCCTACCTGCCGCTCTGCGGGTGAATACAAGCCCTTATGATCTATTGCGGGAATATCACCGTGCAGTTCCGAAAACGTGGCGGAACTGGTAAAACGCAAACGAAGCAAACAAACCCCATGCCAGCAGGGCGAAACGCCGGGGCAACTCGCACTATCTTTTAAAACTTCACAAATTTGTTCCGATAAAGGGCTAACATCCAATTAATGGGTCGTCCCTTTTTGGACCGACGCGCGGAGCATTTACCAAATTTTGTCACCGGTATAACTCCACAAAATGTCAGTATCGCTCTTGATCGGCGACGGAGGACCGGGCTGCTGAGAGGATGTAGAGTCCTGCTTTTAGCTCAGCGAGTGGGGTGGTTATTTCGGTGACTAGTCTTGCTGGGATCGAGGTTTGGTGGTGGGTAGATTCTTGCTCATTATTATCCGACAGGCCGCATAGATTATTAATCCTATTGCCGCAGCTATGGCCGCAACTTTCGCCTCCTTGAGCGTGCTGTTCAAAAGCAGCCAAGCTGCCAGCACGAGCGATGCGATTGCAATCAGTGGTCCTCCTCGTAAATGGAAGATTGCCGGTGGGGCGTCTTTGCGGCGACGGAAAACAAGTAAGGCTATGCACGTTGCGGCGTAAGTAACCAGCCTGGCGATAGCACTGATTGTTAAGGCGGCTACGAAAGAACTCTTGAGGGTCAACACCAGCATTAATACCGCAGTGATCAGAATAGCGACGTGCGGTGTGAAGAAGTGGCGGTGAATCTTTGCGATGAATAGTGGCAATTGCTTCTGTTCAGCCATCGCGAAGGGAACTCGCGAGCCTGACAACACCAGGATGTTTAGGTTACCGGTAATCGAAATGACAGCGCCAACCGAAATGATCGCGCCGCCTGCAGTTCCCAGAAATCGTGTGCCGGCATCCGCCAGCGGCTTCTGCGACTGCGCCAGCTCAGGCAGAGTTCCCACGCAAACAATTTGAATCAGGATGTAGATGAAGGCGACAAGTCCGATTGCGATCATCAACGCGTGTGGCAAATGCTTTTGCGGATTGCGTACTTCGCCCGCTGGAATCGCCGCCATCTCAAACCCGGTGAAGGCGTAGATCAGAAGCAACACCGATTGCGAGAACGCGCCAGTGGCTGGCCGCGCTCCGAGGGCGTAAGCGTGTGGGTTCAGAAAGAACAAGCCTGCGGCGATGAAGATCAGCATCGGGATCAGCTTGCCGATAGTAAAACAATTGCTGACGATTGCGGCTTGCCTGACACCGAGCAAGTTAACCGTTGTCAGTAGCACTACGGTGATCACTATGATCGCGGCGCGCCAGAATGTGCTGGTAGCGGAGGGCCAAAAATAACCAAGATAATTAACAAGCAGATTGCAGTTTGCAGCAAATGCCGTCAGACGTGCGAGCCAGATCAGCCAGCCGATCTCGAACGCGACGGTAGGTCCAAAGGCTTCCCGCGCATAAAGGTAAGGCCCGCCCGTTTCATCAAAGCGGCTGCCGACTTCGGCAAAGCACAGAATAATCATGGTAACGACAACCGCACAGACTACGAATGCAATCAGACTGTATGGGCCGATGAGTGCGAACACCCTGGACGGCAAGCCAAAAATTCCCGCTCCGATGATCCCGTTGACGGCAATGGCGACGAGGTCCCAGCGGCGGATGCCTCGGACCAGGCCTTCGTTTGATACTCTTGCCGCTACGTTTTTCATTTCGTTGCCTTATAATCTAAAACGCTCGCTGAAACAATCTTTTCGATTTGGATGATTCTGATAATGATGAACCAAAATACCAGGAAGCTTCTTGTCGCGGCTTGTCTCGTTATTTCATCGCCCCTCGGCCCGGCAGTTGCCCAGGCCCAAACCGCATCCCCTCCAGCACGCACGTTGCAAGCTCTAGTCGATGAAGCCGCTAAAACCGCTCTGGCAAAATTCGCCGATAAGAAGCTCACCGATAACCAGCTATCCATTACCGTGATCGACCTGAGGGATTCGGAACATCCGCAGCAGGCAAGTTTTCGCGGCAACGAGCGCGTCTACCCCGCCAGCGTCGTCAAGTTGTTCTACCTGGCTGCCGTGCATCGTTGGTTGGAAGACGGAAAGATCAAGGAGACCGACGAGCTAAAGCGGGCCGTGCGCGATATGATTGTCGATTCGTCGAACGAGGCAACACAGTACGTCGTTGACGTGCTAACGCAGACCACCGGCGGGTATGAATTGCCGCCAGCGGAAATGAAAAAGTGGCAGGAGAAGCGCAATAGCGTGAACCGTTATTACACTTCGCTTGGCTACACGAACATTAATGTGAATCAGAAGACGTTTTGCGAAGACGCCTACGGTCGGGAGCGGATTTCACGCGGGCCGAAGGGCGAGAACCGTAACAAACTGACTACCGAGGCGACAGCGAGATTGCTCTCTGAAATTGTTACGGGCCGCGCAGTGACGGCCCGGCGAAGCGCTGCAATGATGGAACTCCTGAAGCGAGACTTTTCGGGCACCAGCAAAGATGCTGATGACCAGGGCCACGGCTTTACCGGGATTGCCCTTCAGGGGATTGGGGGCGCCAGGCTTTGGTCGAAAGCCGGATGGACCAGCACTACGCGGCACGATGCTGCCTATATCGAGTTGCCGGATGGATCGAAGTTTGTCCTCGTAACCTTTACCACAGACCATGCGAACGAGCGGGAGATCATTCCCACCGTCGCCCGAATCGTGATGGACGGGATCAAGAATGTGAAGTGATTTCCATCAAAGCCGTGGGCCTAATGATCGAGGATCTCTCTAAACATCATCGCCCCGTTGGCAATCTATTCCCCTGGCCCGCCGAGGCGCACGAATTGGGTCGCTTCCGCCTGAGTGATGAGCAACTGGAGTTCTACAAGTCAAACGGTTACCTGGCCGGGGTCACCATGCTCAACGACGCGCAGGTCGAAGTATTGCGCGCTGAGTTAGCCCAACTTGTAGATCCGTCACATCCGGGCAAACAACTCTTCTATGAATATCATTCGAACGAATCAACCGATCCCGCCAGAATTCTCTTTCATGCGTTGGGTGCGTGGCGGGTAGCGCCGGGCTTCCATGACCTTTTGTGGAATCCAGCTTTCCTGGTCTCTGCCTCGCAATTGCTCAGGGGCGCGGTGCGGTTCTGGCATGATCAGATTTTTTACAAACCGGCACAGCATGGCGGAGTGGTGGCCTGGCATCAGGATTACTCTTACTGGACGAGGACCCAGCCTATGGCGCATCTCTCCTGCTGGATTGGGCTTGATGATTCCACTCGCGAAAACGGCTGCGTCCACTATGTGCCGGGCAGTCATCGCTGGAATCTCTTGCCGGTAACCGGTCTCGCGGATGACATGGAGGCAATCCAGTCTGTCTTGTCTGATAAACAGAAGGCGGAGTTTAAGCCCGTCGCGATCGAGTTAAAGAAAGGTGAAGCTTCATTCCATCATCCCTTGATGGTCCATGGCTCATTCGAAAACCGCGGCGACCGTCCACGAAGAGCAACGGTGATAAATGTCTTCGCTGATGGCGTTCTCTCTGCATCAGACCAGCCGCCGCTCGAGGGCGTGCCGCCGATTGCCGCAGGAGAGAAAATGGACGGACAGTTTTTCCCACTGCTTTTCAATCCGCAATGATGTCGCTCTTTGCTTCTCCCGCAGCCTTCGTCACAAAATGTTCGATCTCCACCCAATGGCCCTAGTCCCGGCATAGCGGATGCCTTTCATTTTCCTTACGTAGGTTCACAGGTGTGTTAATCGCCGGAGCAAAGGCGGTTATTCGAGGTAACGCTTTACCACGAACCGATCTGGAGGAAGAGGCCTGTAGGCATGACGGACGAAGTGCGCACCGAAGTAGAACAGATTAAGCAGCAGGAAGGTGTCAAGCAAGCACTCAAGCAGACGGCTGTCGCGAAAGAGGAAACCAAGCCTGTTGCCGAGACAAAAGACAAACTGTGGTTGGGCACTCACCTACTGCTGCTCTTTGGCCTTGCGGGACTCTACTATTTGCTTGGCTTAAGAGTCTTTACTTTTGCCGCGCAAATCATCGGGCTGTTGCAGAATCTGACGCTAGGCGCGATGGCAGGTGTATTACTGCTGGCCGTCGCCAAGATTGTCGACGTTTATCTGATTGGCCGCATCGACAGCGCCGTCTCCAAATACAATCTGAGAAGAATTTTAAGGCTGGCAGTAGGATTGGTTCTGGCCTTCATCGTGATCTCGATACTTTTTCATACCTGGTACACAACTGTCGTTTCCATCGGCCTCATTTCGTTAACGCTGGGCTTGGCTCTGCAGACTCCGATCACGAGCTTCATCGGCTGGATCTACATATTGGTCAAAGCGCCATACCGTGTGGGCGACAGAATAAAGATTGGCGAGGCTACCGGCGACGTAATCGACGTCGGCTACATTGACACTACCTTGTGGGAATTCGGCGGCGACTACCTGTCGACCGATCATCCCACCGGCCGCGTAATCAAGTTTCCCAACTCTAAAGTTCTTAACACGGCAATATACAACTACACGTGGCCGCTCTTTCCTTACGTTTGGAATGAAATCAAGTTCAGTGTTGCCTACGAAAGTGACCTGGAGTTTATTTCACAGACGATGCAGGAAGTAGCCGAGAAAGAGGTCGGCGAAGCAATGATGGAGAGGGTGCGAGTCTTCCGCGAGCTGCTGGCGCAGACGCCGGTTGATCAGTTGCAAGTCCAGGAGCGCCCCGTCGTTTTGTTTCGCGTGAGCGAGAATACGTGGCTTGATGCTATTGTGCGTTATGTTGTGCATCCGAAACAGGCCGGTAGAGTCAAATCTCGACTGATCAAGGAACTGCTGCAAAAATTGAACGCCGCGCCGGATCGCGTTCTCTTTCCGAAGAGCAATATGCGCTGAGGGTAAGAGTACGATGCTTTGGAAAGCATCCGCAGAAATTTCACAAGACGAATAAGGAACTCTAAACTTCATCACTGACGGAGAGATGTAATGAACGACATGTTTCGCAAGTTCGCTCAGAAGATCGCACATGCTATGGGTACGTCCTGGGCCTTCATCATCGCCGTTTTGATTATCGTCGTATGGGCTGCCACCGGGCCACTGTTCAAGTTTTCAGATACGTGGCAACTGGTGATTAATACTGGAACGACAATCATTACTTTCCTGATGGTCTTCCTGATCCAGAATACCCAAAACCGTGACGCCATTGCTTTCCATCTCAAACTGGACGAGCTGCTCAAGGGGGTGAAGGGGGCGCGCTCGGAATTGATAGATCTGGAAGAGCTCTCCGACGATGAACTGGAGGAATTGCACAAGCAATTCAAGAAGATCCATGATGCTGAGACCCACAAGAATATCCGAACGAAGAAGTCGGGCGATAAGTGACTTGCCTAATAATGTCCCGATCTCCAGTGACCCTTCAGACAAATAACCAAAGGATCCCGGAACTCCAAATCGCCGCCGGTGTCTAACAGGTCAATCACTCGATGTCCGCGTATTACTCGTACGCGAGTGGGAAGCATTGTTATCACCTGAGGGAGATGGACTATGGGAACCGATTCTACAAAGGGTCATTCTTCAGAGCCCCACATCAACGTTACGCCTCTCATCGATGTGTTGCTGGTCCTCTTAATCATTTTCATGGTAGTGACGCCGCTGAAGCCTGCCAGGTTTATGGTGAAGGTACCTGCCAAACCGGATCAAAGCATCAAGCTACCGCCCTGGAGTGGCACGCTGGTAGTGACTATCAAACCGGACCACACCCTGATGCTCAACGGACTGGCAGACATGGGATCCGTGGAGAACACCGGAAGGCTAAGCGAAACTCTGACGAGGCTATTTGAGCAGCGCCGGGAAAACCATTTCTACCGCCAGGAAATGATCAGCCGTGCTGACCTACCTGAAGATTTGCGGATCGAGAGGACTGTTTTCATCAAGGCGCCGCGCTCGATCGGTTATGGTGAAGTTGCGCGCGTCATCGACGGTTTAAAAGGCGCCGGCGCGACTCCGCTCGGTCTCCAGATCGACGATCTGGATTAGCGTTTATCCAGACTGCCAGGTAAATTCGGAAATCACAGCTACCTCCGCAGTGTCTTGATACATATCTCTGCGGGCCACTCCTATCGGTGTCGCTACAGTGATTTAGTTACCGGCCACACTCAAGCCGCACCCTCCCGAGCAACATTCCGTTTCATTCAATCTGTTAAAATGAATTTCAAATCAGGGGACCAGGGGAAGATAGCGACCTTCGTAACGGTGTAACGGCGAGCATGATGCCTGCAACTGAGGCAGTCAAGCAGAGTAATAGAATAACCCGCTCAGAAGAGTATGGTCCGGATCGTCGCAGTGATCCCAGCGCGGATGGGTTCGTCTCGTTTTCCAGGCAAGCCTCTTGCTGCGCTCCTGGGGCGCCCGATGATCGAGCACGTCTTTTGGCGCGCCGTGTTGTGCCACGTTCTGGATGAGGTCTATGTTGCGACGTGCGATGAGGAGATCCGAGCAGTTGTCGAAGGATTCGGTGGCACGGTCCTCTTGACATCGGCTGCGCATGAACGTGCGAGCGACCGCGTAGCTGAAGCCATTGAAATAGTCGAAGCCGTCGAGCGCGGACAGTCCGATATCGTCGTGATGATCCAGGGTGACGAGCCAATGATCACTCCAGACATGATCGCCGCCGCGGTCGCTCCTATGCTCTCTGACCCAACCGTTTCCTGTGTAAATCTAGTCCGCCGGATCGGCAGCCGCGACGAGTTCGTCGATCCCAACAGCATCAAAGTGGTGATGAACTCCCGAGATGAGGCCCTCTATTTCTCGCGAGCTCCTATCCCCGCGATCGACTTCGCACATGATGTCTCAGTTGGGGCAAGCGGATGTGCTCCGCTGTTCAAGCAAGTGTGCGTGATCCCTTTCCGCCGCAACTTTCTTCGCGAGTTTGCGCGACAATCGCCGACTCCACTCGAACGGACAGAGTCTATCGACATGCTCCGTGTGATCGAGCATGGGGGCAGCGTGCGGTTGGTGGAGACAGACGTAGACACTCATGCGGTGGACACGGCTGAAGACCTGGCGCTGGTAGAAGCGCTGATGAAGCACGATCCGCTGCTGCTTCAATACGGGAAACCCGTGGGCCGTAGGGCGAAGGGACGCTTATGACCTGGCGGGTTCTGATCACGGCGCCGTACCTGCTTCCAGTGCTCGACGAGTTTCGTTCGCGCCTTGAAGCCGAAGGCGTAGAGATCGTGAGGCCGCAAGTGCGCGAACGACTGACCGAGGAAGAGCTGCTTCCCTTAATCGGGACGATCGATGGCGCGGTTTGCGGCAACGATCAATTCACGGAGCGCGTCCTCCGCGCGGCGCCCCGGCTCAAGGTGATCTCAAAATGGGGCACCGGTATTGACTCCATCGACGCCGGTGCGGCGGCGGAACTTGGTATTCGCGTTTGCAACACGCCAAATGCCTTCACCAATCCGGTGGCGGACACGGCGCTGGGGTACGTGCTCTGCTTCGCGCGCCGGCTTCCCTGGATGGACCATGACATCCGCCGCGGCTTATGGACCAAGCGCGACGCCGCCTCGCTCAACGAATGCACTCTCGGAGTGGTGGGAGTTGGGAACATCGGCAAGGCCGTAGTACGTCGCGCGCGGGCGTTCGGGATGACGGTGCTTGGCACTGACCCGGTTCCGGTACCGGCTTCGTTCATTGACGATACCGGACTCACGATGATGTCGCTGCCCCCGTTGCTCGAGTCGTGTGATTTCGTCTCGCTGCATTGCGATCTGAATCCGACTACTCTTCACTTGATAGGGCGCGCTGAGCTGGCCCGCATGCGATCTTCCGCGCACCTCATCAACACGGCCCGCGGTCCCGTCATTGACGAGCTGGCACTGATAGACGCGTTGCGCCAGCGTCGGATAGCCGGTGCTGCGCTGGATGTCTTTGAGGTCGAGCCGCTCCCGGCCGACAGCCCACTACGTGCGATGGAGAACTGTCTGCTTGCGCCGCACAACGCGAATAGCGACCTCGCCGCCCGCAGGCGAGTCCACGAATCCACGATCGCCAACCTTCTCCAGGGGCTTCGAGAAGTTCAACGTGGGAAATGACGAATGAAAGATGATCCGCATTTCTTTCTCCTTCGCGGAATCAAGAGCCTCATGCGGTGTGACGAGGCCGAAGTAGTCAATGGGATCGCGCGCTATGTCATGTCACAGCACGGCAGTTTGCGGCACGGGTCGGCATTAATGGAACGAACGCGGAAGACGTCGCTCCCATCTGCGATTGCTTGTCTCGGCGCGTTGACGAGATTTCTCGAAGTACGTGCAGGCGACGGTCGGGATGGCGCGGTTTGGATTGGCCGCCTCGGGAACGAACGTCGGGCCATTGAATCCGTAATCGAGACGCTGCCTTCGCAGGCTCCGAAACTGAGTTGGACTGAGTTGAAGTTCCGCAGGCGTCCTGACGCTGCAGCTCTTTCTGCACTGGCGCGGAACCTGAGTGGTTGGACGCGCGCACAGGCGAGGCCTTACAAAGGTGCTCCGAGGTTGCGACCCATTCTCCGCATTGCGCGCCTGCTGCATCGGCGTTACGAATTCTTCAAGGTGCTCCGTGTAGCTGAGCTAATTGGCTACTACACGCGTTATCTCCGCATCTTTCAACTTGCACGCTTCAGCCTCGCCGTGATGTCGAGCCACAGCAACCCGCACGGCATCGCGTTCAATCTGGCAGCGCGCAAGTGTGGTGTGCCCGTCGTTCTGATCACCCACGGCATGCCGGTGCGCCCTGTCGCGAAGCTCAGCTACGATCTGGCGGTGGTCCATTGCGAAGTCGCGCGGCAGACTTATCTTGAGGCCGACTGCCGGATGGATCGCGTTCTGATCCATGGTCGCCGGCAAAATTATTTCCCGATGCCTGCTGGTTCGCTTCCCGAGCAGCTGGCGGTCGGCATACTCCTTTGTAAGGACGTGAACGAGGAACGGCTGCGCGCTCTGGTCGATCGTCTCGCCGTTGACCCGCGCGTGTCGCGTATCCTGATGCGGCCGCATCCGAAAAACCTCTGGTTGGGACTGGACGCGTGGATCGCGTCACGAAACGATCCACGGATCCATCGGAGTCCAGCCGGACCTGTTTTCCGCGACCTCGAAGAGTCGGACATTGTCCTTGCCGGCAACTCCAGCGTGCTGGTTGACGCGGTGGCCGCAGGGCGGCCAAGCGGGTACGTGCCCGGCCTCGACTACGGCCCGGCGGACCTGCACGAGTTTGTCGCGCGCGGGCTGATCTATCCAATTCAAGGCGACGCGTGCGGTCACAACGAGGCTCTGGACTTTGGAAAGATGCTTCGTTTCTATCAGCGATCGGACTGGTCAACAGTGCTTCGGCTTTTCGCCAACATTGATGAGGACGCGGTGTCAATCACAGCGCAGGCGGGAGCGGCCATGCTTGAGTTGGCGTCGCACGGCTAGGGTCGTGATTTGGGAAGCGGGCGTTCAGAGTACCGACTTCAGGAGGGCTTTTATGGCTGCGAAGAACCCGACTGAAGTCGGTACTCCTTAACGACTATTGGTTCGATTGGAAAGCCTATAACCCGCGGACGTTAGTTTATGAGCTTGGTAGCCGGTAGGTGTCAGAAGTCAGAGGTCAGAGGTCAGAGGTCAGAGGTTAGAGGTCAGAGGTCAGAAGTCAGAAGTCAGAGGTCAGAAGTCAGCGGTCGAGTGCTTGGCAACGGCTTGGCGAGCCCTACCTTCCGACAGCCGACCTCTGATTTCTGACCTCTGACTTCTGACCTCTGGCCCTATGGCGCGTGGGCCGCTCGCGTCGAGTCAATACTTGAGTTCCTTTTTCCGGGGAAGATGTAAGATAATCGCCGCTTCCGAAGATTGCTGACAAACTGAGCAGAAGGAGACTCCCTATGAAAGTCTGGAGAAAATATTTGTTAACGGTAGTATCCGTTTTAGTCATTGCCGGTTCAGTGCCGCTGCTGGCGAAAGCCCAGGACCGCGCGGTAGTACTGGCGGGCGCCGAACTCTCGCGAGTTGTACCCCCGGGATTCTATTTTCAGGGACTCAGTGCGCCCACCCAGATGCGTAACTCCGCAGCCGCTCGCCTCGGTACGAGCCGTTACGTGATCGCGGGACTGGTCGATACCTCGGGGTATGCCGCCGACGTGCGGGCGAAGTATGAAGGATTTCTGATTACCGATTCGGCAATAACCATTAACGGCTCCGGTCTTGGCACCGGCGCTTATGGCTTCGGGTTTAGTAATGACGGCAAGCTAAACATTCTGGACCTGGCCGGCAACGAAATACTGTCTGTTTCAACCACGAAGGACAGTCAGATGAAACGGCCGCGCCCGCTGATGATGACCAGGTCGGGCAATGGTATTCGTCTTTACAATGGCAAAGACTACGCTGTAATAGCATTCAAGTAGTTCGGATCGTCACAAGAAATACTCTTTGAATCCAGTTATTGGTTGTTGGATGATGTCCCCTGGTCCTTTGGTAGAACGCCGTAGATTTTTTGACTGCGATCCTCAACGCAGTCTCGAGGCAAAGGAACCAGCTGCGCCCTCAATTGATTTATTTCATTCCCGATTACTCGTGGTGTTCCTGTTATTGGCAGTTAGCCCCCTTGCAGTCTTTTGTCAAAAACCAACGCCCACTGCGACTCCAGCGCCGCAGCGCACCGGAAAGTCCTATAGTTCCGAACCACCAGCAAGAAAGCCGCCGCCACCCGCGCCACAGGCGCAATCTCCTGTGACTTTCAGTGATATCACGAGCTGGGCGGGGATAGATTTCAAACGTGCCCCATCGTTCACTTCTTTGAAGTATCTGCTCGAAGCGATGGGCGGCGGCGTGGCCATGTTCGATTATGACAACGACGGTCGCATGGATCTCTTCTTCACTAACGGGGCGGCCCTGAAGGATCCAATGACAAAAACAGAAATGCCCGACAAGCGGGACGGGAAATTCTGGAACCGGCTCTATCACCAAAAGGCTGACGGCACGTTTGCAGATGCCACCGAGACTTCAGGGCTTAAGGGTAATGGCTATAGCATGGGAGTGGCCGCAGCTGATTATGATAACGATGGTTACACGGACCTTTATGTCACCGGTTTTGGAGGCAACTATCTCTATCATAATAACGGTGATGGCACTTTCACTGACGTCACAAAAAAAGCGGGCGTTGATGGCGGGGGATGGTCCACCAGTGCCGGTTGGATTGATTACGACCGGGACGGCAGGCTGGATCTTTTCGTCGGCCGATATGTTGAATGGAACTTCGATCTGGGTTCTATTTACTGTGGCGAGATTCGACCGGGCTACCGGGCATATTGCCATCCGGATAATTTTAAAGGCGCCACCAACCTGCTCTATCACCAACGCGCGGATGGCACCTTTGAAGACGTTAGCGCCAGGGCGGGGATGGTCGATCCGGGTGGTAAAGCTTTAGGTGTCGCCTTCGGTGACTTTGATAACGACGGGCTATTGGACATTTTCGTCGCCAATGACAGCGTCCGCCAATCGCTCTATCACAACAAAGGAGATGGTACTTTCGAAGACATTGCCATTTCTTCCGGAGCCGGCTACGACGAAAATGGAAAACGCTACGCGGGAATGGGCATCGATGTCGGCGATTACGACAATGACGGGTACATGGACATCTTCATTACTACGCTCTCAAATGAAACGTATCCGCTCTATCACAACGATCGTGACTTGAGCTTTACCTATGCAACGAACTCCGCGGGTGTCGGCCAGATAACGCTCTTATATTCCGGCTGGGGCACCCACTTTATCGACGCTGATAACGATGGCCTGCGCGATCTTTTTGTGGCCCAGAGCCATGTGCTCGATACTATTGAAAAAACAAACCCGTATCTAAGATACAAACAGACGCCGCTTTTAATGCTTAACACAGGCAAAGGTTTTGTGAATGTGTCGGCCACCGCAGGCCCAGTCTTTAGTAGTTTACTAACCGGGCGCGGAGCAGCGTTTGGCGACTTGAACAACGATGGACAGATTGATGTCGTTATCGGTTCGCTTGATGGCGCCCCGGTGTTGCTGCGAAACAATGGAACAAAGAATCACTGGCTAGGGCTGTCGCTGACCGGCTCTAAATCTAACCGCAATGGAATTGGGGCCCGAATAACAGTTACGGATAGCAGCGGCAGGAAGCAGATTTTCGATGCCAATACTTCGGGAAGCTATTTATCCTCGAACGATCCGCGCATTATCGTCGGACTGGGCCCGGTCGCGAGTGTCCGAAGGGTTGAAGTAAACTGGCCCAGTGGGGCCGTTCAGGTGGTTACCGAGCCGCAGCTCGACCGGTACCTGGTTATCAATGAACCGGGGGCGCGTTGAAGAAGCTCATGTTTTTGCACGAGGTTTTAGCAAAGCAACAATCCACGAAATCACACGAAGTAACACAAAATATGTTCTTGAAAAAGTCTCGCTGCAGGATGCGGCTTCGGTCTCTGGGTCCGTTTTTCCTGCTGATGTCATTTGCGGGCGCTATCTTTGTGTTTGCTCAGACTCCACCTAAGAAGCCTGAGCCTCAGCAGGGAATGGGCGTTTCAACCGGAACGCCCATGAACTATTCCTCCCGCCGTACCGTCGGCGTCACCGATCCAAAAGCTCCCATCGTATTTGAGGATGTTACGGACAAGACAGCGATGGCCACCTTCAGGCATCGCTCAGGCAGTCCACAAAAGAATTACATTTTTGAAACGACTTCCGGTGGCGTTGCGATCTTTGACTATGACGGAGACGGCCTTCCCGACATCTATCTTCTCAATGGCTCGACGGTTGCCGCGCTGGAGGGTAAGGAGAGGCCGGCGCGCGCCGCGCTCTATCGCAATCTGGGCAACTGGAAATTTGAGGACGTAACTGACAAAGCCGGCGTGGCAAACGATCGTTGGGGTTGTGGCGTGGCCGTCGGCGACTACGACAATGATGGCCACCCGGACATGTACGTCACTAACTTCGGCGTGTCACGTCTTTACCACAACAACGGCAACGGAACTTTTTCGGATGTTGCTGAGAAGCTTGGTGTCGCGCGCAAGGGTTGGAGCACTGGACCGAGTTGGGGCGACTACGATGGTGATGGGCGGCTGGATCTTTTCGTTCCCGGCTACGCAGATATCGATCTTAATAATTTGCCGCCGAGTCCCAGCGAGGCAGGCAAGCCGGGAGGCGTTGGTCAGAACTTCTGCCAGTTTCGGGGCGTGCCGGTAATGTGTGGTCCGCGTGGTCTGCTGGGTGAAGGCGATACGCTGTATCACCAAAAGCCTGACGGCAGCTTTGAAGATGTCAGCGTCAAAGCCGGCGTAAATGATCCGCAGAAGTACTATGGTTTCACTTCAGCGTTCGTCCATGTTGACGACGATAGGTTTCTGGACTTAATAGTTGTCAACGACTCCACGCCCAAGCAACTCTACATGAATAAGGGCGACGGAACGTTTGAAGAGGTCGGCTATCCCTCGGGCGTAGCGCTTAATGAAAACGGGCGCGAGCAAGCAGGTATGGGCCTGGCTGTCGGCGACTATGACAACGATGGACGGGTCGATTTCCATATCACAAATTTTTCTGACGATTCCAACGTCCTTTATCACAACGATGGTGATGGGAATTTTACTGACGTTACTTTCCAGGCGGGTCTCGGCGAACTCACCATTCCATTTCTCGGTTGGGGGACAAGCTTCCTCGATTTTGACAACGACGCATGGCTGGATCTCTTTGTGGTAAACGGACACGTCTATCCTGCCGTCGATTCGAACCAATGGGGGACCAGTTTTGCTCAGCAGGCCCTGCTCTTTCGCAATCTTAAGAATGGAAAGTTTGAACGTATCGGGGCTCCGCCGGGAAGTGCGCTCGCTAAAGCGTGGGCGGGCCGGGGACTGGCGATTGGCGATCTGGATGGAGATGGCCGCCTGGATCTGGTCATTAATAATATCGATTCCAAACCGACGGTCCTGCGAAACGTCGCCGCGCCCTCCGGACACTGGCTTAACCTGCGTCTGGTGGGTGATGTTGCGAAGAAGAGTCCCAGAGATGCAATTGGCAGCATCGCTTACTTAACTACCGGCAAGTTGCGGCAACGACTTGATGTGATTAGCGGAGCAGTCTATTGCTCGCAAAACGATATGACCTTGCATTTCGGTTTGGGCGCCGCAACGAAAATAGACAAACTGGAAATCCAGTGGGCCAACGGCGCCCTTGAGGCATTCGACGCCCCGGCGATTGATAAAACCGTAACTATCGTTCAAGGTAAGGGCACAGGCAAATAGTCACCGGCCCGCGCAATAACGGGGAACACCGGCGCTGTCTCGACTGGAGCTGAATCTTGCGACGACTTGATCTAAGAAAGACCCAGGCAGCCCGCCTCAATACAATCCGCGATATCAATCGGCAGATCGTGTTGAACTACGTGCGGGAGCGTGAACCCATTTCGCGCGCCGAGATTGCACGCGAAACGGATCTGCAGCGGTCAACCATTTCCACCATTGTCGAGGCATTGACAGCGGAAGGCCTGGTTGAAGAAATCGGCGAAGGCGAGTCGACCGGAGGGCGCAGGCCCACCCTGCTGAGACTGCGAACCAAGGAAGCAATAGCGATTGGCGTCGCTATTACACCCACCTGTACCACCGTCGCGACCAGTGATCTGGCAGGCCGCATCGTCCAGCAAAAGGAGTTTCTGACTGATCCTGATCCTGAAAAGACTCTGCGGGATGTGATTACCCTGGTCCGCGAATTCTCGGTCAGAAACAAAGGCTCGATCGAAGCTGTTGGCGTAAGTCTTCCCGGCTTAGTGGATCCGTCGACCGGCAACGCGGTCTACGTTCCTTACTTCCAGTGGCGAGATATCGCGATCTCCAAAATGATCTCAGCGGCGGTTGGCTTGCCGGTCATTATCGATAACGACGCTAATGCAGTCGCGCTTGCCGAGCTTTGGTTTGGCCGGCCGGAAGTGAGCGATGCGCGAGATTTTATTCTCGTCCTCGTAGCTGAAGGCGTGGGTACAGGAATTATTTTTGATGGCCAGGTTTATCGCGGACAGCGTGGGGCGGCGGGCGAGTTTGGGCACATGGTGATCGGGACGCACGCGCCGGTTCCGTGTTCATGCGGCAATCTCGATTGCTGGGAAGCTTTTTCATCGGAGCGCGCCGCGCTGGCTCGCTACCTGAAACTGTCTGGTGCAGAACCCGCGGCGCAGTTTGGTTTCCGGGAACTGGTTGACCAGGCACTAAGAGGTGAAGCGAACGCCAGGGCAGCACTGATCGAAACTGCTCATTACCTGGGCGTGGGGATTTCAAACCTGGTTGTCGGCTTCAGTCCGGAAGCTGTGGTGGTGGGCGGAGAGATAGTGCGCGCCTGGCCGCTGGTTGAAAGCGCGCTAACCGAAACGATCGAACATAGTATTCGCCGCGGCCTGGCATCGGCGACAATTCTGCCCTCCACTTTGGGAGAGAAACCTACATTAAGAGGGGCCTTGAGCCTCGTCCTTGCCAGCAAGTTTGCGGCAGCGTTTGCTGCCTGAGAATTGTCATTCCGAAGTCGTTCATCTCGGCGTAATCCGCAGGGTTGGTAGATTGCTTCCTCTGGCACGTGAAATATCTGTCCAGGTTTCCCGAAAAAGAGTTGACAGGCCCGGTAAACTGTATTAAATACTTCGTTCGTAGAGACAACAAACTGTCTAATAGCTTTCATTCGCGCTGTTCATTTTCTTCTAGCTGTCTTTCATTCGGAACCGCAGTAGTACTGGGCCAAAGCAGAGGCGGTGATACCTTGGCCTATCATCTTTAGGTAGGGACGTCAGAGTAGACTGACAATTTGCCTGGTAATCAGAGCCAGGTGGATCTCTTTGCTTCGTACACGAGGACCAGCCATGATTACCCATCCGAATAGTGCCCGCCTGTTAAGAACAGTCGGCGTTGTCGCTCTCCTTCTAGCCGTCCTGGCCGTTCCCACGTTTGCGCAAACAAACAAAGGTGCGATCAAAGGAACCGTGAAAGATCAAGCCGGTGCTGTCGTTCAAAACGCTCAAGTTACAGTCACCAATACAGCCACGAATGCGAGCCGCACGGCGAACACGAGTGATGACGGCACATATGAAGTGGCGCTGCTTGAGCCGGGCATCTATCGAGTGGAGGTTGTTGCGCCCGCAGCGCTCAACCTTCAAAAAGCTGTTCAAGACAATGTGACATTGCAGACGGGACAGACGCTGCCGCTCGACATCTCACTGCAAACCGGAGGCGTGGGAGCGGTGGTTAATGTTACTGCCGCACAAAGCCTGGTGGAAACTGAAACGAGCGACCGCGGCAGTGTCGTAACTGGTCGAGAGGTTACGGAGTTGCCGTTATCAGGTCGCAACTTCACGCAGCTTGCTACGCTCACGCCAGGCGTTTCGCGCGTGACGATTGGAACGCTTTCGGACGCGCGCGCGAACAACAACGGAGATCCCAATGCCGGCGGCCAGGGACCCGGCGGCGGCAACCCCGTCGGCTCAACCGAATCGGCTCGCTTTTCCCGCTCCGGTGGCGCTGTGCTCTCGGCTAACGGTCAGCGCCCGACGACGAACAACTTCTCCGTTGACGGTGTGGATAACAATGAACCGCAGTTCGGCAGCATCGGCGTCTTCGTCAACCCGGATGCAATCGCCGAATTTCGCGTGACGACCAGCGTGCCTCCGGCCGAGATCGGACGCGCCGCGGGCGCGGTCATCAACACTTCATTCCGATCCGGATCCAATGAGTTTCATGGCTCGGTTTACTACTACGGGCAAAACTCTCGGCTCAACGCTCTCCATCCGATTCTAAGCCGCACCATCGCCGAGCAGACCTCGCGGGGCGACGCCAACATTCTAAAGAAGGCCGTCCAGCAGATTCACGAGTTTGGTGGGACCATTGGCGGACCCATCATCAAGAATCGCACCTTCTTCTTCTTTGACTATCTTGGTGCGCGGAACAATCTACCGACTGAAATCAGGTCGAAGGTCCCGAGCGCGAAAGAGCGGACTGGCGATTTTTCAGAATACACTTCGGCGATCTTAGATCCGCGGACAGGGCTGCCATTCGCCGGCAACATCATTCCGGCGGGTCGGCTCAGCACTGTGGGCCGAAGTTTTCTGGCTGCGTATCCGCTGCCGACCGCCACCGGCATCAGCCTGCAAGGTGAGGGGACACGCAACTTCTTTGCGCAGCGTTCTGTCGTGGAGAAAATTGATAACTTCGACATCAAAATTGACCACCGCCTGACCAGCAATAACTCGCTCTCGGGTCGCTACAGTCGCCAGAATAACAAGACCGTTCGCGGCTCTTTCTTCAGCACCGTTCCGGCAGGTTTCGGTAACGGCGAGGAGTTGAACAACACGCGCCAGGTCGTCGTTAGCGACACGCACACTTTCAACCCAACGCTGCTTAATGAATTCCGCTTCGGCTACACCAAGATTGATATCGGAATCCTTAACTGCGGCACTGGCAACGCGTGCGGCTTCGGTGAAACCTTTTCTAAGGATGTCGGTATTCCCAATGTCAATGACGGGTCGTTTGAGCAATCCGGCTCGATTCTAACCGGTACCTTCGGCAACGGGTTTTTAGAGTTTGCTGGCGACGGCGGCCCCTTCATTGTCTTCAGCAAGAACCCCTACTTCGCTGACACCCTGACCATCATCAAGGGGCAGCACACCTTGAAAACAGGCTTCGAGAGCCGGCTGCGTTACCTGAACACGATCGATGGTGGGCGCACAGGCGGGCTCAAGGGGAACCTCGCTTATGGAGATAACGGCCCGGCCACGGGCGCGAATCCGGCCTGTCCAGCCGGTTCGGGAACTTCGGCGGCTTGCTTCGTGGATGCCAACGGCGTCCCGTTTGGCGGTACTGGTAACGGAATGGCGAACATCATAATCGGCGTGCCAGCGATTCAGGCATTCCGCGGCAGTGTTCCGGGCGGGGCTTTCAATCTGCGATCGCAGGAATATGGCTTGTTTGTGCAGGATGATTGGAAAGCAAGCGACCGGCTGATACTCAATCTGGGCCTGCGTTACGACCTCTTCCCATCCGCCACCGAGAAAAGTGGGCGACTCGGCAACTACGACCCCGCGACCCGCACGGTCCTCCTTGCTTCCGGCAGCGGCGATCGTTTGGTCCAAACTGACAAGAATAACTTTGGACCGCGCGTCGGTTTCGCCTACGCAATCGGTGCTGAGAAGAACATGGTAGTGCGCGGCGGCTATGGCCTGCTCTATACGCTTGATGCGACTGACCGTCCGCCGCTGGTGCAGAACCCACCTTTCACCAACAGTGTGGCTTTTGATCCGTTCAGTAATGGGCTGCGAAGCACCTTCAGCTTGCAGACCGGGCCGCCGAATGTGCCCCTGGTTGATCCGAAGGTCCTGGTTGATCCGACCACTGGTCAACCATCGGTCGTCGTCTTCCGCCAGGATCCGAACCAGACGACGGCGCTGGTTCACCAGTTTAACGTCACCTTCCAGTACCAGTTCGCCAGAGACTACGCAGTGGACATCGGCTATGTCGGCACTCGTTCGAGAAATCTGCTGCGTACGCGTGACATCGGCTCAGGCGGCACTGCGGAGGCAAGAAACGTGGCCGGGGCTTTCCTCTCGGCTCAGCTTTACGAGAATACTGCGCGGGCAAATTATGACTCCCTGCAAACGCAACTCCAGAAACGTCTCTCGAGAAATATCCAGGGACAGATCTCGTACACCTACAGCCGGAACCGGGACGACTCGACCGGCGTTTTCAACGGACTCGGCGAAGGGCGCGGGAGTCGCGGCGGGCCGCAGAATCCTTTTGACCTCGTGGCCGAATATGGAGTTTCATCACTCGACGTCCCTCACCTCTTGTCGGCGGATGCGATCATTGATCTGCCCTTCGGCAAAGGGCAGCGCTACTTAAATTCGAGCGCTGTGGCGGACAAGGTGATCGGTGGGGTTCAATTAAATATCATCGTTTCCGGGCGCTCCGGGTATCCGTTCTCAGTCGTGGACGGCGACAACCAGAGCGTTCGCGCCAATGTCATCGGCGATCCGTTTGCCGGCACGAATGGGACGGGAGGACACTTTCTCAACCGCGCTGCTTTCGGTGGCCCGACAGGCGCATGTCCCGGGCCCAACTGCGTTGTCAACGCTGCCGGACGGCAAATTCGCTTCGGCATCCAGCCGCGCAACGAGTTCCGCGGGCCAGGATTCATTCGCACGGATTTCTCGGTCTTTAAGAACACGGGTTTGACCGAGCGTCTGAAGATGCAGATTGGTATGGAGTTTTTCAATGTCTTTAACCAGGCCAGCTATACGGTGCCGAACAACAACTTCAGAGACAGCGGCGGCTTCGGTCGCTTCGACGCGGCACTGCCTGCTCGCGTCATTCAGTACCGCTTGAAATTCCTCTTCTAAGCGGCTGGCTTAAGCGAGTCTGCACGCTGAAGACTCGTGCCCGAACAACCGAAGGCCCGGAGCGATTGAGCGGTTGGTGATCGCTCCGGGCTTTCTCTTTGTACAGCGGCCGGGCAGCATGCATGCTCGGTCGTTCTCTGTTAAAATCCCAACCACTTCGCGTGTCTCCGGCTCCCGATTTATGAGACTTCGTTTTCTCCATTTCATTGTTATCGGCTTCGCTTGCGCGGTGTGGGTTTCGGCTCAGGCGCAGACGACTGTTCCCACGCGTTCGCACGTCGAGCGCTTCAGCACGCCAGAAGTGCGTGCTGAGCGGACAGAAACGGACGCGACTGCCAAGCTGGATGCCAATCCGAATGATGCTGATGCGCTGAACGCTCGCGCTTACGCACGGATGAGCCTCGGACATTATCAAGAAGCCGCCAGAGACCTCGAGCACGCCGTGACGCTGAAGCCTGCGAACGCCGAATACCACGCCGGCCTCGGTTATACGCTATGGAAGATCGGTCGCCATGCCGAGGCCATCGCCGCCGAGCGCAGTGCCGTCAAACTCGATGACAAGAACTTTACGGCACATTATCAACTGGGCCGCTTTTTGCTCTTCACTGGAGGTAACAATGGACAGCAATTGACAGAGGCCGCCACCCATCTGCGCCGCGCCCTCGAAATCGACCCACGCCACAGTGAGGTTCGCTTCGATCTATTAACTGCTTACCGCACCATGGGCGACGCAGCGCAAGCCGTCGCGCAACTGAAGTTGCTTGAAAATGCGCGCCCCTCCGATCCCCGTGTGATCTATATTGACGCGCTGCTTGCGTCTGACCGTGGTGATTTGAAGGCAGCGATCAGTGGCTTTCGTGAAGCCTTGCGGCAAGATGCCACGCTCTTCGGCGCATGGCAGGATTTGGGTCTTGCCTATATCAAATCGGGGCGCTGGAACGAGGCCGTTGAGAATTTTGCCGAACTGTCGAAACGCCAGCCCGATGCAGTCGAGGTCGCATATTTTTACGCGCTTTCACTTTACAACGCCGGACGCGTCGCCGAAGCTGAACGCGAGGCGCGGCGCACGTTGCGTCTTGATGCCGGGACGAGCGCGGCGCACACACTGCTCGGTATTATCCTCGCTTCACGGGGCGACGCCGACGCGGAAGCGAGCGAATCCCTTTCGCAAGCCGTCGCGCTGGATCCCTCAAGTTTTGACGCTCACTTTTACCTGGGCCGCGTGCAGTACACGATGCGTTATTACGCCGCGGCCGTGCAAAGTTTGCGCGCGGCGCTCAAGCTAAATCCGAAGCACGCGGAAGCGCGCTTCTTCCTCGGCACGGCGCTGGAAGCTGCCGGAGATTCGCAATCGGCTTTAGGTGAGTACCAAAAGCTGATAGAGATTGAACCCCAGTCGGCAATGGGACAGGTCGGTTTGGGCGCCTTGCTGGTCAAGCAGGGAAAAACGGAGGAAGCCATCGGCGCGCTCAAACGGGCTACCGCTCTCGACGGGAAAAGCTTTGAGGCCCGTTGGGCGCTGGGCCGCGCACTCATTCTCGCCGAACGCTTCGCGGAGGCAGTCGACTCCCTCCAGGCGGCCGTAGCTTTGGCGCCCGACCGGCCGGACGCACATTATCAACTCGGTCTCGCGCTCAAGCGACTTGGACGGACCGAAGAAGCTAATCGGGAGTTTGCGATAGTGGAGCGCCTCAACACTGAGTTCCGCACCAATGCGCTACCGAAGCAGTGAGGTTAGACCGGCAGTGATCAGACATTCGCAAAAGCAGGAAGTGACGCGGCTGATACCAGGTACTTGCCGGGTGCTTTTACTTTTCTTTTTTGCGCTCTCGTTTTGTCTATCGGAGGCCGCCGCTCAGCGCTCGACGGGGCCGCGCCGGCCTGGCACCGGACAAACTTTATCGGGAGCGGACGCCAGCCTCACTCAGTCAGCCCGTGACTCTCTCAATGCCGCAGTCGCAGCACTGCAGGCGAATGCACTGGGCGATGCCGAGCATGCGGCCAGGGCCGCAGTGACGGCCTCACCGCGATCCGCGACTACGCACAATGTTTTAGGAGTCGTCCTTGATCGGAGCGGGCGCGCAGAAGAAGCTTTCAATGAGTTCAACACCGCAGTAAAGCTGGATCCAGGGTTCATTAGCGCCCGCAACAACCTGGGACGAATGTTGGCGGAGCGTGGCCAAACGAGGGCGGCAATTGCCCAGTTCGAGAGCGTGCTGAAGACGGATCCGTCGCACCTCCAGGCACGTTACAATCTAGGCGCGCTCTACAGCGATGCGGGCGACTTTATCAAAGCAGCGGAACAGTTTGCCCGCGCCCGCGAAGCGCAACCCGACGATCCGCAATTGGCGCTAGCCTATGTCAATGTGGCCTATCGTGCCAATCGCCCGGCTGATGCTAATTCGGTCGCCAGATGGTTGGAACAAAAGTTCGCGGGTGAACCGAAAGGACTTTTCACCCTGGGGATGATCCTGGCGCAGAATAAGGAGTACGAACACGCAGCGCGGCTTTTCGAACAAGTCAACAAAGCGATGCCGCACAGCTTTGAAGTTCTCTACAACCTTGGCATCGCCCTTTATAATCTGGATCGAAACGACGAGGCGGCACGCTATCTTGCGGAAGCTGCTGATCTCAATCCTGATCCTTCGGAAACCCACTTTCGGCTGGGCTTGATTGCCAGCGCGCGCAACGATCATGCGAACGCCGTTATTGAATTCAAGCACGCAATTGAGCGTGATGAGAAGAATGCGGCATATCACTACATGTTGGGACGGGAGTATTTTCGCGTCGGTTTTTGGGAGGGCGCGATCAACGAATACACGGCCGCGATGAAGCTGGATCCAAAGCAGGTAGCTTACGTCGTTGGCCGCGCCAATGCCAGCTATCGTAAAGGCGAGTGGACTGCCGCTGCGGCTGACTTTGATCTGGCGGCTTCGATTGATCCAAACATCAAAGACATCGAATATCTGCGAGGCTATGCCCACCGGGCGGCAGGCGATTTCGACGTTGCGCGCGAACTGCTCGAGAAGTTTGTCGCTACGCACGCCGGCCATGTTGACGCGCTGGCGAGTCTGGGCTACGTAGCAATCGAGCAGGGACGATTTGAGGAAGCCGAAATTCCCCTCAAGCGTGCGCTTAATATCGATCCTGACAATGTTCCGGTATTGTACGACTATGCAAGGCTGGCGGTTAAGCGGCGTGACTATCCTGAAGCGGCCGTGCGTCTCCAGCGCGTGATTGAGAAGAATCCGACACACACGCAGGCGCATTATCAGCTCTTCCTCGTGTATTCGCGCATGAAGCAGGCGGATCAAGCACAGACAGAGCTGGCAGAATTCAAACGACTTGAAGCCCTGGAGAAACAGGTACAACAAGAGCGTATTTTTGATGAGAAATTACGCACCCAGCAGATGCTGGGACAAGGGCAACAGTAGCTGAGCTTAACCAAAAAGTTTTTTGAGATGATTTTCCTTTTTTGCCACTATCTGCCGGCCCTGGTAGCTACAACCCTCGTGTTTTTTGTGTTTTCGCCGCAGGTGGCCCAGGAGCAGTTGCTGAAAAAGTCTTTTCAGGAATGGTCGAAAGTCGAGGTGACAAAGCTGCTGAATGACTCTGCGTGGGCGAAAACGCAGGCTGTGCGCGTGCTGCGCAGGAAACAACTGAGGACCATTGCCGGCCAGGTCAATGTGGATCCTACAACCACCAGCACCGTGGACAGGCAGGCCCCTCTTGGGGGCGCCGAAGACGCTCTGGAATTCAAATTTACGATTCGTCTTCGCTCTTCATTGCCGATTCGTCAGGCGATTGTACGCCTCGTCCAGCTGGAAGCTAAATATGATCAGTTGCCGGCTGCGCAGAAGAAGTCTATTGACGCGCAGACACGAGAGTTGCTCGAATGCAAAGAATGTGTGGACAATTATGTGATTAGTGTTGGTTTTGGGTCGACAAACAGCCAGGGTGTTGACCTAATATATGACTGGTTCAGAGGTCAATCCGTAGAATCGCTCAAGGGGTATATATACATCCAGAATGACCGGGGCGAGCGTCGTGAGCTGGCGTCGTTCATTCCGCCACGAGTCGCCGGCGACGAAGCATTTTTCTTCTTTGCCAGGTTGGGCAAGGATGGCAAACCGCTGATCACACCGGATAACAAGCGATTGTTGTTCAGAATGAGCGATGCTCATGCGAACTCGGTTACTAACTTCAGACTTGATGTTTCCAGGATGGTGGTAAACGGCAGGGTAGAATTCTGAACAGACCTGGCGGTTCCGGGTGCAGATAAAGTTATGAAACGCGCAATAGAGAAATTCCGCCACGACATAGTTCTGGCAATCATCGGCCTGGTGCTTGGCGGGGTTGTAGCTGGTTTTGGAATTAAGGCGGTTGCAAGCCACGGCGGCAATGATCCAGACCCTACCTATACCGAAGAGATCTCCAAAAACTACGACTTCAAGTTTGGCCCAAATCCGTTTGCGCCCAGCAATGCGACCTCCAGCACGGGAACATTTATTCCCGGCGAGAAATTTGTTCCCTCGACTCGCTGCGGCACGTGCCACACGGATGCGCACGCACAGTGGCGTCAATCGGCCCATGGCAACGCGTTTCGCGAGCCCTTCTATCAGAAGAACGTTAAGGATCTGCAATCGCAAAAAGGAATTGAGTTCACCCGTCACTGTGAATCATGCCACAACCCGGCCGCGCTTTTTACAGGGGCCCTGACAAAAGGTTCCAAGGTTAAACGGCCATTCGACGAGGATGGTGTTTCCTGTATTAGTTGCCATTCGATCCAGGCGGCTACCGGCCGAGGCATTGGCGGGTATGTGATGGGCGAGCCCGCCCTGCTGGTAAAAGAGGACGGCACCCGGTTGCTGGCCGGCGTTACGGATCAGCAGATTCTTGACGATATTCCTTCGCACCGCCGCGCCATGATGCGACCTTTGTTGAAGACAGCCGACTTCTGTGGCGCCTGTCACAAATCGCAGGTGCCGCGAGAGCTGAATGATTACAAGTTTATCCGGGCATTTGCGGTCGCAGATGAATACCAGATGTCCTCGTTTTCGAAGGAGTCGCCGCATCCCTACTACGTCCGCGACAAAGAGACTTGCAACTCTTGTCATATGAAGCGCGAACCGGCGCCTTTATTTGATGTGTCGGCAAAGCAGGGCAAACTTGCCAGTCATCGCTGGCCCGCTGCGAACACAGCCATACCAGTGTTCTACAAATGGCCGGAGCAGCTTGATGCGGTCACCAAGTTCCTCGAGAACGATGCCCTGGGCATAGATATTTTTTCGCTGCGGCGAAAGTCGGCCGGCGTTGGTGCGGAAGACTTCATCGCGCCCCTCAATCGCAGCAGCTTTACCATCAAGCCGGCTGATCGAATTACGGCCGAGGTTGTGATCACAAACAAGAACATCGGTCATTCTTTTCCGCCGGAGCTGCGGGATTTCTACGAAGCCTTCGTTCAATTTGTGGTGGCTGATGAAACGGGCAAAACTCTCTACCAGTCCGGATTCATTAAACCGAACGGCTATCTTGATGAGTCAGCCCATAACTACAAGACCTATCTGGTCAAGCAGGACGGCTCCTTCAACGACAAGCATCATATTTGGCGGACGCGGGGGCTGGCCCAAAACAATCAGATTCAATCGGGTCGTTCAGACGTTGTGCGCTATCAGTTTCGCGTGCCGGCGGAGGCGCGGGGCTCGCTTCGTCTTACGGCGCGATTGCAGTACCGGCGGTTCACCCGAGTCTTCAACGATTATGCTCTGGGCAAGTCGGTGGACTATCCGATCGTGAACATGGCGACCGCGGAGTACGTAATGCACATTGGTGATAATGGTCCCGTTCCGGCCAGCGAAATCCCAAAGAATGCCATGCCGGATTGGAGGCGTTGGAACAACTATGGAATCGCCCTCATCGATCAGAAACAGTATCCGCTGGCGATTGATGCTTTCATTCACGCGGCGGCACTTGACGAGAAGTATCGGGCGACGGCCCAGGTAAACCAGGCCATCGGGTTGATTGAGCTGGACCAATATGATCGGGCGGCGGCCCTGCTCGATGCAGTTGTGAAGGCTAACCCGGAAAACATGCGGGCTCTCTTTCAACAAGCGCGCGTGTTTATCAGGCGGGGACAATTGGATGAAGCGGAAGCAAATATTCGCCGCGTAATCTCCGCCTTTCCACGGGATCGTATGTCTCTGCAGCAGCTGGGCGAGTTGTGCAAGATCAAGCACGACTATCAGGCAGCTCGCGAGTGTTACGAGAGGATTCTGGGGATCGATCCGGAAGACCTGGGGGCGCACTACAACCTGATGCTTATTTTCCGGAAGTTGGGAATGAAGGACGAGGCCAAGCGCGAGGCCAGGATATTTGCCGACCTTAAGGACGACCCGGGAGCGCTGACGCTGGCGAACATGTTCCTGCGGAAACATCCGGAGATGAGCAACGAGAGTGTCTTCTGGCACATTCACGACCTGGCGCCGGCGGGACAATAGAAAAGGGGAATTGGGTAACCCACGGAAATGAACCGGTTTTTGAAAGGCGTTGTCGTGTGCAGCGCCCTTTTGTTGTTGCTTGCTGTGTTGGTAATGCCAACCCGGATCGCCAGCGGCGCATTTCAGCGGCCACGGTCATCTCGAGTGAAACATGTTGATGAACTGTTTAATCGAAATTGCGCTCGCTGTCATGGAGCTGATGGCCGCGGCGACACACCTCTGGGACACCTCTACAAAGCCCCGGACTTCACCGACTCTGAATGGTGGAAAAAGAATTCGGACATCAGCGGAGTTAACACCCTAAGGTCGATAGTTACTCGAGGCAAAGCGGGAATGCCGGCCTTTGGCAAGAAGCTGAGGCGGGCAGAAATCAATCTCCTGGTAGATCGCATACGTAGCTTTCGGAAGTTCGAAAGGAAGAGCTAACCGCAAAGTGCGCAAAGGGAATCCGCAAAGTCGCGTGAAGGCTGAACCCTTTGCGTTCCTTTGCGTGGTCCTTTCCGTCCTTTGCGGTTCGACTTTTCGCCGGATTCGGTTTTGGGCTCCGCCCTTTGATGTGCGGTGGTGGCTAGGCCCCACTGTACTGATGTTGCTTTCCGTCGGGCTATGCCCTGGCGCGGGGCGCAGCCGCGTTACGAATCTCTACCACCGTCCGGAAAGTCGGAGACCTTCCGCACCTCAGGCGGTACAGCCGCCTCAGAATTCTCAATCTGCCCTTCCAAGCGTCACCAAAGTCGAGCCGCCATTCTGGTGGGCCGGACATTCGATCAATCCAGTCAGGCTCCTGGTGCGCGGCCGTAATCTGGGAGGAGCAACAGTACGCTCGCTTAATCCCGCCACCCGTATTTCTGGTGTCTTCGTTAACAAGAATTCTACCTACCTGTTTGTGAATGTCAGCATCAGCTCAACAGCGCGCGCGGGCGAATATCCTCTGATAGTGGAAACAGCTAATGGGCGCGCCGCGATTCCCTTCAAAATCGAACCGTCACTGGCTCCTCGCACGCATTTTCAGGGAATCAACACCAACGATGTGATCTACTTGATCATGACCGACCGGTTTGCAAATGGTGATCGCTCCAATGATGCGCCCGCAGGCGCACCAGCCGCGGCTAATGACAGAAAGAATCCACGCGCTTATCATGGCGGCGATCTGCGCGGCATCATCAACCACCTGTCCTACTTCAAGGACCTGGGCGTGACGGCGTTGTGGCTGACTCCCTGGTACGACAACTGGAATGGAGTGAACGCCTGCGACCAACCGTGGTGCCCAAACACCTACTACCATGGCTACCACGCCATTGATTACTACGCGGTTGAGGATCGCTTTGGCGACCTGGCGACGCTTCGCGAGTTAACTGAAAAGGCCCATGCCTTGGGGTTGAAAATAATTCAGGACCAGGTTGCCAATCATGTCGGCTCGCGTCATCCGTGGCTCAGTGATCCCCCTCTGGACAATTGGTTTCACGGCACGCTGGCTCAGCACACGCTCAACAAATTCAAGAATAGTGTTCTGCTGTCGCCTCATTCCAACCAGGATGAATTTCGCAACACGCTTGATGGGTGGTTCAACGACGACCTGCCCGATATGAACCAGGAGGAGCCGGAAGTCGCTCGTTACGAGATACAGAATGCGCTTTGGTGGATCGGGGCAACCGGAATAGATGGAATTCGTCAGGATACGATCCAGTACATGCCGCGCAGTTTCATACGCGATCTCGCCAACGCCTTCCATCGTCAATACCCAAAGATGTGGATGGTCGGAGAAGTATTCGAGCGCGATGCGGCCCAAACGGCTTTCTTCATCGGCGGACACACTGGTTGGGATCGCATTGATACTAAACTTGATTCTGTTTTTGATTTTTCCCTATGGAATGTGTCACTGCTGGCATTCACAAACAAACTGCCAATGCGGGCCCTTCGCGATCAACTGAAGTACGACGCGCTCTATCCCGATCCTTTAAAAATCACGATCCTGACAAACAATCACGATACGATACGGTTCATGTCGCTGGATGGCGCAACTCTCGAAGGCGCGATGATGCACACGGCATTTACGCTGAGCGTCCGGGGAATTCCGCAACTCTACTACGGGGAAGAGATCGCCATGGAAGGAAAAGGGGATCCGGACAACCGCCGCGATTTTCCCGGCGGCTTCCCGGATGATTCGCGCAGCGCGTTTGAAGCCGGCGGGCGGACGGCGAAGGAGCAAGGCATGTATGAATGGACGCGTTCCTGGATACGTTTGCGAGCAGGTCATTCGGCGCTTAGGGGCGGGCGTCTAATCGATCTTTTCTACGATGACGACGCGTATGTGTTTGCGCGGCAAGATCAAAACGAGATGGTGATCATCGCGATAAACCGCGTTGCTAAAGAAAAGAAGGTAACTGTGCCGGCGGGTTCCATTGGCTTGCGAGATGGTGCTGTACTCGCCTCGCTAATCGGATCGGTCGGCATCAGTCGCGTCGCGAATGGTAGTACAACGCTAACTTTGCCCAAGAGCTCCGCATCGGCTTTTGTAGTACACCAGATCGCGGCTGTGCCGTCCGATGTGCGGAAGGTCTCCGACCTTCCGGGGCCCCGCCCCAGAATCTCGGGGCGGAGCCCCAGATGCTGAAGAGTCGATCGCGGTGGGGCGGAGCCGCCACCGCACATTAGGCGGCAAAGCCGCAGGCGGCGGCCAGGCCAGGCGACAAGTCGCGTTATCGGCCACGAACTAGTTCAGTTGGAAAACTAGAGACAGCATGAACTTCCCCAGATCCAGCGGCATCCTGCTCCATCCAACTTCGCTGCCCGGTCCATTCGGGATCGGCGACCTGGGACCGGAAGCGTATGCCTTCGCCGACTTCCTCGAGGCCGGCGGACAAAGCTTGTGGCAAGTGCTCCCGCTGGGCCCGACGGGATATGGGGATTCGCCTTATGCCTGTTACTCAGCCTTTGCCGGCAACACGATGCTCATCAGCCCCGAGCAGTTGGTCACCGAAGGATTGTTGAGCAGTTCTGATGTAACGGATGCGACCTTGTTGCCGGCGGACCGGGTGGAATTTCAGCGAGTTCATGAGTTCAAGAATGATCTGCTGCGCAAAGCATATCAGCATTACAAGCGCAGCACCGACACGACCCTCCGCAGCGCTTTCGAAACTTTCGCCCAGCGCTATGCCGACTGGCTTGACGACTATGCTTTGTTTCAAGCGCTGAAAAACTCTCATGGCGGTGTTGCCTGGAACGAGTGGGAACCGGCCCTGGTGCGTCGTACTCCTGCAGCCCTGGCCCGCGCTCGCGACCAGCTTGAAGAGGAAGTCGAAGCCCAGATGTTTTATCAGTTCCTCTTTTTCCGGCAATGGTTTGCCTTGAAGAACTACTGCAATGAGCACGGCATCAAGCTGATTGGAGACCTGCCGATTTTCGTGGCCCAGGATTCGGCAGACGTGTGGACCAATCCCGAGCAATTCAAGCTGGACAAAAACGGAGCGCCGCTGGTGGTGGCCGGGGTCCCGCCTGACTATTTCAGCGCGACCGGTCAGTTCTGGGGTAATCCCTTGTACAACTGGGATCGAATGCTCGACGACGGATTCAAGTGGTGGATTAAGCGAGTTGCCGGCACGCTGAGCGTGGTCGACATCGTGCGAGTAGATCACTTTCGTGGGTTTGCCGCCTGCTGGGAAATTCCGGGAGGTGACAAGACGGCTGAGCATGGACATTGGATGGAAGCGCCCGGCCGAGAACTCTTCACCGCGATCAGGAAGGCCCTGGGCGAGCTACCGATTATCGCCGAAGACCTGGGCGTGATTACTCCCGACGTGATTTCTCTGCGTGATGAATTTGGTTTTCCGGGGATGCGGATCCTGCAGTTCGCATTTGGCGGCGACACGAAGAACATTGATCTGCCGCATAATTATGAACCAAACGTTGTTGCCTATACCGGCACTCACGACAACGATACGACTGCCGGCTGGTTTCGCAGCGTGGCCGGTGAAGGATCGACCAGGACGGCCGCGCAGGTGGAGCGCGAGCGAAAGTTCTGTTTGGATTACCTGAACACTGAAGGTAAAGAGATTCATTGGGACTTCATTCGCGCCGTGCTGGCCTCGGTAGCAAATACGGCAGTGGTTCCTTTGCAGGATGTTCTGGGCCTGGGAACCGAAGCCCGCATGAATCTTCCCAACACTACTGCGGGGAACTGGTCCTGGCGCGTTAAGCCGAACGCATTGACCGGGGAGATCACCGCGCGTCTCAGGAAATTGACCGAGTTGTACGGCAGAGTTGTCGAGATAGCAGACAAGGCCGTTGCCGTTTAGCAGGCAGAGTTGTCCGCCTTCGCGAGTGCACAAGTGCGCCCTCTAAACAGAGACGCCTGAAACAAAATGCGCTGGACAAAAACAATCCGGCTAACCTTCCTGGGCATGCTTGTCCTTGCTTCGGCTGTTGGGGGCGCCGCGCAAACCGCACCGGAAGTATTGAAAGTTGAGCCACCGAGCTGGTGGGTCGGAAGTTCGGTCAATCCGCTGCGGCTGATGATTCGTGGCAGGAATCTGTCGGGAGCGCAGGTGCAGGTGGTCGGGCGCGGCATGCGCGTGTTGGGCGCTCCTGAACTAAACGAGCGCGGTACCTATGTCTTCGTGAATGTTGCTATTGCTCCCAATGCATCGCCTGGGGAACGGAAACTGAGAATTACGACGCCAGCTGGCCCTGCTAATGCGCCATTCGAAATTCTCCCGTCTCTCAATCGCAACAGTCGCTTCCAGGGATTCTCTCCTGCTGATGTGATGTATCTGATCATGATTGACCGCTTCTGCGATGGCGATCTTTCAAACAACGACCCGCCGCAATCGCGTGGCCTGTATGACCGCAAGAACAAATTCTACTATCACGGCGGT
>DASXRU010000050.1:0-4673 GCA_036506395.1 Pyrinomonadaceae bacterium | reverse complement strand
AACCGTGACTTGGAATAGCTTCGAAAAAGGTGTCCGGTGAACACTTCGGAGTCGTCAACGGATGCGAAGGATTCGTTTACGACAGAATATGCCACATAGGTCGGAAAGACTATCTCGTACGCAGTACAAGCCTCGTCGGCGATTAGTTCGTGTGAGTTTGTTAACGTTAATCCCTCGATTACCACGTCCTCAGCGGTTTTGCGCCCCTGCGCCTCGAAATTATCAGACGAAGGACATTGTCCCGAGGCTCACCGACCTCCAAGAGGAAAAGGAAACGGTGACTTTCAATTTGGTCAATCAGATTCAAAGCGATAAGGGCCGAACGGTTGAGTTGACGCGGCGGCGCGAATCAAAGCACCCTTCGCCGCACCAGGTTAGTTACGAAACACGCCCCCGCCGCTCGCGTCCGATTTGTTATGCGCGGCCAGCCGGTATCAGCTTGTACTTGAACATGATGTTACCGATGTCGCGCGTGCGCTCCAAGACAGTCTTATATACCCATTTATAGTGATCGGTTGACCAAAACTCCATCACCTGTTTAGCTCGTAACTCTCCGAGTAATTCTCTATCTGCTCGATACTCCAGGTAATTGACAAGCAGATGTAGATAGGTGGATTCCTCATCTTCCACGCCGTCAGGAAAGCCGACTGGCACCTTTGGAAATAGTGCCCGTAGGTCTTTCATACCTTCCTTCGTCTCTTTATCATTTTGCACTAAGAACCAGTGAAGTTGTTCATGGACGAAAGTTGAGAGGAGTAAGTCATCGTCCTTTAGATGCCGCGTATGCAATGTGAGAATAGGGTGGCTGTGAGGGATCGCCTTTTCATCAATCATGATTGACTTGGTGAATATCCACTTCGACAGGTCATACGTCGTGAGAAGCCTCTGCAATTGATCTCTTGTCTGGATTTCCCCTGGGCTACCATGCTTAAGGGCAATATCAATCTTAGCTTGGGCGTATGACGTGACGCTCAGAAATAGAATGATAAAAGGCAAGAACATTCTTTTCTTCATTGTGCTCCCTCGCCCGATTCAGATTGCGAGCGCATAACGGTTAAGTTGACGCGGCGGCGCGAATTCAATCAAGCATCGCCGGACCATTCAAGTTACGAAACCAGCTCCCGCCGCTCGCGTCCAACGATTTGTTATGCGCGTTCGAGAATGGATCTGGACGATGTTCAGACACAACCTCATCAAAGTTAGGAGAGGTACTGCCACGATTAGTCCTAAGAGAACTTTCCTAGTTGAGCCCAATTCCGAATTCCATGCCCCAGTTCTGCGTAAAGTGTTAATTAAGGCCGGGGCAAAGTAAAAAAGCATGAGGACATAACCAAGCACGCCTAGGTAGGTTCCAACTTTCAATGTCTTCAACGCCACAATTCCCGAGACGAACATTATCGGACAACCCCAGAAACCAACGTACTCTTACCAAGAATTTTGTTTCCCCCAAATGGCCCACATTATATTTTGGTAAGCCTCCCACCCAATTCCCAGACCACAAGTGATTAAGAGAACTGCCGTGACCAGTCGAGGTTTCATCGTTTTGTAAGAGCGCATAACGACAGAGTTGACGCGGCGGCGCGAATTCAATCAAGCATCGCCGGGACCGTTCAGCTTACGAAAGACGCTCCCGCCGCTCGCGTCCAAGGATTTGTTAGCCAGCCGTCTGTCTGGTGTTTCCGATTCACCTACTGCGGGTTGCGAATGATCTGGTAATCGCCGGATCGAGGCCCGGAGCGCACGGTCCACCCTCGGGCAACCGTCACCGTCCAGCCGTCGCCCGTGAGAGTGGCGCCTTCAATGCGAACCGGGCCAGGCAGCCGTCGCCGGCCATCGTCGCTTATCAGGACGCCGTTCGTCGCCTCCAACGTGCCCCACTCACCCTTGGTGCGGTACTGCGAGAAGTACACTGTCCCAACTCCGGGAAGCGGCGTGGCTCCTACTGCGTTAAACGTTGCGCCACCGCCGGACGGAACGAGAAGAATGGGACCCTCGACGAAGCGGTTCTGCAGCTCGCGCACCACGACGCTTCGCCGCTCGGCGCGCGTCTGTTCCGCAGCTCGGAGCTCCATGCCACCGTAACGCGCCGAGGCTTCGACCGCGTTCGCGACTGGTCTGACATCCAGGGCCGCCATCAGCATCTGCCCGAGATCGGAGTCGCTGCGCACCCTGCGCCTCCAATCCGCCGAAGCGTCATCGAGAAGAATCCCGTACGCCACACCGGTCGTATAGGCTTGCTGTAGGAACGTCTCATGCTGTTCGGCCGCGGCCAGCTGCTCGAGCGCACTGGCGACTGCCTCAGGGTGCGACGCGGCCGTGGCGACCGTGCCGGTGTATTGGGCGAGGCCTTCCCGGATTTCTTCGACGCGCTCGTTCTCTGCGGCATTGGCAAACTGCGAACGGCGCATCAATCGAAATGCGGCCGCATCGCTCACCGCGCGCTTGCGGTTCTCACCAGACTGAGCGAGCGCCCGCGCCAGCGCCCGCCACTCTAGCCGCAACCACACTCGCCCCTCGACGGTGTCCAAATGCGCATTCTGTCCGCTAGGGGTGATCAGTCCGAGGTTTGGCTGAATACGGTGGAAGAGCTCGTGCAACATAAACTCGCCTCGTACACGTTGATCCGGCAGGGACGTCATAAAGTCCCAAATGTAAGCGGACCAACGCAAGCCACCCCACTCGATCGGCGCATTCGTGAACCCGAGAGATCGAGGCCATTCCCCTGTCGGGCGAGGCTGGTTCGTGGCGAGCGTTCGCGTCCGCGCGTCGGCTAACACCATCGGGCCGCACAACGAGACGCCCCAGAGTCGCCCGCCGTCACGTTGACAGATGGTAGCTGCCTCTTTGAAGTAGGCTTCGGCACGTTGCTGATCGACTTGGGCCGCTGCGGGATCGACCAAGCACAGCGACAGGGATATCAGACCGAACCGCCATGCAAAGGTGGAGATGTATCTACCCATATTTCCTCCGAATCGTGCAGAACCTTCGACAGGCTGGCTAACGGCAGAGTTGACGCGGCGGCGCGAATCAAAGCACCCTTCGCCGCACCAAGCTAGTCGCGAAACACGCTCCCGCCGCTCGCGTCCAACGATTTGTTCGGTTGCTGCGGTTACGAATCCCGCAGTTTAAAGCAACGGTCGTTTTCGTCCCAGTACACGCGGTCTTGGTATTGAGCCCAAATGGCACGCCACCTGGTCGTGATGTCGTGTCTGCCGTGTTTCGCGACGTAATTCCGCAGGAGTTGTTCACCCGTTACGTTGGAATTGGGCTTGCGCCCAAGAAACGTGTCATAGCCAACGCCGGGAATGGTCGTTTTCTGCCACGTTGGATCAGTGAAAAAGTCCGTAAGTATGGCGAACGCCACGTCGCCCACGCGAACATCAGACCAATAGTCGAAAATGTGATCTTTGATTTCAGTATCATCGTCCAATTTGCCAATGAGAAACGGGACCGCTTCGCGCCCGTGAGCGATGAGATTTTCGACAACCGGCAAGTTGTTGTAATCCCTGTCCTGTACCCGACCTTTCGGGGTAACAGCGCCTATTTTAGAAAGATCAATTTGAGAAAGAGGAACCATCGGTAAGTTTTGCCGCACTGATTCCGGCGTTGCGGTTTTCACAGGGGCAGGCGTAGATGTGACTGCGCATCCGGTGAACACCAACAACCCGATAAGAAGGAGTTTATCCATGAGTGCAATCAGCAACCGAACGGCGGAGTTGACGCGGCGGCGCGATTTCATTCAAGCATCGCCGAACCAGTCATGATGCGAACCACGCTCCCGCCGCTCGCGTCCAACGATTTGTTATGCCGCTGTTGCTGATCCACGTCTCCTGATTCACGGCCTGTGATTAGCCAGAAATGTGGACACCGCCTCATTGAATGCTTGTGGGTTCTCCCGCGGAGAGCCGTGCCCAGCCTTTGGGATGATCACTCGTTCAGCTTTCGGCAGGAGGCGTGCGAGCTCCTCGTTCACGAGCTTATGAATCCTGATTGTATTTTCACCGGTGACAATTAGAATAGGGATACGCAACCGCTTTACCTTATCTTTGGACAAGTTTTTGAAAGCATCAGAAGATAAGGTGTTCGCCTTAAAAAAACGGGAGTTCTGCATGACAGCGGCAACGCGTTCGGGCGGGAGATTATCGAACCCAGGTGTCCCGGAGAATCCATCCACAAAAATCCTCATGGCTTCTTTGTCATCGCCTGCCTTAAACGCTGCTGCGGCAGGCTCCATAATAGTAGTCATAAACTCACTATATACAGCAGCGCCGTTTGGAGTATCTCTCACCCACTGATGAATTGGAGGCTCCGCCAGAACCAGGCTGCGAACCATCTCAGGGTGTTTGACGGCTAGTACTAACGCCGTGAACGCCCCGATGGATGTACCTACAAGATGTACGTGTCCGAGCTTGAGCTTACGGATAAATGCGGCGAGGTCATCTGCTTCCGTGTACGCCGAATGATACTTTGCCGTGAGCGGATTATTGTTCGGATAGTTGTAGCGGCGGCTGTAAGAGATGACGCGATATTGCTGGGACAATACCTTCATCTGAGGCTCCCAGGAGCGGTAATCACCCTGACCTCCGTGGAGGAGAATGAGCGGCTCGCCTTGCCCCTGCTCGATGTAGTGCAGTTCTACGCCACGAACACGAATCTTTGTCGGCTGAGCACCT
>DASXRU010000049.1:0-15656 GCA_036506395.1 Pyrinomonadaceae bacterium | reverse complement strand
AGACAGAGTGTCGGGTAGACCAGAACTCTCCGGCCGCGCGCCCACCATGATTTGACAGACAAAGATCCAGATCAGAAGCAAGCTCAGCATCGCGCGCGATTGCGAAAGTAATGCCGCGCGCACTGGCGCAAGTCGATTTTTGTGAAGTGAGTTTGCTGGTTTGGCTGAGGGGCGAGGATTTTGTGAGCCATACATGGGGAACTCCTGAGGGTCGCATTGTCAGAGCCGGGATAAGAATTCAGTAGGCCTTCCGGAGGAAAGCGCCTGATCGCATAGCCGCAGTCAGGAAGGGGGCCTGCCCCCGCTCTTCCTTTTTTTTGACCAGGCAATGAAGCCATTGATCAAAGCGGGGCATGCCCCCTTCCTGACTGCGAGTGTGCTTAGTTGAACAGTGATGGTCTGAGTCGCACGTGAACTTGTTAATCGGGGAAAGGAATCACAGACTGAAGTCTGTGCCACTTTCGAGAAAAACTAATTACGAGCGGAAGCTACGTGAGGGTCAGTTAGCAGTCAATGGCGATGCTGATCGACACGCGCGATGGGTTATACAAACTATCTTGCTGGAGGGTTAAGTTCGCGGAGTACCTTCAAGAGAGAGGGTTGGCCAACACTGGGAATAGAAAGAGACAAGGCGTGATGGTCACGCTGTTCACAAAGAGAAAGGGCATCCATCACGAATGCCCTTTCTCTTATCGACTAGTGGTGAGCCGAGCACGACTCGAACAACATCCTGGCGCGTACTGAAATATGCGGACAAGCATAGGCTGTCTTGACGGAGCTACTTCGGGGTCGCTTTTAGTCTCTGTTGGATAAGGTGTTGCCGCATCATGTTTATGATCGCCTTTCTGTTCGTCGCGAACGAGAACGAGAAATCACTGATATTGAATTTTCGTTCCCTGGCGACCACTCCGGGCAGGAACGACTCAGTGCTTCCCTGATGGCAGCCGATGCAATTACCGCGAGCCATGTTTGTTTCGATATAAGGGTTGGCACACCATTGGACACCATTCATTGCCTGTCCGACTGCCTTGATGGCGTCGGCCAACTGTTGATAATGGTTACTTCCAGTCCCATCGTATGCCGCCCAGGGCGCCGGGTCTCCCTCCTTGAAGTCCGAAACCGTGCACATCTGGTAGTGATATAAGTTCGGCCACGCCAAATCAGGCTTGTCTCCCCGCCAAAAGTACCCGGATGCCGGAAATAGACTCGTCCACATCCAGGTACGCAGAGTCTTCGAGGCGATGTGCATCCCCATCAATGCCCAATGCTTACCCTGCTCGTCTGTGACCGAAAACTTGAGCTCGGGATCTTGCGATGATGTTTCGATCCACTGGCCTGCTGGTCCAGCGGACAGTTTTGAAGCCATTGTCGGACCGACATCGAAAGACGGTTCATTCACTATAGTAAAGCTTTCAGGACTACCTGGGAGCACCGGGCTCCAGGCAACCTTGATCATAACAGCATCCGGTGGCATCTCCTGGCTCATGCAGAGAGCATAGATGTTGGACGGATCGAGCATCTTTAATACCGGTTGCCCGCTTTGAGCCGCTGCGGGTCCTGGCTGAGGCTGGCGTTGCGCCGCTCCAGCCTCACCACGACGTGGTCCGCCCTGCTGTGGCGAAACTAGTTTAGGCAAAGTAATTGATTGACTCAGAACTGAGGTTGGATTGCATCTGGCGATATTGTCGGCGTTCTCCAGCAAATGCTTAACGTAGGAGGGACTGTAGTAGATGTTGCCGGTGCCCGGTTTACGGTTCGGCCCGAGGGCCTGAAATGCGGGAAAAGTGAACTGGCGCAGAACCTTTCCTAAACGCGCGGAACTCAGTGATGTCTGTAAATCCTTAACTGCGTGGCTCCGCAGTAGAGCTATGGCCGCCTTAGACGCCTCGGCGCGTGTGGGCGGCTTCGGCTGATTCAGCATCTTCCCATAAAGTTCCTCTATATCTTCCTGTTCATACCAGGTCATCCAAGTGGGGATCTGGCCCCCCTGGACCTGTACCGGCGCCCACACCCGCTTCACGATCTGCCACGCGAAGTCACGTCTCTTCTTCATAGATTTGTTCAGAGAGTTCTGCAGCACCTCGGGTGATAGCTTCGGCTCAATCGCGCTGATGGCCTTGTAATCGACGTCTATGGAGACCTTCGGCTTCTGTAGGGTCTGAAATACGCCGCGCTGCGGGCTGCTCCGAGTTGGGGTTTGCGTTGGGCGCTGGGACCACGCTCTGGACCACGCCATCAGGAAACTCGTGGCCACTGCGAGGGAAACGAACGCGATGATGATTCTTCGATTCTGCATATTTCACCTCCATCAAAATTGTTTGCGGCACTAGAGGTCTCTATATGCCGAGCATAACTTGTTTCAGAATCGCAACTCAATAGTGGTCTCGCCAGGTTGAGTATCAGCGGGTCCCATCGGATAAGGCACATTATCGCGGAGCACTTCCATATCGCAGCGGCACGGTGACCAATAGCGAACCCGTGGCCTTTGCGACGATGCGATAGACCGTCTGCGGTGCTGGTTCTTCCTGCGTTAGAAGTCTTGAGGATGAGGTTGCGCCGGCTGCTTTCTCTTCATTGGTCCAGGCTCGGCCGGCGCCGCCGTTCATCTCGAATCGTTCGACTTCGCTGGACCAGATCTTTTCCCATTTCGCGATGTCAGACTTCGAGACTTTGAGTGGCTTGTCGGTTATCGGCAGACTTTCGAGGGGTTTAGAAGTGACAATGAAGCTGAGCACCTCGGCGACTTGATCGCTTCTGCTCGGACTGGGCACGAGCGTGAAGTAGTTTGGGGTATCTTCCTGCGCCGGAATGTCGATTAGCTTTCCCGGTCTTACTTTGTTATCCCCGTTACGCGTTCGAGTGGTGGGAAAGATCAGAAATGCGTCGCCGAGCGAGCCATCAGCGTATTGCTCGCGATCCACGACATAGAGATAGCCGGCTCGCGGTGATTCGACGCTGATGCGCACCCGCTCGCCTACCTTAAGCGGCGTGTCGGCTTCGATACGCTCAGGAGTCCACTCTCCCGTTTGCGAACTCTCCATCACGAGTAGTCTGGCGCCGCTGTCGTTCTGTTTTGATGGGCGCAGGCGCCACAGAGTGATGCCCAGCTCTTCGCTGCCGCCAGTTGACCCGGCTCGTTTCGCAGAAGCTGACGTGGGCCACGGCGTGCCACTGGCGCGATGGTACGTAGGTCGTTTGGCAACACGGTTCGCCGTTGACGGGGTCCGCCTCCTTGTTCGCGTTGTTTGACTCGATGCAGAAGTCGGCGTCACGGTGTTCTTTGCCGGGCGCGCCTTCGTAAATTCCTCCAGCACGATCTGTCGCGAGCCTTCCTCTTGCGTCTGGGCAATTGCTGAAGAAGTGAATGAGAGCATTCCGAGCACGGCAAGGCCTATGGTTAACGTCCACAGCGTTCGATTGATTAAGTTAAAGATCGGGATCATGCTTTCCTCCGCGCCTGCTGGCAACTTACTTTCGGGGCGAAGTCTATGGCGTAGGTTTGCAAACTTCTCGAATGGCTCCAAGAGCGCGGGCAGCTTCGGCCGGGGATGCAGCATTGAATCGGAATTTCCATCTGTTCTTGTTTTGGGGATACTTGTCTGTGATCTCGCTGATTGCGGAACCATCGATCACCGCCGAGGCGAATTGAAAGCACTCGAAATTGCTGGTTTCCCCACAGAAGTTGCCTGTGCCTGCACCGCACACGTAACTGAGTTTACCGGGGGAGACGGTCAGCGTGAGGTCGGAATACCACGTGCCCACATGCTTGACTGACCAAGTGATTGAACCCTTGAATGTTACGGTTTTTCTCGCGATTTCGTCTGCCTGTCTTTGCGCGGCGGCCCGTCGGTCAGCTTCTTCTCTTGACTGGCGCGCAGCGGTTTCAAGATCGGTCAGACGGTTCTTTGCCGGATAAGCAAACTCACCGTTAGGATATTTCTTGAGATAAGCCTCGAAGTCTTCTCCCTTAGTGCTGTTTTTGATCGCATCCCAAAAGGCGAGCTCGGCAGCGGCACTGTTGGCGCTGGACGAGGTGGAGTCGGCGGGCTTTGCCGAGGCTTCGAGATTCTTAATCTTGTTCTTAGCAAGAGCCGTAAACTGACCATCAGGATACTTGTCGAGGTATGCTTGGAAATCATCAGAGTTGTTGCTGTTCTTGATTGTCTCCCAGTAGCTGTACTCAAAAGCCGCTGCATCGAATCGTGTTTCGCTGGGAGCCGCATTGTTTGCTCCACTGTTCGACCCAGTTGAGCTAGCACCACCACTGAAATAAAACGAACCAACCAGCGACGATGCCTCCCATGGCACCTGCTTGTTGCCGGTCTGCTTCATCACCTCGGCCCGCACGCGCATGAACATCTCAGTCACGCCCAAACCGGGCACACGCATCTGCTTTAACA
Organism: Pyrinomonadaceae bacterium; assembly: GCA_036506395.1. Classification (GTDB taxonomy): domain Bacteria; phylum Acidobacteriota; class Blastocatellia; order Pyrinomonadales; family Pyrinomonadaceae; genus DASXRU01. The sequence continues at coordinate 11,256 of DASXRU010000049.1, read as the reverse complement.
ACTCTGAAGTGTAAAGGCCGTTCCGTGCTATGCCGTCGGATGCCACACGTCCCGGCGCGGTCGCATACGCAATCAGCGTCCCAGTCGGTGCATCCACTTGCGCCAGCCCATCGCTCGCTGAACGGAAGCTGCGCGAAAACGGATTGTTGCGACAAGCGTCCAATATCACTATGTTGAGAACGTTCTGCGCGTCGTCCATATAGTTCAGCACCAGGCTCGCGTCCACGCCGGCATCTTCCACTTCGGCCTCGCTCTGGATGTCGGCGTCAACCGGAATCAAATAGTTGCGTCCTTTCGATTGAACGCCGTGTCCCGCGTAGTAGAAAAGTCCCGAGCCGCCCGCCTTGAGCTTCTGTCCGAATTCGCGAATCAAGCGCTTCATGTCGCGCTGATTGACGTTGATTCCATTGGTCACATCAAAGCCCAACGCTCTGAGCGTCGCAGCCATATCGCGGGCATCATTCGGGGGATTCTTTAAAGGCGGCGCCTTGGTGTAAGCGCCATTGCCGATCACCAAAGCGATTCGCTTGCCGGCGCTAGCGCTCGCAGAAGCGGTTTGCACTAATTGGCGGTTGGGTTCCTGCTGTGCGTGCGAGCCTGTGCCAGGCGACCAGACCAGCAGGCCGATAGCTGCGAGCGCTAATGACAGCATCGCTAATCGTGTCGGCTCGCGGCGTGGGGATAGTTGATACTTTGTGTTCATTCTCAATGGTGCTCCTTCCGGCTTCAAAATGCATCAGCACCGAGAGACCGACCGGTGTTGGCAAGTTACTTCAACTCGATATCCACGGCTTCGAAGCGCGTTTTGCCGACGTTCTTGATTGAGTGTGTTACTGAGCCGGTGCCCCAGCGCACGTCGCCGGCGGCGAACTTCACGCGCTGCGGCTCTTTGTTGCCCTCAACTTCGATTAAGACTTCACCGGCGGTGATGGCTATAGCCAGGCCGGAAAGCAGATGCGTGTGCATTCCAGTAGATTCGCCCGGCGCCAGGGAAACTTTGTAGACGCGCACGCGATCGTTTTCGAGAACGGCCGTGCGGGTGATGGCTTCCTTCAGCCTGGACAGTTCCTGCGATCCGAGTGGCGACTTGAGAATTTCGATCGTAAAATTATGAAACGGTGTCGTCCCAACATTTATCGCTCGATGCACATAGGTCGCTTTGCGAAAGCCGACATCGCCGAACTTCAACTGACTCTCGGTCGGCGCCGCGCCGACAGTGTCGATGCGGAGGCTCGCATCGCCGAATGTGATGATGACGTTGTCATTGCGATGAATATGCCAGAGCGTCACATCGCCGGGAGGCACTGTAACATCCCAGACACGCACGAATTCATTTTCAAATTTCGGGTGATGACGCGGCTCGCCGCTGATTTCAACCGGCGAATCAGCGCTCCCCGACCCTCGGGCGTTGGCTTCCAAACTATTGATTCGGTTCTTTGCTAAGTCGGAAAACTCTCCGTTCGGATACTTTTTCAGATAAGCGCGGAAATCTTCCGGGTTGCTGCTGTTCTTAACAAAGTCCCAAAAAGTAATTTCAGCCCCGCCGCTATTTCTCGATGTTGGTTCCGGCTCGGCGGGTTTCGTGGCTACCTCAAGATTCTTAATTCTGTTCTTCGCCAAAGTGGCGAACTGACCCCCGGGATACTTTTCTAAGTAAGCTTTGAAATCATCTGGGTTGGCGCTGCTCTTTATAGAATCCCAATAGCTCAACTCGAAGGCTGCCGGATCCAGCGCCATACGATTAACCGTCTCTTCTCCTGTCCCGTTATTATTTGCGTTCTTAGTACTCGCCGAGAAAGTCGGTGCAGCAAAATAGAAGTCACCAACCAGCGACGACGATTCCCAGGGCACCTGTTGGCCGCTTGTCTGCCGCTGAACGCCCGCGCGTACACGCTTGAACATTTCTTCAACGCCGATGCCGGTCACGCGCATCTGGCTGAGAAGCTCGGAAGTGTAGAGACCGTTGCGACCCTGACCGTCACTTGCAACACGCCCCGGCGATGTTGCGTAAGCGATTAGCGTTCCTGTCGGGGCGTCCACCTGTGCCAGGCCGCTGCCGGCCGAGCGGAAGCTTCGTGCGAATGGGTTGTTGCGACAGGCATCAAGGATAACTATGTTCAGTCCATTCTCGGCCTCGTCCATCAATCCCAGCACCAGGCTGAGATCTACTCCCTGATCCTCGACGTCTGTCTCGCTCATAATTTCGGCGTTTGCCGGGATCAGATAGTTGCGGCCGCGCAACTGGACCCCGTGTCCGGCATAGTAGAAGAGTCCCTGGCCGCCGCTCTTGAGTTGTTGACCAAACTCACGAATCAAACGCTTCATGGTGGGTTGATCCGCATTGATTGCGCTCGCAACCGTAAAGCCTAGCTGCTTCAGCGTGGCTGCCATGTCGCGCGCGTCGTTTGGCGGATTCTTCAACGGGGCCGCGTTCTTGTATGCCCCGTTGCCGATCACCAGGGCGATGCGGCGTGCGTTACCGGCGCGCTGCGCATTCGTCTGCACCAACTGGCGATTCGGTTCCTGCTGCGCCTGCGAGCCTGGTGACCAGAGCAGCATGCCAATCGCGCCGAGCATTAATGTCAGCCCCGCGATGAGAGTCTTATTTAGTCGTTTCTGTGTAAGGGACTTGGCTTTCATTTCTAGACCTCACGTAACTGGGAAGGCTGAGTCTCTCAAAAAAGCGGCTTCGCCGCCGCACCGTGCGGTAAGGCTTTGCCTTACCGTCGGAACGAATTTGAATTTCATTCGAGGCTGCGCCTCGAATCGGAGGCGTAGCCTCCTTGATAATAATAAGCCATCGCGGAAGGGCGAAGCCCTTCCGCACATCAGGCGGCGAAGCCGATAATGTTAGTAAGAGTTCCGTCCTGTTCACTCAATGATGTTCCAGTTCGATCACGTTAACGAGTATATCGCCTTTACCTCTTACGTTCGTCTGCTTCTTTGTCTTGTCTTTTTCTACCTCGGGCTTTGGCGTGTTGTGTGAAACTAGAAATGCGCGAACAGTGTCGGCCTTACTCGGATCGTTAATAGTGCCTCTGTCACGTTCGTTGACGAATCCCTTGACAGCTTCCAGCTCAGCTACGGGCTTCGTGGACCACACCAGCCAAAATTTCTCTGTGCCCTGGTTTTTATCGAAGACCATCCACGGCGTCGTAATGTTCTGGTTGGCGCCGACTTCAGACGATCCTGAATTGGCCGATGGGGCAGGGAATAAGACGTTAAAGGTCGTTACTCCTCCAGCGCCGGGTCCTTCGTTGAGAAGGTAGAGCTGGCCTTGCTCCCCACTTTTCAAATTCAGCCGAAACTTCCAGCCGTTTTCAAAAATCTCCTGTCCCGATGATTCAAACTGATCCTGATAAGGCCGCCCCTCGCGCATCTTTTGCACGGTGAGCGAGTAACTTAACTGCCGAGGCGATGCTGTTGTGCTTGTCGCCGCTACATTTGCCGGCTTACGATTTTTTGCAAAAAGATACCAGCCGACGAGGCCCAGGGCTACCACGCTGATAGCCACTAGAATTACTGTCAGTGATCTTCGGCGGGACAGGGTGTTTTGTACTTCCGCGACAGCGTAACCATCTTGTGGGAACTGCGAACTGATCGGAAGAGTCGCGCGAATGGTTTTCTCTGGGTAGGCGCCCGGTTTTACTGCCGGTGGCGTCGCCTCCATCGGCAGTTGCGTTGGTTGTAGTTCAGACAGGCGTGGACGATGCTCAGCCGTTTCGAGCTCCGCATTCAGCGCCCGCGCCAGCTTGTCGCCGAAATCGCGCGCCTTTGACTGGCGGTTCGCGGGTTCAAATGAAATCGCCTGGAGGATCAACTCGTCCGCACGCGGGGAGAGGCTGGGTCGCAAATCGGAAGGCTTGACGCGCACGCCGCCACGCTGCATTTCGAGTAATTCAAATCCTGTCTCGGGATTAAAAGGCCTGCGACCCGTCACCATCTCGTACGCAATCTGCCCGAGAGCATAAACGTCGGTTACTGCGGAAACGGGACGGCCACTCAACTGTTCCGGCGCCATGTACGCAACAGTGCCGGCAGCCACATTGGTTGCGGTGCTGGGAGCGATTACGGAGTTCTTAATCTTGGCAATACCGAAGTCGATAATCTTGACCTGCTCCTCGCCTTGCCCGAGATCTTGCAGCATTACGTTGTCAGGTTTGAGATCGCGGTGAAAGATTCCTTTTTCGTGAGCTGCGGTCAGCGCGCGTCCCATCTGCTTGATCAGATCCGCAGAACGCTCGAGGTCCATACCTTCAGGTGTCATCACCGAACGCAGTGTCACGCCATCGACGTATTGCATCACGATGAACGGCTTGCCGTTACTCAGTTCGCCTGAATCGACGATACCAACCACACCGGGATGATCTATGCGACTAAGCGCTTCAATTTCCTGTCGGAATTTCTGGACGACGTAATCGCTTTGGTAGGCGTCTTCGAGCAATACTTTGACGACAACTGGTCGAGAGTGAAGCTGTTTATCGCGCGCGAGGTAAACGATGCCAAAACCGCCGCGTTTCAACTCTCTATCAACGATATAGCGGTTGTTGAGCGTGCTGCCCACTAGCGGCGCCTTCGAAAGCGCTTCGTGTATCAGGGTTGCTGATTCGTTCTGCGGGTCGGATGACATTTCGCGAGCGCTGAATGACTTAGTCGCTTCTTACTTTTCCTACTAGTCGCAGTCGTCTTTAATGGGACCGTATCGTTGACGCATTTTTTGCTGCGATCCATGTTGCGTGTTGTGATAGACAAGCACGGACTCAGAATGCCACACCTACCTGGGCGCCAGGACTTCCAAGCCGCGCGGTCGCTTTTCGGGTCTCCGCTGTGCTGTCGACGTGCTCTTTCTTCCGTTACGGAATTTCGACTCGGAATCCATTGAGATTGCAGCCTCGATTCTGACTCGCACCAGGGATGCTCCTGGTCTTTAATCACTTCGCAGGACTTTTCGGATTAACATCCGACACAGTTTTTTGCAAAGATAACCTGATGGGAGGCGGGGAGTGGGGTAAAACTCCATCCACTGTGCCCTCCATGCTGTTACCGCTTATTGTCACCTGAAAACTGCCTTTTGAAAGCTGAATGGAAACAACGTTGCCATCCTGACTCCAGGTACCGGAAATCTCTTGTTTGTAGTCGTAGCAGTTCCAAGAAGGGCACTTGATCTTTAACATGCCAGAGAACATACCGCTTTGTCCGAATTCAAACTTTGCTACTTCGTCCTGGTCAGTCTTGCCGGCCCACACGGTGCCACGAACTAATAATGCGTCCGCCGCTTCCTTTGCTTTCTCGCGTTCGGCATCCAGCTCCGCGATCCGAGACTTGGCCAAGTCTACAAACATCCCATTCGGGAACTTTGTCATATAGTTGATAAAACCAGATGGGTTCTTGATGTCTTTGATAGCATTCCAGTAGGCCATATCGGCTGAGTTTGGATCAGCAGCTCCGGAATTCGTCGGCATCGCGGGTTGCGCGCGCAATTTTGCCAATTCAGCAAATTGCCCATCGGGATATTTCGCGAGATAGGCCTTGAAGTCTTCAGGGTTAGTGCTGGTCTTGATACTATCCCAGAAGCTAAGTTCGATCGCGGCAGGATCGACAAAACTTCCGGAGGGAGCACTGGCGGTTTCCGTTGATGATCTCGCGCCGGGAGCGGAGAGTACGAGTTCCTCCGCTTTGTATCCTTCAATGGTGGCGAACGGACGCTGTTGTTTGCCTGATCCCAGATCTATAGCAATACGCTTCGGAACTGTGTCCTGCACATATTTGACTAACTCAGATAAGGTGACTTCTCCGTTGGTATTCGCGCCGCCGCCTTTCAACGCTTCGACGATGGCCCAGGTGAAGTAGCCCTGCTTCTTCTCGGTGTATTCATAAGCGCGCTGGCCAATTGCGGTCGCGTAGATGGTGGCAAAGGCTTGCACCTCGCGATTGCGCACATCAAAGTTAAATCCGTTCACATAAGCTTGCGTCATATTGTTGGGTGCATCGGCGCGGCCGCCAGGATCGTTGCGACAAGCATCCAGTAACACCATGACCTGACCGACGCCTGTCGCTCTAATAAGTTCCCTCATCCTGGGAACACTGATGGCCGTGTCTTCGAGAAAAGAAATCTGATCGCTGATCTGAGAGTCACTGGGCAGTAGGAAAGCCTGCCCACCGCGTTCCATTCCATGGCCTGAGAAAGAGATCAGCAGCAGACCGTCTTTGGGAACGGCTGATGCCAGGTTGGAGAGCCGGCGCAGAAGATTGACCCTGGTCGGCTGTCGCTCGGCTGGTTGATCTGTAGCCAGGAGAATCACCTGGTCAGAAGGGAATCCGGAATAACGGACTAAAGTGTCGGCCAGTATGCGGGCGTCATTTGCCGCGCCCCGCAAAGGACTTATCTGCGGATCCGCGTATTTATCAACTCCCACGACCAGCGCCCAACGCTTGCTTTTGGCAGGCAATACCTTCAATGGCTCAAGCTGCTGTAGCTGGCGCGAATCCGCTCGAGTCTGGGTTGGAGGTGCGGGTAACTGTGGGGCAGCAGGTGTCTGAGCGGCTAATTCAAAACTGCTGAAAATCGCCAAGGCAAAAACTGTTGCGAGGACAGAGTAGAAGCGACGTGCGGGGGGCATAAATGTCTCCTGAAGATATGTTGGGCGCGAAGGGAAAGGGCTGTAACTTCTGACAACGAAGCGTCTTGATTGATGGCGCCAGAATAAGGCTCGTCGGCATCCTATATCAATTCTCCTACAGATGCTAGACGGCAGCGAGGCGCACAGTGACCGCAATGAAGCGAAGGAGGTTCCGACGAGAGCAAGAGGCCTGTAGTAGTAGAATTGTAACGCTCCCGCGCGCCTCGCCTCCTCTTATCAAACAAAAAAGGGGCTGGCCTCGTCGCCAACCGCAAGTCATTGAAAAAGTGGTGAGCCGAGCAGGACTCGAACCTGCGACCCGCTGGTAAAAGAGCGGCCAAGCGGATTCCATCCAGTCACGACTTTTAAGGTGTGGTAAGAACCGTAGTGGCCTTTTAAAGATGAGACTGGTGTGAATGTGTAGTCGACATCTCGGTGCCTCCTATCGGCTGACCAAGGTTTTCTTCACTCAGGCGCGTGCAATAATCAAACCAATCAACCAGCCCGTCATTGCCTTGTAGCCGGGCGAGCGCACCCCCAATAAGCATCTGGAGATCGGACAAATTGTGCTGTTTGTAATCTGCCAGTTGTTCGCGCGACAGCGTTTCGATCGAGGCCACATCAAAGTGCGAGTTAAAGTCGTAGGCGATTGGCTTCAGGGTGCCGGTCTCAGTGATTACCAGAGGGTTGACCAGGTCGGCCAACAGTGGATCGGTCCGATCGGCCGTGCCGTTTTGAGTACAGGTCGCCAGCAATGCCGCATAGGCGTCGCGTTGTTGCCACAGGTTCCGCGCCGGAGCCAAATCGCATTGCACGCGGACGTGGTCTTTGAGTTCCTCTTGCAGGGCCAACACAACCAGGTATAGCCGCGCTTGATCGGTGGCAGTGAAGCTGGAAATGTCTGCCATAGTCCGCGCCCGTCCGGCAAGTGCCACAGGTCGCACCTGAAGCGCTTTAGCTCCCAGGCCCACCAAATGGTCAGCAAGGTCGGGCAGGTCGGGAATCGCATCGCGGGTGAGCGAGATGGCTGCCGCGACAGGGTGTCCATTATCTGCCAGCCGCGCAAGGGCCGCGCAGGCGCGCTCGAAAGCATCTGCGCGTCCACGTAAGCGGTTGTGGGTTGGGGCCAGGCCGTCAAAGCTGATGGCAACACCGTCGAGTCGCGAGACCACGTCATCCATCCGCTTGGGGGCGAACAGGCCATTCGTGATCATCGTAACCCGAAAGCCGATCGCGTGTGCGTGGTCAACCAAAGGCACCAGGGGTGCGTAAGTTAACGGCTCACCGCCAGAAAGGCTGATTAAGTTATAGCCCTCCGCTTTGAGCAACGGCAGTGCGTTCTTCAGTGGCTCCAGATCCAGAGCAGCTTTTTCCTTCGGGCCCGACTCTGAATAACAATGCAGGCAGGCGAGGTTGCACAACCGCGTGGGATGTAGATGGACAATGCGATCCGGCAAGAAGCCGGATCGCATTTCAGTGTTGGTTGATGTTGCCAGCATCAGTGACCCAGGCCAGCGGTTCCCGTGCGCCCTGCAAGTTCATCGACGGCAAAACCGACGCGAACGTGGAAGCGATCCCAATCGATGATCCCGTAAGGAAACACTTCGAGCTTTGTGATATCGGGTCTGGTAAAAACGGAATCCAGTCTCGGGGTTTTGTCCGTGAAATAATCGATGCAGATGCCATAGATGCATACATCGAATTTCTTGATTTCCAGGCCTTCAATCAGGACACGGTCTGCGAGTTTGGCTATGACGTCATCCTTGAGGTTGAAATTCGCCAATCGCTTCGACAGCCGTTGAGTTAAGTATTTACTGTTCATTTGAGTGGGAGCCGCCTGCGTGTGAGTGTTAGCCATGATCTTTCCCTTTCTTAAGTGATTTTGGCAAGTTTGCCTTCACTCCCTCTTTGCTCAACTGAGCTTTACGGGCTTGTGACCGTTATCTGATGGCGCCAATACCACCGGAGAGCGAGATTAAGACACCAAGGCAAGCTTGTATTTGATCTTAGACAGGGTGAGTCCTCCTGAAGGATTGCGAGGCGGGGGTGACAATGGGCCTTTTATGCCATATTAAATAATAAGTCAATAGCAATCAGGGGAAAGTGAAAAAAGTGACAAGCTCGACTGGCAAAGCCGGTCATTGATCTAATTCAGACGCATGCGGTACTAGCAAAACAGTACGTGCATTTGTTGTCCGAGCTTTTCGAGATGACGAAGCCAAAAGAGTTACGGTAGTAGAGTTAGAGCGATACCGCGAGCGTCGTCTCAAAGTTGGCTACAAAAAGAAAAGCGGCTGGCAACATGGCCAACCGCAAGTCTTTCGAAAAAGTGGTGAGCGGAGCAGGACTCGAACCTGCGACCCACTGGTTAAAAGAGCGGTTAAGTCGGTTCCATCCAGTCACGGCCTCTCAGCTCTATTAATATTTTTCACCAGATTGCAGCCGCTTTGGCGTATATCTAGTGAGAACATGCGCCCGGGGCCATAAAGAACATCCACAGATTACGCAGATTGCACAGATTGGTTTTCGTCTTATCGGCGTAATCTGTGTAATCTGCGGATTAACAATCGGCAAGCGTAGAGACACCGAAAATGACTACCACACCTTCAACAAACACGACCTATTCCACCTTACAGGAATTAGCAGCAGACTTCTGGGCTTGGCGCGCCAACAATCAACCGGTTTCCAGCGATGACATTCCGCGCATAGAGAGACCGCGGGATTGGGTTCCCGACTGGTCGCGGCAAGCAATCGACCGGCGGCGCAGGGAACTCACCGATTTAGCCAAGCGACACCAGGAGTTCGACCCAAAGTCATGGCCCGTCGATCAGCAGGTCGACTTTCGCTTAATCGGATCAGCGTTGTCGCGGGCGCATTTTGAGTTGAATGTTATCTGCATTCACGAGCGCAATCCCGGATTCTACGTCGATCAGACTCTGGGATTGCTCTTTCTTTCTTTGCTGCGGCCGCCGCCGTTCAGTGAGGCGCGTAGCCGCGGAATCATCCGCGCCCTGCAGAGCTTCAGCGGGACAGTTGAGCACGCAAAAGAGAATCTCCCCGGCCACGCAATCAGACCGTTTGCGCTAGCCGCGCTTGAGAAGTTGGTTGCCGTTAAGTCGCGACTCACGAAGGTTGGCACCGAACTTGGCCCTTTGCTGACCGGCATAAGTCCACAGGAATTTAACCAGTCGATCACGGACGCAATTACTGCGCTCGAATCGTTTCACGACTGGTTGAATGGCGAACTTGAGGGAATGACGGAAGAGACCGCCGTCGGCCGCGAGGCTTACATCTACTTCCTCAAGCATGTCGCGCTGATGCCATTCACGCCTGAGCAGTTGCTGGTGATGGGCGCGCATGAATGGCAGCGTTCCGTCGCGTTTGAAACCTGCGAACAAACTCGCAATCAGGGCTTGCCGGAACTCGACTTGTTTCCCGATCAAGCGACGCAGATGGCGCAGGAAGAATTTTGGGAAGGGGCGGCGCGCCGTTTTCTCGAAGCGAAGAATATCCTCACCGTCCCCGGCTGGATGAAGCACTATCGCAATTTACCGCTGCCGCCATACCTCGAGCCGCTCTCATTCATGGGAGTCACTGACGATCTGACTTCCGATACCAGACTCGATGAGGATGGCGTGAGCTACATCAAGAAGCCGTCTCCGGATCTCGATTACTTCTCGCTCTCGATTGCCAAAGATCCAAGACCATTGATAGTGCACGAAGGCGTCCCCGGCCATTACTTTCAAATGACGCTCTCGTGGGCCCACGAGAACCCCATTCGCCGGCGTTACTACGATTCAGGCGCCAACGAAGGCATCGGCTTCTATGCCGAAGAGCTGATGCTGCAATTTGGTTTCTTTGACGATCGCCCAAAACTGCGCGAGATCATGTACAACTTCATGCGCCTGCGCGCCCTGCGCGTGGAAGTGGACGTAAAGCTCGCAATCGGTGAATTCACGATCAATCAGGCAGCGGATTATCTGGAAAAAATCGTCCCCGTCGATCGCGGCACGGCGCGGCAAGAGGCCGTCTTTTTCGCCTCCTCGCCGGGCCAGGCAATCACCTATCAGATCGGCAAACTCCAAATCATCAAGTTCCTGGCCGACGCGCGCCTTAATCAAAAGGAGAAATTCAACTTGCGCGCCTTCCACGACTATTTGTGGGAAAACGGCAACGCACCGATCGCGTTATTGCGCTGGGAGTATCTTGGTTTGAGTGACGAGATTGAGACGCTGGATGGCCTTGCCTCTTAAGTCGAATCCCACCAACAAACCGGCTAAGCTCGCGAGGAGGACGTCAGCATTTTGGAGTGCGGTGGCAAGCGCAGCGCGACACCGCTTTGGATAGGCCAGTAACCCCCTCGGTTGTGAGGAAGTGATACTGGCCTATCCAAAGCGCCGTCGCCGCTTCGCTCTGCCGGCGCACTCCAAATCTGTTGCCGCTCCGCGGGCTTGCCCGTGAGACTCTACGAACAATTTCGCCGCATTCTTTCCCTCATGGCCGCCCTCATCGCGAAGTATCCTTTCGTCGTCGCCGCTGCTCGCTCTCCTTTATGATTTCGCTCAAATCCGCAACCGGCCGTATCTCATTCGGTCCAAGTTCATACTTCATGCCGCCTGGATGCTGTGACAGAAGC
>DASXRU010000048.1:0-5145 GCA_036506395.1 Pyrinomonadaceae bacterium | reverse complement strand
CCCGACGCCCAGAATTTCCTTTTCGACAACATGAAAGGGTATCTGTTTGACGAAAGCCTGCCGACTGCCGAGATTGATACCACCAAAGAAGGCAGCGTCAAGTGGTAGAGGAGGGGCGGTAGTAACTAGTCTTAGCGCTTGCTCTAAATACAACGGCCTTGCACAAAAAGTCTGGGTAAGCCTGAGCCCGCGGAGCGGGCGGTGGCGTAAAGCCTGGGGTGAAGCGCAGCGAAGCCCAGGTTAAGGTTTCAAGAGTTTCACAACCCGCGAAGCGGGTGACAGCCGCTGCCATTTAGGGGGCTGTCGCCCACTCCGCGGGCTTTCGTTGTCATCAATCGCCGATTTCCTGGGGTTTCGCTGCGCTTCACCCCAGGCTTTGCGCTACCGCCCGCTTCGCGGGCTCAAACTAATCACTGCCGCTCGCGACTTTTTGTGCAAAGCCAAATACAACCAGCAGTACGCACCTTCCTTCTTGCTCCTGCGACATAACTAAGCTAAGCTCCTTTCCACCCGAGAACCCCTCCCTTCTTCAAACCCCCAAGCTCAGATCTCTCTGGTTTGACTTACCAGGCTTGCCGGAGGATTTCGATCCTAATTCTGTCCTATCGGACATTGAGACACAGGAGGCTTTATGAAGAGAAATAGACTTCTACTGATTCTCGGTATCGCAGCGCTCGCGCTGGCTGCTGCCTGTAACAACACCTCGAACGAAAACGCCAATGCGAATGCCACTCCGGCCGCGACCGCGACTCCAGCCAGCGCAAATGCGAACACTGCCAGGCGAGGGACGCGCGAAGAGTACGAGAAGAACAAGGAAACCTATGGCCAACAAGCGAAGGATCTGGGTCGCAAGGTCGGCAACGGCCTGAATGACGGCTGGCTCTGGACCAAGACGCGCTTCGATCTCGCTGCCGCGGACGATCTGCGCGATTCCACCATTAACGTGGACGTCGAGAACGAAGTTGTTACGTTGTCGGGCACCGTTGCTACCGCAGCCCAAAAGGCGAAAGCCGAATCGATCGCGAAGAGTGTTGCGGGTGTGAAGCAGGTCAAGAACATGCTGAAGGTTGCGCCGGCCGCAAACACCAATACAAACACGAAGGCTAACGCGAACACTAAGAAGAGTAAGTAGGCAAGAGCGTCCGGCAGCGACATCAGGCCGCGCGGTATTGAGCGTTCGTCAGTTGAATTGATTGCGGGGCAGCGAGAGTGTCTGAGTTGGCTACTTCAAACCCTTGACCAGGTACAGGTCGGTAAGATGCCGGGTAAAGGCGTAGACATATCCTTTACCATCGGGTGTTAGCAAAACATTGACTGGACCAATGATACCCGCTGGATCTGCGGGCGCGATTTCTTTGGCCAGCTCTTTATGTCCGGTGGCAAGGTCTAGTCTGTACACCTTTAGCGGCCGATCGCGGTCTCGATAGACGTACAGCGATCCCGCGTTGGTGCCCCAACGAATTACTCGATCTTCATCCTCCAGTCCGGCAATCGACCGGGGTTCTCCTCCAGCCAGCGCATATAAGGCCTTCTTTCCCTCGCGGGCCCCGGCCAGCAAGAGTTCGCCGTCCGGCGAAACCAGAAATCCGGTCACTCCTTCGGGCGTAACAGGTCGCGGCTTGCCGCCATCAATATTCTGAATATAAGCTCGCGGCGCATGACCCTGCTCCTTGCCTATGAAGACAATGGCTTTTCCATCCGGAAGCCAGGAAGCGCCCATGCTGCTGTACTGCTCTATGCCAAACCGCTCCAGCCGCTTCGCCTCTCCGGCGCCGGTTGGTAAGAGAATGAGCTGGGGAGGGCTGAACAAAACAGCGATGACCCACTTGCCGTCCGGCGATCGACGTAGGCCATAACCCTCGCCCAGTCGAACTGCCGGTGAACCATCGGTCTGGCGCAAATAGATCGCATAATTCGTCCCGCTTCCCTGGCCAAACTCAGTAAATATGAACGACGTTCCATCCGGTGACAGATCAGCGATGCGCACCCAGTTAAGCCAGGAGAGATCGCGCTCTTTCGTTTCGCCCGGAGTCAGTCCGATGATGGGGGTGGATTGGTGATTGCCGGTCAACAACACCTCGCCGTCGCGGGAAATGTCTTCCAGTATCAGGCTAACAGGCGTTCGCAGGACTACCCTTTGCTTACCCGAGAGCGTCACCGCGTAAAGCGACTGTGCCTCACCGGCTTTGGTAGCTGTGAACCACACCTCGTCGCCAGCGGGCGACCATGCCAGACCGTCTCCACCGCTCCATTCGTCGGTAAGCTTCCTGGTCTTCCCGTTGGCATCGACTATCATCACCGAGCCGCGACTATCACCGTGAAGTGGGTGATCGAGGAAAGCGATTGTGTCACCTTTCGGCGAAACGCGCGGATCGCTGATATAGCCGTCCGTTTCATAGAGCTTCTTGCCAATCGGATACTCCAACTGACTCTTGCCCTTGTCGATGCGCACGACCGCCATGGTGCTGCCGTTGGGACCCCAGTCGGCCTGTTGCACGTTTTCCAACATCTCGCGTGCGACGCCGCCGGCCAACGGCATGCGCGCCAAAGTTCCCTGGTTGACGAAATGAAATAAATATCTGCTTTTCAAAAGAACGGCCATCTCGCCCGCCGGGGAAACCGACAGCAATTGCGTGTTGGGCACCAGCGTTTGCACGTCCAGTGATTCCGCCCGCATGAAAGAAACGTCGAGCGGGTTTCCATTCCACGCCGCACTGAAATAGATTCCCTTGCCGTCCGAAGTGAACCGGGCTGTGAAGATTGAGCCACGGCGAAAAGTAAGCTGGGTGTAGGCCGGGAGCTGGGGGCTGGCGCTATTACGTCCAAGGAAAAAAGCCAGCGCCAGTAACGACGCACCGATCAATGTCAGGGCCGCCAACACCGGCCAGAGGCGACGCCTTGCCTTTTCAGCCACCAAAATCCCCGAGGCAATGGGACTGTAAACGCCCGACTGGCTGCTAAGCGATTCGAGACCGAAAGCGAGATCACGCGCTGACTGAAAACGATTCTGCGGCTGTTTCTCCAGACAATGCGTGATGACCCGCTCCAGCCCCGGGGCAATGCCGCGCTCCGATATTTGTAGCGGCGGCGGTTCCTCTTTGAGGATGGCATTCATGGTCTCCACGCCCGACTCGCCGCGAAATGCACGATCGCCGGTTACCATTTCGTAGAGCAACGCTCCAAAAGAAAAAATATCGGAACGTGGATCGGCGGGATGGCCGCGCACTTGCTCCGGCGACATGTATCCGACTGAACCCAGGACCGCACCCGGATACGTGCTGATCCGTCTGGTCTGAGCGTCTGACGTCTCTTCAGGGACGGGCTGATCCAAAAGCTTGGCCAGGCCAAAGTCCAAAATCTTGGCGCCATCGGTAGTGATGAACACGTTTTCCGGCTTCAAATCACGGTGGACAATTCCTTTTTCGTGAGCGGCCGCGAGTCCCCGCGCGATTTGCGCGCCATACTCGATCGACTTGCGCGCCGGAATCGCACTGATCACCAATCGATCGCGCAAGGTCTCGCCTTCCAAAAGTTCGGAAACAATGTAAGGCGAGCCCTCAAAAGTGCCGATATCAAAGATGGCGAGAATGTTGGGATGATTCAGGACGCTCGTGGCGCGTGCTTCCTGTTCGAATCGTTGCAGACGCTCTGTATTCAGAGACAATTCCGCCGGCAGAACTTTGATCGCGACGTCGCGGCCCAGCGAGCTGTCGTGAGCGCGATAAACCTCGCCCATGCCGCCCGCGCCGATGAGCGCGCGAACCTCGTAGCGGCCCAGCCGAGTACCTGTCGCAATATTCATGGAAGTGTAGTTGTGTTACCCCTTGTTCGATGGCCGCCCCGTTGGATGAGCGCCGCCATTCTAGTTGAGGTACGACGTGAAGCGCCAGCGCAATCTTAAGACCCGGGCTTCAATAAAACTTAATCATCCCCCCGAAAACGCGCAAGCCACCGGCCCCCGCTCCGTTCGTTAAGTGACCCGTTCGTTGAGTGAATCCGGAGATCATCAGCCCGATTGCTGCGGGCCTGAAATCAGGGAACCATTGAGCGCTGACGATGTCTAAACTAACAAACTGATTTACAGCTTCAGGAGGTTCGTAAAAATGAAAGACCAGAATTCCCCCTCTTCAAGAACCAGCTTTATTGTTCTGCTGAGCATATGCGCGGCACTATTTCTGGTGAGCGGGTGCGCAAAGAAATCCAACCAAGCCACAAAGGTGACAGTTGCCGGTCAAGCCGTGGCCAGAGTGGAGCCCGATTCCGCCGTGTTGGTCCTTTCAGTGGTAACGCAGAACGCGCAAGCACTCGCGGCCCAACAGGAAAATGCCCGCAAGAGCGATGCAGTGGCGAACGCAATTAAGGCAACGGCGGGATCCAACGTCGACATCAAAACGAGCGACTACACGCTGCAGCCGCAATATGATAATCGTGACAATACTCTGCCGAAAATCGTCGGCTATGACGCGCGAAACACGCTGATCGTTACGATTAGCGATTTGAAGAATGCAGGTGCCGCTATCGACGCGGCTTCGCGCGCCGGCGCCAATAGCATCGACAGCATTGCTTTCGTTTTGCGGCAGACCAGCCCGGCTCGAGGACAGGCACTGGCAGACGCGACGCAGCAGGCCATGAACAAGGCCCGGTCGATTGCACAGGCTCTGGGTGGCCATGTTTCGCGCGTGGTGGAGGAGAACGAAGGCTCGACTGTGGCCAGTGAACCTCGAATGGACTACGATTCAAGGACGCTGGGGCAATCCAAAAGGATGACTACGCCGATCGTGGCAGGGCAGTTGAGCGTCACCTCCAATGTGCAACTGATAGTCGAGATTGAAAGCTAATCTTCGCTCATATGCTTCAGGATCTCGGCAAACTTTTCGACATCCTGGCGCGTGCGTTCCATTTTGCGGCGGCTTTCAAGGTAGGCGGCCCAATTTGGTGTGCGAGTTAAGGCTTTGGTCGTGTCTTCGTCGAGCACCTGGGCCATCAGTGCAATCAAGTCGCTGATTACGCGTGTATGTTCCAGAAGCGATTCGATAATTGAAAATGCGAGCTGCGCTTGATCATGATCCAGGTCGCCAGCGGGTAAGGTAGTTGAATCCTGATCGTCAGTCATTGCGTCCACTCTGAATACCCGGCGTTTAGAGT
>DASXRU010000047.1:0-12711 GCA_036506395.1 Pyrinomonadaceae bacterium | reverse complement strand
GGGGTCGCGGTGTTCGTAACCATCACGATTGTGGTGGGCGTAGTGATAACTATCATCGCGTGGGCAGGACAGATCCAGATTATTGCGTTTAAGAACATTAACTTTTCCTACGATAGGCCCGTGGCGATCTTCACAATCGGGCTAATCGGGGCGCTTGCCGGAGTCCATTTCCTGAACGCCTGGGCTCAAAAACTGTTGTCACCCGGTGAGAAAGCTCCGGAGGAGATGAAGTCATGAGCTTAATTATCAGGCATACCAACATGGCCGGCATTTCTGCGTTCCTCCTGGTGCTGATGAGTTGGTTTGCCCTGTCGCCCTCCGTGGTTGGGCAACGCCGGGGCCCGCGGGCACAGCCCCAATCGCAGTCGCAAACCAGTCAGTCAAAAGCCATACTTGCCCAGGCGGAGCTTTACTACAAGAACGATGACATTACGAAGGACCGGGCTGCGGCGTTATACCGGCAGGTACGAGACCAGTTTTCAAACTCAAAAGATGCTGAGACCGCTCAATATTTTCTGGCTAGTTACTATCATCGCAAGTTCTACATCCAAAGAGAAAAGCAGTTGACAGAGAATCAGGCGCCGCTTAACGAGGCTGCAACCCAGTATGAGGAATACGTCAACAAGTATGCGTGGCGAAGCAAGTCGCCGGACTGGTTGTCAGACGCATATTTTAACCTGGCATTGATCTCTCTGGAGCGAGGCGATACCTACAAGGCTGAACAATGGTTGGGTAAGATGTATGGGGCGTCGCCGTACGATCAGAAAGTGTATGTCCATCAGGTAATCTGGTCGCCAAACGCGCGGGACGTTATTGATTCAAGCTACGATGCCAAAGCCTTGTCGGAATACACCAACTCTCTTGTTTACGCTCAGAGACAACGCAAGCTCTCCTCGTTTAATTCGATTGTGGATAAACTAAAGGCCTGGTGCAACAGCCAGAAGCGTTCGGGCGCTTAGCCTGCGATTTCTGAGCTCCGATTTACTGGGAGCACATTGCGCTGGTCAGTAGCGCCTGCGGTAGCTTAGTTGTTTAATTTATTAGCAGTTAGCCAGATAGATTTTCCATTTCTCATTTCTCATTTTTCATTGGTCGCCAAGTTTAGGATTTGCCCGAACAGTGTCGCGTTTGCTGTCCTTTCAATGACAATTGAGAAATGGAAAATGATATATGGAAAATTTGTTCTTACCACTGACAACTAACGAGTGACCTGACCACAAACGAGTGGCTGATTGGAACGTGCCCATCTGCTATCGCAGATGCTCCTTACATTGCGGTCGAGGGCGCTCCCACTACTCTTCCTCTTCTCCTCTGATTCGCCCTTCGGCTCTGGCCTGATTGACGATCTTCTGCGAGAGCTGTCCCGGCACCGGATCGTAGTGGGAAAACTGCATGTGATACGAGCCGCGGGCGGCCGTAATCGAATTGAGCGTTGACTGGTAATTCAGCATCTCGGCCATCGGCACTTGTGCCTTGATCACCTGTTGATTACCGCGCGTGTCCATGCCCTGCACGCGGCCGCGACGCGAGTTGAGATCACCCATCAAATCGCCGCTGTACTCCTGCGGTGCGACTACTTCTACGTCCATGATTGGTTCCAGCAACACCGGCTTTACTCTTTCGATCGCGGCACGAAAAGCCTTGCGGCCGGCGGCGCGGAATGAATGCTCGTCGGAATCAACGTCGTGATAAGAACCGTCGATCAGGGAGACTTTGAAATCCACCAGCGGATAGCCGGCGATGGCGCCGGTCTGCGCCGCTTCAACGATTCCTTTTTCGATTGCCGGGCGAAATTGCTGTGGCACTGAGCCGCCGAAAATCTTGTCCTCGAATTGAAATCCCCCGCCACGCGGCAATGGTTCAAAGATTACCTTGCAGTCGCCGAACTGTCCGCGCCCGCCGGTCTGTTTCTTGTGCCGGCCCTGCACTTCCGCGCGTTGCGTAATGGTTTCCTTGTAGGGGACCTTGGGCGGGTGCAGCATCACTTCGACGCCGTAGCGCTTCTTCAGCTTCTCAACCACCGTTTCGACATGTAGCTGGCCGGATCCCGCCAGCAGGAATTCTTTTGTCTGCGCGTCACGATGAAAATCCAGCGCCAGATCTTCTTCCAGGATTTTGTGCAGCGCCACGCTGATCTTCTCTTCATCCTGGCGCGATTTCGGTTCGATGGCGAATGCGATCGCGGCCTCGGGATACTCGACCGGCTCGTAAACGATGGGCGCCGCTTTGTCCGAAAGCGTATCGCCAGTCTGGGTCTCTTTAAGCTTGACGCAGGCGACAATGTCGCCGGCTTTGGCTTCGGTAACTTTGTCGAGTTGCTTGCCCTGAATTGCGTGCAGCGCGCCCAACCTCTCCTGTGTTCCCCGCGTCGAGTTCAGGACAGTGGCGTCGGTTTGAACTTTGCCGCTGATGACCTTCATGACGTTGATGCGTCCGGCAAACGGATCGGCGATGGTGCGAAACACGTAGGCCGAAAATGGCTCGCTGCTGTCATACTTGCGCGAAATCGGTTCGCCGCCGTCGCCGTCTGAAGACGCGCGCCCGTGCTCGGCTTCATGCGCCGCTGGATTGGGAGCGTAGTCCACAATACTGTCGAGCAGAGCTGACAAGCCCACCAGCGTCGCGTTGGAGACCGCGAAAACGGGACAGAGCTTGCTCTGGGCGATGGCTTTATTAATGTTCGGTAGAATGTCCGACTCGTCCAGCGTTCCCTGCTCGAAATACTTTTCCAACAGCGCGTCGTCGGACTCGGCCACTAACTCAACCAGACGCTCTCGAGCCTTGTCCACAAGCTCTCGACCGTCAGCCGGAATCTCGATCGCGCGCGGCTTGCCCTGCGCGTCAAACTCGTAAGCCTTCATGTGGACGACGTCGACTATGCCTCTGAAATCTTTTTCTTTTCCAATCGGCAGGGTGAAGGGGATGATGGCCCGGCTGAATGTGCGCTGAGCGCTTTCGAGGGCCCTGCCAAAATCTGCGTGCTCCTTGTCCAATTTGGTAATGACCATCATGCGCGGCAGAATGAATTCATTCGCATAGGCCCAGGTTTTTTCCGTCTGCACCTCAACCCCTTTTGCGCCGTCAACGACGGCCAAAGCGCAATCGGCAACACGCACCGCCGGCCGGGCGTGGGCCACAAAAGCCGCATAACCGGGAGTGTCTATGAAATTGATTTTGGTATCGCGATGCTCGAGGTGGGCAAGCGCTGTATTCAGGGTAATCTTGCGGGCGATGGAATCTTCGTCGTGGTCGGTGACCGTAGTTCCTTCATCGACTTTGCCCCAGCGGGGTGTGGCGCCGGCGACGTAGAGAAGAGAGCTTATCAGTTGCGTCTTCCCTGCGTCGCCGTGTCCAATGACCGCAAGGTTGCGAATCGCGTCGGTTGCATATGATTTCATAACGGTTTATCTGGATTCCTTTCCGACATGCTTACTCCAGCGAAGGATAGCCATCCGCTTTCGGGTTTAGAGCCGAATAAGAGGCAGGATGTTCTTCGAGTGAGGTGTTAATTTAGCCGAGCGCGAGGGAGAAAGGCAAGCGGACGGGACTCTTGCAATTCTGAATTCCTAAGGCTGCCAACCACGATTTGTAAGAATAGATATGATGTAAATCAAAAGAGCGAAAAAGCCAATAGACAATGCTAAGACTGCTCCTACCGACGACACTAAGGTAAGTTTTCCGGCAAGCTCTTCGTAGCCTGGCCGGCAGACGAAGGACCGCTTCGATGCTTTCTGTCGGGCGTTCCTCGTGAAGACAAGTCGCAAAAAGAAGGCATCAAGCAAAGCCAAGAAAATAAGGCTCATCCAAAGGTGTCGCATGAACATGAAGATTATCATCGATCGGCCAAGCTAAGAACGGCGGCAACATGCGACCTTCGCGCTAGCTCAGTAACGTCGGTAGAAATAATGAAAAGAGCGAATCTCCTATTTCGCGCCTTCAGCGCTTGGACTCCTTAACGTACGATACCTGGGCCGTTGGCCCAGGCTTTTACATTTCGCGCCTTTGGCGCTCCTAATTGCACGTCGCACAACTTAACCCAAACTCCGTCCCTGGCGGAAGCTTGTACCGGCGTCGCAAACTAACAGTTTGCGTTACAATCAGATCGAAGGAATGAGCGAAAGCAAGATAGAAGTTTATACTGATGGGGGCTGCAATTTGTGCCGCTGGATGCGGGCGCATGTGGAACCGCACGATCGCGATCATCGCATTGAATGGTTGGACTACACGGACCCCGCAATCCTGCGGCGCGCCTCGCCTCATACAAAGGAAGAGCTAGCCAGGGAAATGCACACGCGCACGCCCGCAGGACGCTGGGCCAAAGGGTATCAGGCGTGGATTGAAGTGATTCGGGTTTTGCCACGCTGGAGCTGGCTGGCGCCGATACTCTCGATCTGGCCTTTTACACGGCTGGGGCCGGTGTTTTATCGCTGGCTTGCGGGCCATCGTTACACACTGTTCGGGGTCCCTCCGCCCTGCGACGAAACGGGCGCCTGCCGACTGCATTCTTCAGAAAAGTAACCTCCAAATCTCGCCTCGGAATCCCCTTCCTGAGCCAACGTTCAAGCGGCTTTTCGCATCACAAGAACACTCGAAAAAGAGTAGTCAAAAAGGGAGAGTGGAATTATGTTTTACCGCAAATTGTTTTCAGTTTTAACAGCGCTGGTATTGGCAGCCGGCGCTTCGGTCAATCTAACTGCCTACGCAAAAGGCGCAAAATCCAGCGACAACAAAGCTGCTTCCGAAAAAGCACGTGTTCAGGTGCCGATGAATCTAGCCATCCTGATTCAGGATGACCTGGTTTCGCGGGTAGGAAACGAACTGGGCGTGACGCGTGACTTCATCCGTACGCTGCCCGCCGGTTCACAGGTGATGGTGGGATACATCACGTCAGGTACGTTGCAAGTACGACAGCCGTTCACCAGTGACCTGGACAAGGCTTCAAGATCGCTGCGCATTCCGATCGGCAGCACTTCGGCCTCAGCATTCAATCCCTACGTTGAAGTGGTTGAAGCGTTACGTAAGTTCGAGTCCGGCAACGGCCACAATGCTTTGCTTCTGATTTCGGACGGCCTCGACCTATCGCGAGGGTTTGATTCAACCGCAGCCGGTCATACGCTGGACATCGATCGCGCTATTCGCGAGGCCAACAAGCGCGATGTGGCGATTTACTCGTTCTATGCGCCTTCGGTAGGGCTAAGCGGTCACAACCGGTTGGCAGCCAGTTATGGCCAGAGCTCGCTCAATCGCTTGTCACAGGAGACGGGTGGCATGGCGTACTTTCAGGGAACCACCGGTTTCGTCACCTTCGATTCGTATTTCGATCGACTGCGACGGACGCTGAATGAACAGTACGGCCGAGCGTCATAAGTAGGACAGGCATTCCTGCCTGTCAAACCACAGCTACCAAGCTTGCTGAAGCCGCCAGGGAGAAATTCCCCGGCGGCTTTTTGCAAAGGACTTCCGGGGTCACCGGGTTGAGGCCACGGTGTGAATGAAACTTCAGAAATGCAAAACTGTAGCCCTGCGGAATTGTTTTGCGGCTCGCCTCCCCACAGTGTTAAAGTTACCCGCGAACGCGCCACCCGTGCCCGCATAACCCGGAGCGCACCTCCGGCGCATGTCATGTCGAACAAAGGCCGCGAATACTGTCTGATTGTCGAGGGGGCTTACCTTTCCGAATCGGAGGCCGTGCGTGCCCTGCGCGATCCTTTTATTGAAGACTGGGTCGAGCAAACGGGGCACTTCAAAATTCACAATATGGATGATATCCAGGTCACCGCCGGGGTGACGCTGGGTTCGCTCAGCGTAGTGATGATCGACGAGCGTCTGTTCGAGATTGCCAGTGTCGATGCTCAGCGCCCGCTTACTGAGCACAAGGCAAAAGGTGTCGCCGACGCCTTGCGGCGGCAGGACATGTTCGACGAAATTAATGTCGAGCCGCTCGGAGAGGAACGGTAGTCTTGAACTGGAACTGGGACCCACGTAATTGGAAAAAGTCGACGAAGGTCTTGTTAGGAATTGTGACGATTTGGCCGATCGTTTACATGGGGCTGTTCGTCATAACGATCTTTTCCGCCTTTCTTCTTATACCATTTGCAGATGATCGTTCCGGTCGAAACTACGAAAGCATTGACCTCATTCAACTCGAGCGTAAGATTCTCAACGGCGAAATAAAAGAATTGACACTAAGACCCGACGAGATAGTGGCAAAAGATCGCGTTGGAAACCGCGAATATCACACCCAGGTGAGCAATGAATCCAGCCGGGCAGAGATTCTGAGACAGGCACGAGAAATTGGTGCGAATGGCCAGCCACACGTCATCAAGATCGAGGAGGAGTCTGCCCGACCGCCTTCACCGGCACTTCCATTTGGCGTTTTCATGCTATTTGGCGCCCATATGCTTACGATGGTTTTGATCATGTTGCTAATGCCTTTGTATATCATTCTCGCTGTAAAGAACGACCGCCTCGATCAAACGACGAAAATTGTCTGGGTGGTTCTGACTTGTACGGTTGGAATCTTCGCGGACCCGGTCTATTGGTATCTATATATCTGGCGTGCCGCGCCGGTTCAGCCGGCGGCTGCAACTGCAATAAGCGAAGATAACTCGCCATCGACGGACTGATGCATAGTTCAAAGTTTCAGGATCAGACTTTTCTGAATGGCCGCGTGCGTGTCCTGGTGGGCGACATTACGAAGCAGGACGTGGACGCGATCGTCAACGCCGCGAATTCTACTCTGATGGGGGGCGCCGGCGTTGACGGCGCCATTCACCACGCGGGCGGGCCGGCAATTTTGGAGGAGTGTCGCGAGATTCGCCGCACCCGATACCCCGATGGGTTACCTACTGGAGAAGCGGTTATCACCACTGCGGGAAACCTTCCGGCGCTCTATGTCATTCACACTGTCGGGCCAATTTACGGCCGGCACAACGGGGAAGAGCCTGAGCTGCTGGCAAACTGTTATCGAAACTCGCTGACGCTGGCGGTGGAGCACAACCTGGCGTCGATTGCATTTCCAGCCATCTCAACCGGCGCGTTTGGTTATCCGCCGGCGGAAGCGGCGGCCGTGTCTTCACGTGCGATAGAAGAGTTTCTGCTTGCCGATCACCAACTGCGCGAAGTGCGCCTGGTATTTTTTCAAGCGCACGACGCGCAAACATTCTTATCGAACCAGCAGTTCAATGAATAGCAGGAGTGTTGCAGGCGGTTGCTAATGTGCGGTTAATGGACCACTGGATCTTGCTACGCGATCCAGGATGGCGGCGCGAACCAGGCCTTTAAAGGATTGGCCAATTTTCCAGAGCACAGTGACGGAGTGTAATCTGCTGTCAAAGAACCGGATGGTATATTCCGAATCTTCGGCGTCCACGATTTCAGCCCTCAATTTAAAAGGGATAAGGTGTTCGCTCAAAAGTTCGTCAACCGCCTGCTGGGCTTCTGAGCGGTGATTGACTTGCGCGACGGGTGAAAGAGAGGTTTGTGGAGAATACATTTGCGGTAGCCTTTCCAGGGCAGAGTATGGGCTATGGTCAGTGTAGCAGGATGAAAATACTTATCATTGCGTTCCCGCGCTATTTCGCACCCTTTTCGACCACACCAACAACCCACCAGTATTCCCCAGCAGATGAAAGCTTTGAACCCTAATCCCTGCCGCCATTGCCGTCGCGCTTCCAAATACCGATGCAGTTTTTGAGCGCTTACCCTTAGCACAACTAGCGGGACCGCTCCTATCGCCATGCGCCTGAGCAAACTGCATCAGTACGCGCTTTGGTGAATTTGCTAAATGACTTATTCTTGCTGGCTGCGCTAGCTTTGTAATGAAAATTCATACGGAAGTCGACAGCAAAATATCGAATGGCTACTGAACTGGAAAACCAAATAACACCGCTAAATTTAATCCATGAGGCCGAGTTGCCATCGTCTCTGCGACCGCTTGAAAGGCTCGCGGGGAATTATTGGTGGAGCTGGGCCGCTGATGGCGCTGCAGTCTTTCGCGACCTCGATCCGAGAATCTGGGACGAATGTGAACAGAATCCCCGGCTCTTGTTGAGCAAAGTACCTGAGCTCCGGCTAGCCCAGATGGCTGCCGACCCGCCTTACCTGGAACGAGTCTCCAGGCTTGCGAGTGCCTTTGACGCTTATATAAGCGATACGCGTCTGTGGACTTCGCCGGGGCGTGCTTCGAGCAACACCCACGAGCATCCCGTCGCGTACTTCTGCGCCGAATACGGAATACACAGTTCGCTGCCCCTCTATTCGGGCGGGTTGGGAATACTTGCAGGCGATCATTTGAAGTCAGCCAGTGATTTAAACCTTCCGCTGGTTGCAGTCGGGCTGCTTTACCGCTTTGGTTATTTTCGCCAGGAGTTGGGGGCCGATGGCTGGCAGCGGGAGACGTACCTCGAGACCAGTCCCGCGGAGCTGGCGGTGCGGCAAGTCAAGAATGGTAATGACTCGCCGCTACTGATTGAGGTCGCGATGCGCGGACGCAGAGTTCGCGCGCAGGTCTGGCGCGCTGACATTGGCCGCATTGCCCTCTATCTTCTCGACACCAATATTCCTGAGAATGAAGAAACCGACCGGCTGGTGACCGGGCATCTCTATGGTGGCGATCGCGAGACACGCCTGGTCCAGGAGATGATGCTGGGAATTGGCGGCGTGCGTTTGCTGCGCGCGCTGGGCATCACGCCGCACGTGTTTCATCTGAACGAAGGCCACTCCGCATTTCTGACATTGGAGTTGGCTCGCGAGTTAATCGAATCGGAAGGAATAGCTTTCGCGGACGCGGCTCAGGCAGTGCGCCGGCAGTGTGTCTTCACCACGCACACGCCGGTCGCCGCCGGCCATGATGAGTTTGAGCGGCCGTTGCTGGAACGGTGTTTCGGAACTACTGCCATGACGGCGCTCGGCCTTACCACCGATGAGTTCCTGCGCCTGGGCCAGATTGGTTCGGCAAGTAGTGATAAAGCATTTGGCCTGACACCGCTGGCACTGCGAATGTGTCGATCGACGAACGCTGTCAGCCGCAAGCACGGGGAAGTATCGCGGGCCCTCTGGCAAAAGCTGTGGCCTGCTCGTGACGCCGCCGACGTGCCGATTACATCTGTGACGAATGGCGTGCACGCGCCCACCTGGGTCGCGCCATTGATCCGAACGCTCTACGAAAAGTACCTGGGCCAGGACTGGACGAAAAAGGACGCGCGCGTTTGGGCGGAAGGTATTGGGAAAATCGCTGACGAAGAATTGTGGTGGGCCCACGGCCTGTTGAAGCAACAGCTCGTGGCCTTCATACGTCACCGTTTGGCCCAGGCTTACCTGGCTCGGAACGAAAGCGAGCAGAACATCACCGCGGCGCAAACGATGTTCGACCCGAATGTTCTGACCATAGGATTCGCGCGGCGCGTGGCCGAGTATAAGCGCTGGGCATTGCTGTTGAGTGATGAGTCGCGATTCCTCCGGATCGTTAACGATCCTGTGCGGCCGGTGCAGTTTGTCTTCGCCGGCAAGGCGCATCCGCAGGACCAGGGCGCGAAGCTGATTCTGCAACGAGTGGCGCAGGAGATTTCTGATCCGCTGGCGCGTCAGCGGGCGGCGTTTCTGGAAGACTACGATCAGGAGATTGCGCGGCAGTTGGTTCAATCCGTTGATGTTTGGCTGAACGTTCCCCGGCGTCCTTTCGAAGCTTCCGGCACCAGCGGCGAGAAGGTGGCCATAAACGGTGGTTTGAACTTTTCCGTGCTCGACGGTTGGTGGCTCGAAGGGTACGACGGCACAAACGGATTCGCCATTGGCGATTCGGGTACCGATGCCGGCAACGTGGATGAAGACGATGCTGAGTCGCTCTACCGCGTATTGGAGGAGGAGATAGTGCCGCTCTATTACGACCGCAACGAAGAGGGACTTCCGCATCGTTGGGTGGCAATGATGAAGCGCTCGATCGCAACCCTGGTCCCGAGGTTCAATAGCGATCGGATGGTGGCGGAGTATGCGGAGAGGATTTATTTGTAGGGGAGGGAGGAACGATCGAATTCACAGCCGCGCCGATCACCTTCAACCTTCGATTCAATCAATCAAGTAAAGAACGCGCAACCGCGCTCCGGTCCACCGAATTGTTGAGGCGCTGGTGATAGAATTCAAGGATCAATAGTAGGCGTCGTATCTCGTTGCTCGCCACCCACCGTTATTGTCCATTGTTAACCACGCCAATGAGCTACTTGTTTTCCCGTCGCCGGCAGTTCGATTGATAGTATAAATCAACTCGGCGTTGCGACCGTCGCCCTTGCGGTCCATGAGGCTCCAAGTTTCAAGTGGATACTTCCGTTCGCGCTCACAGAGGTATTCGACACGCGCCGAATCAAGTGCCTGTAACGATAAAGCCTGGGTGCACTTGCGATCCTTCAAACGTTGAAGCACGACTTCGGCTTGGCGCTCCGGTTCACGCTCACGAAACGGATTAAGGATAACGAACGCACTGTAGTTGCCTGCCGCACGATCGACGTAACGGTACAGCACGGGATGCGAGCGCGTAAAGAAAAGATACGCAGCTAAACCGCTTATGATTGCAACTACTGTAATGGGGATCTTGCGGTTCATAGGTATTCGGTCGGGAGAATTATTGAGCGGCCGATTTGTCTATCAAAACTGCCCCATAATACCGCCACCTGCGTTATTAAGCATCACGATTTGAGAATATCTGGGTGCTGCTGAACGCATTGATGCTGTCCGGCCTTGAGCCGTCTTCAGACGGCTTTCCCGCAGGGTTAATAGACCAGCGCTTTAGCGCTGGTTCAGCGGACGACGCTGACCGTTAGCGCGCTTCAGCGTGCTTTGAATTAACAGCTTTAGCATCACGGCTGAAGCCTGGGACATAAGCCCGTTGAAACGGGCTTTGTAATTTCGGGTGCGTCCTGCCCCGGGCGTAAAACGCCCGGTCTAGTAACCCTGCGGGAAAGCCGCGTGAACGCGGCTAAAGAATGTTCGACTCTTTGCCGCAGATCTCAAGCTCCAAGAATAATGAAGTTGAAAACGGCAGTTGTACCTGGATCTGCAACCGCAAGATATTCTCGATGAGGTATCATACTCTGAACACACAAATACAGAGCGACCGGGTATCTTACAAAATAGTAGAGTCTGGTCTTCATTTCACCCGGTCGCTACCGCTCCCGGTTCTGTATTTGCCGACCCACATGGAAGTCCTTGGCTTACGGAGGCACGAGTTATAAAACTCCAACCAATCAAGCTCGTAAGCTGGGACGTTGACGGCACGCTGTATTCCATCCCACGCATGAAATGGCATCTCCTGCGCATGTTTCTGAGTGAAACCGCCAGAGGCCGGGGACTCGCGGCCGGCATAGAGTTGGCGGCGCTTAGACACTATCGTGCGCGAATCAATGCGGCACGTTCGGCGGGCGGCGCACTCGATGAATCCTTTCTGGAGCAGAGTGGGCGAGAAGCGCTGCTGGAGGTGGAGAGGCGCTGGTACGGGCCGGTGATTCACAAGACCGGACCATGGGCAGGCGTCGCCAATGTCATGTCTCTTCTGGCGGCGAATGGTTTTCCGCAGGTTGTGCTTTCGGATTATGAGGCGGCGTACAAGCTCGATGCTTTAGGAATGGCAGATCGCTTCGCCTCGATCTATGTAGGGGAGCGCCTGGGGTTTGTGAAGCCGAGTCCCATCGTGTTTCAGCGCGTCGCCGCCGACTTCGAAATCTCAACGATAAATCTTCTTCACATTGGTGATCGTGCCGACCGGGATCAGGCAGGCGCCCGTGCGGCCGGATGCCAGTGTCTTATCCTTGGCCGGGATTTTCAGAGCTTTGATACTCTCCTGGAACAACTCCGCTCAGTGATTCCCAAGTGTTTCGATAAAGCGGTAGAAATTTGAACTGCGCTTCCCAGGCATTGCTCTGTTGCCAGCCACCTATCCGCCTAATGAAGTCCGCGTGCGATAGAGACATGAACCTTACCCGTCCCAGTCGTCGACTCTCATACTTACTTTTGTATTCGGGGTTCACTTCGCTGAGCAGCTCATCACAGCGGCCGGCAAGTTCGCCAACTGGTAGTGCGACGCTTTTACCATGTCCATTGACCAGAAGGATTTTGTAGTGGGGAACCGGCTCGTTGACCGGCTGAGATGGCACGCAGGTTAAGAACTGATCTGCGCCCAGTTGAGGATATTCCGCACGCAACCTTTGGAACACTGTCATGAGATGTTCGGAGGTAAGCTTCTCTCCGGTAAATGAATATTCAAGATCGCGGCGGCGTATGAAACTGAGATCCGGCAGTCCGGCAACGAAACCTTTGCAAAGAAAAAGGTCTCCGGTTTGATAGCGGCGCAACCCATACGGGTCGCTCGCCACCATCGCATAAGTATTCCCCGCCTGAAGCTGATTTGCGGTCAATAGATTTTCCGGCCCATCTGCTACTCCCTCCTCAATAAATTCATAGAGCACGCGACTGGCCAATGGCAGGAACGCAAACTTATCGCCGGCGAAATGTCCTACGGTTTCCAGAGTCTCGGTGGACATGGAATACATGGGAATGAGCCGGTAGTGATCAGGAGGGAGATGAGTTGCTAAGCGATCAAGAAACGGTTTGACGTAACCACCCACCCAGCAGACGTACGCCCGGACCGCCGGCGCGCAAACGTGCAGCGGCAGCGACGCATCGCTCAGCGCAATCCGTTCGAGGCGAGAAGTACTACCGCAT
>DASXRU010000046.1:0-6513 GCA_036506395.1 Pyrinomonadaceae bacterium | reverse complement strand
CGGGCGCGAGCGATCGCGCTAACTTGCCGATCGCCTCACCGGCATCTCGACCAAGCAGTCTGAAACGATCGAGTTCAGAATTTGTTAGTTTATAACGTGCGCGCGCGATAGCGCTTTCTACAGCACGCACGGAATCCGCTATAGGAAGATCAGAGCCGAGCGCTGACCCGTCAGCCAGCGAACGGGCAAGATCTGCAACCAAACCTGGATTTCCCTTCTCCTCTTCCCAGGCAAACTCAACCGGCTCGTAACCCTGGCCCTCCAATTCTTCCGACATTAAGCGGGGCAGCTCAATGCGGTTGGCAAGGACGAAGCGGCGGCCGTCGCGGAGTACCAGCAACGTGCCGGCGCCAGCGTCGCGGCTTAAGTCAATGCCATTCCTGCCTCCGGCCGTCAGCCAGGCAAAGTTATGCTGCGAGTTAATGAGCATGCCCGATAGCCGTTCATCCGCCATCACCCGTATGAGCCGCTCAAGCTTCTCTTCGATCTCTTCTTTTTTGTTCACTGGGGTCCGGTTGGTAAGCACCGACTCAAGAGGCAAAGAAAAAACCCGGCGCCTTCGCTGAACGAATGTTGGAATGCCAAGCGCCGGGGACGAATCACCTGGAGTGCAGCCTTAAAACGCGAAGCTGCCGTAGAAGGCGCTGTTCTCGCCGGCTCTTTGCCACGCATCTCCGACCGTGTGGCCGGCGTAAAGTGCCCGCGTGGTGTAGCCAACCTTGCGCTGTCCTAATTGAACGAGAGGTTCGTACCAGATGAGATTTGGCATGCGGCAGCAGAGATCATTAGGCATGGCCTCGACGTCAATGGCGGCCTCTGCGGAGCTCACCTCATAAGACTTGCCATGGTGCTTGAAAACGATCGGCGCGCTGCGTACCGAGACGATCTCTCCCAGCGAAGTAGAGTACCTGCTCTGGATCGCATTTAACATCGCGACTTGTTGGGCGTGGCTGGCGGACTGATCCAAAATCACTTCGGAGCGTCGCGCTGCTTGCGCATTCGAAAGGTTATCGTCGGCGCTGACCACCGCAATCGCCCGCAACCCGGTCAAATCGATTCCATTCCAACTGCCCGAGGTGACATTCCAAGCCATCAGGGCCTCACGGCCCGTCGTCGTTACTTCTCCGTTGTAATGACAAGCCCCGGCAAACACACTGGCGGTGCGAACTTCCACGTAATCGCCAATCAAGCTCGGCTTTTCAGCTTGTGATGTGAGGCCGACGGCGCCCACGCAAAGCAGCACAACCACCGCTACGATCCAAAATCTTCTCATCTTCGCACCTCCAAAATTGCTTTGACCTATTTTACAATGCTAAGCGCCAAACGCCGAACTGTAACAGGAACGCCCTGCCACACAGGTTTCAGGATGAACGGTGCCCCCATCCGGCCCGATTACCTGTTGAGTCATCCGGCACCAGCAGTGATTGCTGGCGTCCAGATACTGGGATGCTTCAGCCGGTAAAGCATCCATCATAAAAAATTTCTTCGAGCGCAAAGAGCTGCAGAATGCACTCTGAGGAGTGCTGGCGTCATCAGACTGATGTTCCAATACTTCATTTGCCATCGTAGTTGTCACCTCCGCTTTAAGCGGTCTCGCCGGCGGCCCTTGCCAGCGCTCGTCGCACCAATGTCTCTGTCAAAGGAACTTTATAACCGTTCTGCTTGAGCGGCTGGGCGCCAGCGAGCGCGATCTTCGCGGTATTCATGAGCACGTCACTGCTGAGAGTCCTGCCAATCAGGGATGCCTCAGCCTTTGGTACGCGCCACGGAATCGGGGCGACACCGCCGAGAACCAGACGCGCTTCCGCGATCGTCTTATTTGCTCCCATCGCCACGGCGGCCCCAACTGAGGCGATGGCGAAGTCCATCGAGTCGCGCTCTTTGAATTTCAGATAGGCTGAGTGGGCCGCGAATTTTGAAGCCGGCACCTGAATCTCAGTGATGATCTCGTCGTTCTTGAGCACGTTCTCGCGACGCAGGTTTCCTTCTGAAGGCAGAGTGAAAAACTTTTCGAGCTGGATGCTCCGTTTGCCTGCCGCACCGGCGACGGTAACACCCGCGCCAAGCGCGACCAGCATCGGCGCCAGATCAGACGGATGCACAATATAAGAAGGGCCGCCACCGAGAATCGCGTTGTACTTATTCTCTCCCGTAGCGGCGTAACACTGCGATCCCCCTTTTTTCAAACAGACAACTTCTTCGAGCCGAAAGTACCAGCAACGCGGACGCTGGCAAAGGTTGCCGCCAACCGTACCAACATTGCGAATCTGAGGCGTAGCAATAGAATGCGCGGCCTCTGCGAGACCTGGAAAACTACGGCGCACGATCGGATGTTCTTCAAGTTGCGTTAGCGTAACCAGGGCCCCGATTCGCAAGCCGCCTTTGCCATCTGCTTCAATCTTGTTGAGCCCGCGAATGCCTTTGAGGTTTACCACGCGTGTCGGTCGCGTGATGTAATCCTTCATGGTAGTCAAAAGATCCTGCCCGCCGGCAATTGGTCGCGCGGCATCATCAGGGTCAGGCGCCGCAGGAGCAGACTTGAGCGCGCTTACGGCTTCAGTAATGCTGGTCGCGTTCACCCACTCGAAAGCTTTCATGCGCTCCTCCCTTCGCGCATCAGCGCCATCAGGACTTTGTCAGGCGTGATTGGCAGTTCGCGGATGCGCGCGCCACAGGCATTGAAGACGGCATTGGCGAGAGCACCGAGCGCTGGAATGATCGCGGCTTCGGCGATGCCGATGACGACTTCGCGTTTGTCATCGTCGTCAATAATCGAAACGAGTTCGGGCATCTCGAGCGAGCCAGGAAGCTTGTAATCGCCAAAGCCGGGATTGAGCTGCATGCCAAGATCGGCATCTATGACTCGTCCTTCCCACAATGCCATGCCCAGCGCTTGAATCATTCCCCCGTTAATCTGACTTTCCATGGTGAGCCGGTTGAGCGGCAGGCCGCCATCCTGGACCTGAAGCAATTTAATGGGTCTAATCTTGCCGGTCTCGACGTCCACTTCAACTTCAGCAAAGCAGACCCCATGAACGCCGCGGCCTTGTAATTCCGAGCGCCATTCACCGCGAGCTGTCACTCCGGCGGCGGGCAGCGCCGCGCAGGCTTGCTTCCACGAGAGTGTTTTTCCACCGGCAGTGACGTTGCCTTTCGAGAATATGATCTCTTCCGGCTTTGCGTTTCCGAAAAGCGGCGCCATTTTTTCGGCGAGCGCCAGACGAGTTTTGATTGCGGCGTCTTTGACTGACGGAGACAAGGAAGCGGCCGTCGTCGAGCCTCCGGAAGAGTTCGCCGACCCCAGCTTTGAATTGCCAATCTGCTCGACGACGTCCTGTATCTGTAGACCCAATTCTTCGGCGACAATCGCGCGCGTAAAAGTGCGCGTACCGGTGCCGAGGTCCTGGGTGCCGACGGCCACTAACACTGAACCGTCGCGCGAGACGGTAACATCGACTTTGCATTGATTGTTGCCACCGCCGCCCCAGGTTCCGGCAGCACAGCCCATTCCACGTTTGCGCGGACCGGTTCCGCCACCGGGCGTGGAATTTCGTTTCGCCCAACCAATCTCGCGCGCGCCACGATCGAGTTGCCGATGATAAGCCTCGTCACGCATGTTCTTCTTGCGAAATTCGACCGGGTCCATCCCAATCTTGTCAGCCAGCTCATCCAGCAATGATTCCATTGCGAAGGATGCCTGCGGATGACCGGGCGCGCGCATGGCGATCGAGGAATCTTCGTTGGTGTGCAACGCGTAAACCTCGCGGTAAGATTCGCCGGCCCGATAGACGGGGTACGGCTGCCGCGCCTGTGAGCCCGGACCGACACCGCCAAGCCGGTACTGCGTAGCCTGCACGGCCATCAGGGTGCCGTCTTTCCTGGCGCCCGCTTTCAATTTTTGCCACGAGCCGGATCGGTTTCCCGCCATTACGAACTCGTCAGAGCGCGTGAGCATGAGTTTGACCGGCGTTTTGGTTTCTTTTGAAAGTTTGCACGCGAGCATTCCCTCAATTCCGATTCCGAACTTCGAACCAAAGCCGCCCCCCATGTGCTGCACCGTCGCAGTCACCGCGCTTTGCGGCAGGCCCAGGGCCGCGGCCGCATCGTCAGGAATGGTGAACGTTCCTTGAGTGGTCGCGTAAATGGTCGCTGAGTCGCCGCCCGAGTAATCAACCACCATTCCATGGGTCTCCAGGCACGCGTGATGAATTCGCGGCGTCAAATACTCAGCTTCGATGATAGCGTCCGAGTTTTTGAAAGCGGCTTCCAACTTTTCCGTATCTCCTGCCTTCTCCGCCAGACGCAGATTCTTCTCGCTGGGTTTTTTCGGGTCCCGGGGTAGAACCTCCGGTGCCTCTGGTTTGAGTGCGTCCTGGGCGCGCACCACATGCGGCAGAATCTCGTATTCAACAACAATCGCGTGCGTCGCATCCTGTGCGAGTTCAGGAGTTGTAGCAGCCACCGCTGCAACGGGTGAACCGGCGAAGCGAAACTCCGTAAGCGGCGCCTGGATGATTGCTTTGACACCGGGTATAGCTGAAGCCGCACGCGAATCGAATTTTTTCAGACGAGCATGGGCATGCGGGCAGCGCAGGATTCGGCCGTAGAGCATTTTCGGCAAGCGCACGTCAAAGGTGTATTGGGCGGCTCCGCATACCTTCAGTGGCCCATCGACTCGAGTCAGACGATGATTAAGCAGCGTGTGCTTATCATTTGGCCCCCAACCCGGGCCCGCGACGTCGTCAACTTCGATCTCGACCATCGTCTCGACGCCATTCACAACGCGAGGGACGCGAATCTTTTTCTTCTTCCGAGGCGTCGGTGTCGGTTGTGCCTGCGGTTGTTGCTGTGCCATTAGCTGTCTCCGTCTCGATTAATCAACTGCGAGCGCTTCCGGCTTTGGCTGCTGCCAGAGCTGCTGCAAAAACTCGCGGATAGGTTCCACACCGACAGAAGTTTCCCTTGCATGCTTCACGAACTTCGTCCAGGGTCGGGTTCGCATTTGTTTTCAAATAAGCAGAAATGGTGGTCACAAATCCCGGTGTGCAGAAGCCACACATCAAAGCATCATGCTCAACGAAAGCCTTTTGCACTTCATTCATGTTCTCGGGCGAGCCCAGTCCTTCGACTGTCGTAATC
This sequence comes from Pyrinomonadaceae bacterium, assembly GCA_036506395.1. Classification (GTDB taxonomy): domain Bacteria; phylum Acidobacteriota; class Blastocatellia; order Pyrinomonadales; family Pyrinomonadaceae; genus DASXRU01. The sequence continues at coordinate 1,374 of DASXRU010000046.1, read as the reverse complement.
TTCCTGCCGACAGCATCGATCGCCAGCACCAGACATGAATAGACGGGTTTCCCATCCGTAATCACCGTGCAGGCCCCGCAGGTGCCCATATCGCAGACCAGCTTTGGCCCGGTTACAGCGGGATCCAGGCGATCGCGCATTGCGCTAAGTAAAGTTGTGCGTGGCTCAACGACGACGCTGCGCCTCTGGCCGTTGACCTCCAGCGCGATATTTACTGACCCGCTGACAGGCTCGCCGGGGACATCGAGCTTTGGCGTGATACCGCCGGCGTCAGGGGCCAGTAAGTGATCAGCCAGCGCGGCTCCGGCTCCGGCAACACCCACCCCTTTGAGAAACTTTCGCCGGCTTGGATCGTAAAGCGAGCCTTTCTTCTTTCGCTCGTTGTCTCGATCGTCTGACATCGCTCTTCTCCTTGTAACCCAAACCATTCGTTTGCGCGCAAGCTAACAGCTTGCACCCAACTCTCTCGAAAACAACCCCGCGATTAGGGTACATGTTAAGTGCAAAGCGATTCGATCGGCAAGGATGTTTTGCTGTTTTCTTCGCTTGTTACCGTTATCTGCGAGATTTCAGGGCAGCGGCGATGGCTTTCTCGGCCAGCGGCGCCATCACGTCGTAACCTTTCTGATTTGGATGCAGGCCGTCCTCGCTCAATTCCTCTTTCAGGAAGCCTCTGTCGTCGGTCATTGCCGAAAAGTAATCCAGATAAATCGCGCCATGAGCAACTGCATATTTCTTCATCCATTCATTAAGCAGGATGATTTGCTCGGGCGCTCGTTGCCTGGTGCGAATGATCTGTTGCCCATCTTTGTTCTTTTCGTAATCACTAATCGGAAGCACAGAAGCGAGCACGACCCGAATCCGGTTTGCGTGTGCGAGTTCAAACATCGAAGTTAGATTATCTTCGATCGCACTTAGCGTCATCGGCCCTGTGTTGCCCGCAAGATCGTTTGTACCGGCAAGAATCACCACCACCTTTGGTCGCAAAGCAATGACATCCGGACGAAAGCGAATCAGCATCTGCGGCGTGGTCTGTCCGCTGATGCCGCGATTGATGTAGGGCTTGCCGGGAAAGAACCCGCTGTACCTTTTCGTATCGTCCCACGAATCGGTAATCGAATCACCCACGAATACAACTCTGTCTTCATTCTTGACTGGCGCTAAGACTTTGGCATCGTCTTCGCGGTACCGCGCCAGCGCCGGCCAGTCTTTTAGTATGGTTGCAGTCCTGTTTGCCCGGGCCGTCATCTCAGCGCAAGGATCAACCGGGCTCGGCGTTGGCGTAGGAGTTTGCGCGGGAACCAGGACGCTGCAGGCTGGCATGATGAAACAGAGAGCAAAGAATCGAATCATCAATGCACCTCCTAATAAGAT
>DASXRU010000045.1:0-8774 GCA_036506395.1 Pyrinomonadaceae bacterium | reverse complement strand
GGCGCGATACTGCTGGTCGCGAAAGCCCGGATGATCGGGATCGAGCTGAACAATCGTATTTCGATCCGCTTTGCCTTTGCCACTGTCTACGTCGGACACGACCATGCGATTGTCCACGTGGTCGGAGAGTAATGGTTGTTTTGATACTGTTGCCATACGAAGCTGCCTCCTTTGTCCGACAAACTGTGGGAACCTCTGACTAAGTATCTTCGACGCGTAGCGTCAGTGTGAATTTAGCCCGGCGTTTCAACGCCGGGGATCAGGTTCTTGCCTGTTCTCGTCGCGTAGCGACGATTGAATCCAGCTCTAGTTTCAGGCGTCGCTACGCGACGCCAACACCTCGCCAACCATTTCCCGGCCTTGAAAGGCCGGGCTAAATTCATACCGACGCTACGCGTCGAGGTACTTGTTCAGAGCTTCCTGAAGTTTGTCGGACAGCTAAAATAAAACCGGCCACCGATCCTCCGCGCTGGAAGGACCGGTGGCCGGTTTTGGAAATCTGCCTAAAGCGTCAGATGATCATCGCACGCCGACAGCCCATCGCCCGACCGTCCCTCCCAGCGGAGAGCGGACCGTAATAGTAATAGTAGCGATAACTGTGCTGGCTCTGAATCATCTTTCAATGGGCGTTCGCCCGGCTAGATTACGCAACGCTCTCTCCCGCTGTCAAGCACTTCATTGCTCGGGCAGGGCGGCCACACTGTGTTCCTAATTCGAATGGGTCCGACATTGTAAAGAATATGCGTAGTCACCGGGCTGAAGCCGCGGTGTGAAATAAACTTCAGAAAAAATGCAAACTTGAAGCCTACTACCCCTCGGCACAATCGCTTTTCTGTCCGGCAGGTTTGTCGATCCGAGTGATGCGGCCGTCGGTCTTTGGGGCGATTGCCCGCACGGATGAAATTGCCTTCTGCACAACGTCAGAATCAAACTGGCCCTGTTCCCTGGTAATCAGCACCTTCGCGCCTTTGAACATGTCGTAGCCATCGCCACCGTCAAGGGCAACGTAATCCGTGGCCGCAAGCGTATAGGTCTTCCGATCGTCGAGCGGCTTTCCATTCACGGTCACGCTCGTGATGCGCGATCCCGGTTGGCGGCTGGCGTCGAAAACGTAACGGACGCCGGAAACCTGCGGGAAACGTCCCGGCTCGGTGTCTTCGGCGCTGCGCGCTACGCCGTGTTCCAGCGCCGCGCGCAAAGTCGCGCCCGTAATCTCGAGTTTCACCACACGGTTCTTGAAGGGAAGTAGCGAAAGCACATCTCGCCGGGTGAGGTCGCCGGGTTTAATGACTTCATCGGCGCGGATCGAGCCTCCGTTCATGATTGCCACGTCCGCGCCGGTCGCGGTGCGAAAAGCGTCGGCCACGAAATCGCCAATATTCGTTTCTCGTGTGCGCCCCACGGCGCTACGAGCGTCTAACTCGACATCGGTATGGCCCACACGCTGTTCCAGCTCCCGCAAGAGACTGCCGTACTTGCGATCGAGCGAGGCGAAATCAGGGTCAGAGGGCAACTGGTCCGTAACAGGAATGATTTCCCAATCGATACTCTGTAGTTGCCCGGTGGTTTTCGAAATATTTAGATCGATACGACCCAGCTCGCGTGCGTCGGCAGTCATCTTGAAAATCGGCGCGCGACCGGCCATCGATTCGAGCAAAGTATGTTCGTGCCCGCCGATTATCACATCCACGCCCGAACAGCGCGCCACCTGTTTGTCTTCCTGCATGGAAAGATGCGTCAGAGCGATTACGACCTGGGCGCCGCGCGCGCGGATCAGCGGCACAACGCGCGTGGCAGTTGTACAGGGATCGAGAATGTCCACGTCGGGACCCGGCTTGGAAGTGATTTTCGTTTCCGGCAGGGTGAGACCGAAGATACCAATCTTCACACCTTCGAATTCACGAATCAGGAACTCTGGCGTATCGGCAAAAGTTTTTCCACTCTTCTTATCCACAACGTTTGCCGCCAGCCATTTAAACTTCGATTCGCCCATACGCTCGCGCAGCACGTCTGGGCCAAAATCAAATTCGTGATTGCCAAAGGTTGCATAATCCAGGCCGCTGACATTCCAGGCGTCGATCATTTGCCGGCCCTTGTAAGTGATCGATTCAACGGACGGCGAAATGGTGTCGCCGGCAAGCAGGAAGAGCGTGTGCGGCGATTCAGCCATGATCTTCTGGCGCAAAGCTGAAACCCTGGCCAGCCCCCCTCTTTTCCCCCCATCCACCGGCGCAAATTGGTAAACATCATTCACCTGCAGAAGCGTTACGCGGACTGTGCACTCCGCGCTCTTCTGGGCCGCGGTTGGCAGGATCGCGATCAGCGCGAGCAACAGGGCGAAGGCCACACGAGGTCGCACGAGGCGTGCTGAGATCATTTTTGCCTCTCCTTGAATTTGAGATTACGTTTAGGGCGAAGGATTACATTATACTCGTGGCACGCTAGCGCCCACAAATTTTGGTTTGCGGTCAGTGGTGTTGCAATATGTGCAGGCCATTTGAAACCCGACGGCGACTGGCGACGTTCTTATTTTAGACGGTGGGATCGACTGAGAAATCATGAAACGCTGCCCTCAATGCCAGTTGGCTTATCCTGACGATACGCTGAATTTCTGTCGCAACGACGGAACGGCGCTCGTTTCCGAGCCATCTTCGTCCGGCGATTCAGGACAGACATTGATTCTGCCATCGAGAAGCACCACCGAATCGGTGCAAAATCGCGCCACCGGCCCGACTGTAACCACTTCCTCCTTATCAGCGCCCGGACGCCGAAAAGTTTCCCGCCGTATCATTAACTCGCTGGCAGTGTTACCGCTGCTCAACGTTGGCCATGATCCGGAGATGGAATATTTCAGTGACGGCATCACCGAAAGCATCATCAACGCCCTGGCCCAACTGCCAAAGCTTCGCGTCGTCCCACGCAGCACGGTCTTTCGCTACAAAGGTACCGAGATAGATCCGCAGGAAGCCGGCCGCGAGCTCGGCGTTCGCGCAGTGCTGACCGGCCGAGTGCTGCAACTGGGTGATCGTCTGGTAGTCAAAGCCGAACTGATCGACGTGACCAACGAATCGCAACTCTGGGGTGAACAGTACAACCGCAAGCCGGCGGATATCTTCGAGGTTCAGGAAGAAATAGCGAAAGAGATTTCCAAGAAGTTGCTGGTGAAATTGAGCGGCGAAGAGAAAAAGCGACTGACCAAACGGCACACTCATGACACGGAAGCTTATCGTCATTATCTGAAAGGCCGCTTCTACTGGAACAAGCGCACTGAAGATGGTTTTCGGAAGGGAATCGAGCATTTCAAGCAGGCGATCGAAGTCGATCCCGGCTACGCGCTGGCTTATGCGGGCTTGGCCGACTCTTATATTCTGCTGGGATTCTACGGCGCCTCTGCACCCCATGATGTGATGCCCAAGGCCAAAGCGGCGGCGATAAAGGCGCTTGAGCTGGACCATTCATTGTCGGAAGCCCATAACTCGCTGGCCTACACACACTGCGCATACGATTGGGATTGGTCTGCGGCTGAGAAAGAGTTCACCACGGCGCTCAAGCTCAATCCAAACTACGCGACTGCGCATCACTGGTACGCGTTCAAGCTGGCAGCCGAAGGGCGTCACCCGGAAGCAATCGCGCAAATGAAAATCGCCACTGAGCTGGATCCGCTGGCGCTCATCATAGTCACCGAAGTGGGATGGGCTTATTACTTCGCCCGCGATTACGACAAAGCGGTCAAACACTATCGCCGGGCGCTGGAGATGGACCCTGGCTTCAGCGTCGCGCATATGTTTCTGGGAACCGCTTATGTGCAGCAGGGCCGGTATCAGGACGCCATCCTGGAACTGCAGAAGGCGATTGAATTCTCCGGCGGCAGCGCCTTCATGAAGGCAAAACTCGGTCATGCATATGCGGCAGCAGGCAACCGCGAGGCGGCACGGAAAGTGATCGCGGAGTTAGGGCAAATAGACCACGAACGTCATGTGTCAGCCTACAATGTGGCGCTGATCCACGCCGGACTTGGCGAAACGGAGAAAGCATTTTTCTGGCTGGAGGAGGCCTACAAACAGCGGGCGCTGTTTCTGGCCTGGATCAATGTGGAACCAATGTTCGACAGCGTTCGCTCAGATCCTCGCTTTGTGGATTTGGTTAAGCGCATAGGGCTGGAACCGCAGCCTGCCGGCCAGGATGCAGTGGCCATGTGAAGATTCTGCCGCGCGTAAGATACCTTCCTGCACTTGGAACCTGACAATGCCCCAAAGCGAAGCGATATTCATTACCGGCTTTCCTGGTTTCATCGCCGCCCGTCTGGTCAAACGACTGGCTGCGGATGGCGTCCGGTTTTTCCTGCTCGTGCAGCCGGCATTTGTTGAGCGCGCCCGCGCGCAGATCGCTCTGATTTCCCGCGAAACTGAAACTCCCCTGGAAAACTTTCGCGTCTTTGAGGGTGACATCACTAAGGCCGACCTTGAATTGTCACCTGCCGACAGCGACGTGGTGCGGAGAGAAACCAGTACGCTTTTTCATCTCGCCGCCATCTACGATCTAGCCGTCGCGCGCGATCTCGCTATGCGCGTAAACGTAGAAGGCACGCGCAATATCAACTCGTTCGCCAGAACGATCCGGAACCTTGGCCGCTATCACTACGTCTCCACCTGCTACGTTGCCGGTCTGCGCAAGGGAGTGATTCTGGAAAATGAGTTGCAGCACAACGCAGGCTTTCGCAACGCCTACGAAGAAACAAAATACCTCGCAGAACTGGAAGTGGAGGCTTTGAAATCGGAGCTTCCTGTTACTATCCATCGGCCCGCGGTTGTGTGCGGCGACTCACGCACAGGGGAAACCGCGAAGTACGACGGTATCTACTATTTGATTCAATACCTGCGCATGTGGCCCGAGGGGCTGACGCTGGTTAATATTGGGAATCGCGAGGTGCAACTGAATCTGGTGCCGGTGGATTTTGTGATCGACGCGATGGCCGCGCTGGCTAAAGACGACCGCGCGATTGGCGCAACGGTGCAACTTGCGGATCCGGCTCCGCTGGCCACGCATCAGCTCTTTAATGAGATTGCTACCGCGCTAAATGGACGAGGCGCGGTTGTGGGCGTGCCTTCCGAGCTGGTGCGACCCGCTCTTATGCTTCCGTTCGCAGACAAGATTAGCGGCTTGCCCCACGCAGCCGTTCCTTACTTCTTTCTTAGTCAAACCTACGACACCAGCCGCGCTCGTGAATTACTCGAGTCACATGGCGTTCGCTGCCCGCGCTTTCCGGATTATGTGAAGAACCTGATTTCGTTTGTGGAACAACATCCCCGGCTCTGATTTCATGTCCTTTGTGGTAATCAGCCACAGATGATCACGGATCCGCACAGATCAGGAAACTAACCTTCACCGATTCCCAGTTCCTGAATGCTGTGCGCCACTCTGAAAATGAATGTTATCCAACCAGACTGAAGTTCCTGAATAGGTACCAGAAAAAGAAGCCGGTAAAAGCGATACAGGCAAAAAGTAAACTCAGCAGAGTCACGATTATCAATCCCACAAACAGCCAGTCGCTCGCCCGTCCTTGTTTTGCCTGCTCAGCCGATACCGTAGCGCGACGGCGAAGCAGGTTGAGGTTTCGGATATTGGGCTTCCACCAGGCGCCAAACAGATCGCCCAGCCAGGGGATCAGGCCGACGATAAAATAAATAGCGATGTTCACGCCCATGCGCAGCAACGTGACTTTAGGAACGCGATAACGAACCGCTGAGACCAGCACGTATAACGCGACAATTGAAGTGGCAATGTCACCGACTTCGGGAACAAGATCGATGATGGCATTAAGACCAAAGCGCCAACCGAGCACGGGAAGGCGAAACTGCTCGTCCATCAGATGGCTGACTACCTCGAGCTCCCTTTCGATTCGCACCTGCGACGGACGCAATCCATTGCCGATTTCCGATTGCCTATTTCCGATTGGCGCTTCAATCCTCGCGCTCTGATTAGTCATCTCATTTACAACTATGGCAGATTGATAACGCGCTTGACGGAAGCTAACTGACTCCCAGGCTCCGGGCTTTCTTCAATTGGAATTCGGCAATTGGCAATTGGCAATGGTTCATCTGATTCGCGTCATTTGCTGCCAGAAAAATTTCCCCACTCTGGCAAATGCTGTCAGAGCGCCGCGGTCACTCTTTTGATTTGCCTGTTTGACAGGCAGGCCTAGTTCACCAGCAAGATGGGCGTCAGGCGGCGCAATGTCCTCGTCGCCGCGCTTGTTCGACAGCCAACGATCGAAGGTGCGCGCCACAACTCTTCTCTGATTCAGTGGAGCTTCCGCGATGAATGCGCCGCGCAAGTCATCCATGTCGGCAATCTCGAGTGCATTGGCCGCGTAGTAACTTTTAAGGGCGGCAAAATATTTCTCTTCGCCAAGCAGCCGCTGCAAATCGGCAAACATCAACGCCCCCTTGCTCCCTACAATGGCCGTATATTGAAATGAATTCCTAAAGTCGCGAGCCGCCCGATTGGCCTCGATGTCTTCGCCTCCAAAGGTGCGATACACCTTGTAAACACCACGCAACTGCTCCTCCATGACCCTGGCAGTTTGTTCCTCGCCGCGCACGTCCCGGTAGTAAAGGAGCGCCGACCAGTTTGCCAGCGCTTCATCAAGCACAGGTTCCCGCGCCGGGTCGCTGCCCACTGCCGCGCCCCACCATTGGTGCGCCACGATGTGCGCCACCGTCCATTCTAGGCTTTCTTCAAGGGACTCTCTTTGTTCCCGTATCATCTCGGGCATGTTGCGCATCGTCGTTGAATCGAAATCCACGTAGAACGCACTGGCAATGGCCCCAAGTCCCGAGAACTCCGCGCTGCCCAAACCAGCGACAAGCGGTGCACCCACTATGGTGACGTTCTTTAGCGGAAGTGGACCGAAGCGAGCAGAGAAAACGCGCAAGCTTTCAGCCGCCACGCCGAGCACGTTTCGCGCGATGCGCTCCTGTTCAGGCATAAACACCGACCGCACCGTAACGTTTCCTACCCTTCGCTCTTCCGAGCGCAGTGTTGGCCCGGCCACGATCGCAAAGTCCCGCAAGTTATCGCCGGAAAAGACCCGGCTGGTGTTCTTCTGGGAATCGCTCGCAGGTGATTGCACTAACTCTCCTGAAGCAAACAAGCTGACGCTCGATGGGGCTTCAATCTCCACCGCGTAGTCGGCAGGGTCGGCCAGCACTATGTCTCCTATGCTGGACTCGACCTTTCGCAGCCAGTCGTCGCCATCTCGAGCGACCAGCACGGGATAAGAAGTGCCAAGCATCATCACGCCACGACAACGAAAGTTGAGGTCACGCGCACGGCGCACTTCGCGATCACTTCTCAGGGCGGCGCTGACCTGCTGGACAATGTGGGTTACCAGGCCAGTTTCTTCCGGATCTATTTCCGGGACGGTCCCTTTGAACTTAATCTCAATGTCGCTGGAGTTTCCCGGGAGTACTGTCTCGCGCAAGCTGATGCGCAATGTCGTGCCCTGATCGTCGAGAGCGAAAGGCAAAGCCGCGCCAGTAGCCATGGCGCTGACTCCCGTCACATCAAGGCGGGGCTCATCACTTTGCTGTGAATTGCCGGCGGAAGTATCGCCGGCCCGTGACGAGGTCTTCGGCGATTCTGAGCGCAGGTTCGAATACAAATGGAAATAGAGAACTGAAGTCGCATGTTCGCCTCGATTAATCCAATGCACTCGCTCGCTGCCGGAGTAGGCTCGGTTGTCGAAGTCGAGCTTGAGTTTAACTTGATAACGTAGCTGCTTCTCGGCAGGAGTTGTTTCGCGCGTTTGGGCATGAGCGACGGGGGCGAGCAATAGCAGCATCAGAAGAGCGAAGGAGGGCAACGATCCACCAAAACACGCCAAACAACGCGAAACTGGTTCGTATAATTTCGTGGACCGCTTTGGTCTGTGTTGCGGCTCGGCGGCTCCGTTCCGGAGGTGGTAAAGCTTCATCTCAGTATCGTCCCTCGTTCACCGTCACTCGTCGAATAATATCGCCTCGGGCTATTTTGTCCACAACTTCCATCCCGGAGATGACCCGAGCAAATACAGTGTAACCTCCGTCGAGATGTGGCTGCGGCGAATGCGTCACGAACCATTGCGAACCGCCGGTGTCTTTGCCCGACAACGCCATGCCCACTGCGCCGCGTTCGTAGGGAACTTCGTTGATTTCGCAGCGAATCTGATAGCCGGGGCCGCCGTTTTGATCGCCCCGGGGGTCGCCCGCCTGAACCACAAAGTTGGGCACCACGCGCGGAATCGTCTGCCCGTTGAAAAAGCCTTTGCGCGCAAGCTGGACAAAATTATCAACTGTCAAAGGCGCGTCTTCAGGAAGGAATTCGATCACAAAAGAGCCTTTGCTGGTTACGACCGTCGCGCGGACCTGCTTGCCAATACGGGCAATCGCCCGATGATAATCAGCTTTCGTGTTGCGTGTCTTGACCGTTCCGATGCGTGATGAGAAATCGCCAGCTCCATTCGCTTTCAAAAGCGCGACTGCCTTTCGGCGTAGCAAATGATCGGAAGAGTTAAGCGACGTCTTGATCGCCTCATTGGCCGCAGCGCTCTTCTGTTTTCCCAGCGCATCCAGGATCGCCAGCCCCGCGTCGTTCAAGTCCTTGTCCGCCATCGCCGCGGGCAATGCTGCGGTCAATGCGCGGACGTTGGTTTCATCAGGTGGAAGCTCGCCTAGCAGCTCGGCTGCTGTAGCACGAGTGATCACATCTGATTCCTTAAGATGGTTCAATAGCAC
>DASXRU010000044.1:0-14643 GCA_036506395.1 Pyrinomonadaceae bacterium | reverse complement strand
TCAGCGCTCGTGCTCAACCTGCCCGTGTTTCTGATTGGGTTTCTGGCAATAGGCAGAACTTTGGCTCCCTCGGAAGCGTTAGCATTCATCGGCGCATTCATACTGATGGGGACCGCATTCGGTCTCGGTTTCGTTTGGAATTACCAGGACGGGGCGATATAAGAGATGAGCATGGCACTACCAGTGGAAGTTCAGGAAGAATCAAGACCTGTTCACGCGCTCGAGAGCACGCCGGTCATCGACCTGGATGGGCTGAGTGTGAAATTCGGTCGACGATCGATCCTTCAGGATCTTCGCGCCGACATGCGCGGACGAGCGATTGGGCTTCTGGGACCAAATGGCGCCGGCAAGACCACGCTGATTCATACGCTGCTCGGCTTTCATCCCACCTCGTCAGGCACGGCGCGGATTTTCGGACGAGACATCACGGACGACGCGAAAGAGATCAAATCTCTGGTGGGCTACATGCCCGAACGGGATTCCTTCATCGCCAAGATGAGTGCGGTTCACCTGGTGCGCTTGATGGCCGAGCTTTCAGGACTGCCGCCTGAGGCGGCGTTAGAGCGAGCGCACGAAGCGCTTTTCTACGTGGGTCTGGGAGAGGCCCGTTATCGAAAACTCGATACCTACTCCCTGGGAATGAAGCAACTGGCCAAGCTGGCCCAGGCCATAGTTCATGGCCCAAAGCTGATCTTCCTGGACGAGCCGACAAATGGGCTGGATCCTCCGGCGCGCGCGCGAATGATCAGGCTGATCCGCGAAATCCGGGACAGCGGGCAGGCCCACATTGTGCTGTCGTCTCATTTGCTGCGCGACGTCGAAGAGTGTTGCGAGGAGATCCTGATCCTGAAGGATGGGCGCCTGGTCGTCTATTGCAATCTCGAGGAGGAACGAAAATCAAATCGCAAGTTTCTTATGCTCGAGACTCGGGGCGATCAGAACAAATTCGCTGAAGCCATCAGGGCCCTTGGTTGCGAGTACGCTTTGACGGGCGACCATCGAGTAAAAGTGGTGCTGGATCAGGGCACCGAGGTTCGGGATTTATATCGCGTCGCGGATGAGCAACAGGTACAGATCAGGCGCTTGAGCTACAAACGCGATTCGCTGGAAGACATTTTTTTGAAAGCAATGGAGAACGGCCATGGCGGTATATGAGCACACCTACAAGCGATACGCCGGGACTTTAACCCCGGAGTGGAGCCGTTTTCTGATCATTCCGCGGTACGCCTTTCGTGATGTCTTCAAATCGAAACTGTTTACCGCCTTCTTCGTCCTCTGTTTCATCCCGCTTCTGGTCGAGGCGATCTTAATCTATCTGCATCACAACGTAAGTGCGTTGGGCATTCTGAAGGTGAATGTGCGCGAGTTGCTTCCTATCGATGCATTTTTCTTTCAAACGTTTGTGAACCTGCAAAGCGGCTTTGCCTTCTTCGTGGCCCTTTTGATTGGCCCGCCACTGGTTTCGCGCGATTTGAGAAACAACGCTCTGCCGCTCTATCTTTGCCGGCCGTTTTCGCGCACGGAGTACGTGCTGGGGAAGATGTCTGTTTTGTTGATTCTGCTTTCGGCAATGACCTGGATTCCGCAGTTGTTGCTTTTCCTTTTCCAGTCGTATCTCGAAGGCGCAAGCTGGTTCGTCAATAACATTTGGATGGCGAGCGCGATTTTTCTCTCCAGTTTCGTTTGGATCCTGTTGCTGGCATTGCTTTCCCAGGCTGTATCCGCTCTGGTCAAGTGGCGCGTCGTCGCCAGCGCGGCGCTGCTCGGCCTGTTTTTCATCCCCTCGATATTTGGCGAGGTCATCAACCAAATCTTTCTGACCCGTTGGGGAAACCTGATCAGCCTGGGCGCATTAACGAGGAATGTTTCAGCCGGGTTATTTGGGACGTTTGTGCGCACGACCGGACGTATCACCGATGTTGACGGTCAGGTCGTGCGCGAGATCGTCATGAATGAGCCACCACTGTGGTGCTCATGGGCGGCGCTTTTCGTGATCTGCGCCATCTGTCTGGCGCTGCTTTCCCGGAAGGTCAAAGCGTACGAAGTGGTTAGCTAAATTTCGGAATCCGAAACGTTGCAGTTATGAGCGATTCTTCTGAGCACATGATCATCTTCGACGATGTCTCCAAGTTCTATGGGGAGATCTTGGGGGTGAACCGCGTCAATCTTACAATCGCGCCGGGAATAACCAGCCTGGTTGGCCCGAATGGGGCTGGGAAATCCACTCTAATGAACTTGATGACCGGCTTGCTTCGTCCTACTCGCGGCAGTGTGACGCTCCTCGGCATCCCCACCGACCGGCCGGAACAGCTCTTTCGCAAAGTAGGTTACTGCACGCAGTTCGACTCGTTTCCGCGAGGATTGACTGGCCGTGAATTCATTCATTCGTTTCTGCTGGTTCACGGCTTCGATAAAAAGAAGGCAGCCGAGTTCACGGTGATTGCTCTGGAACGTGTGAACCTGCTGGACGCGGCCGATCGAAAAGTGGGCGCCTACAGCAAGGGAATGCGACAGCGAATCAGGCTGGCGCAGTCGATGGCGCATCAGCCATCAGTGCTGATTCTGGATGAACCACTGAACGGTCTCGATCCCATGGTGCGGGCGGAAACGATTGCGCTGTTTCGTAAGCTGTCCGCGGAAGGTCTCCACCTGATCATCTCGAGTCATATTCTGCACGAAGTAGATATGATGTCGGACTGCGTTGTGCTGCTGAACAACGGCTATGTGGTGGCCGAGGGAAACATTCACGGCGTGCGGGACGAGATGGAAGAGCACCCGATGCAGATCCTGATACGTTGCGATAAGCCTTCGAAACTGGCGGCGCATGTTTTCGATCAGGACCACGTGGTGGAGGCACGGTTGCACGACGATCACCGCGGCTTGTTTGTGAAGACCCGCAATGCCGATCGGTTTTATCTACTGCTGAACCGCGTGGTGTCAGAAGGCGAGATCAACATCGAATCAATCGCGCCGGTCGATGACGATATTAGCGCGGTCTACCAGTATTTGATCGGTTCAGAGGGCAGTTAAGTCAGAACCGCCTGCGGTAGCGGGCGGGCCTCTTGCGAGGGCAACCATCAATGATGGAAGGTGGCCCGCCCGCTACCGCAGGCGGTTCTGACAGGAGTGCAAATTCATGAGCAGTTCAACCGTCAACATTCCGGCAACTGGAAAACTTCAGAAGCAGCCTCTGCCCTGGTCTCTATGGGCTCGTCAGGTACGGGCAATCTTTCGCCTCGAGATCGAAAAGAATTTTCTCGGCCGGCGCTCGATTCTGCTCTATGTGTTGGCGCTTTTGCCGATTTTTCCGCTTTCGATTCTGGCGCTCTTCACGCCCCCATCGCGTGAGTGGCAGGACTTCACGCAGTATCACATGATCTACGCCGTCCTTTACGGCGGCTTGATCTTAAGAACGGTAGTGTTCTTTGGCTGTGCATGGATCTTTATGAATCTTTTTCGCGGGGAGATTGTCGACCGGAGTCTTCACTTTTATTTTCTGAGCGCGATGCGGCGTGAGGTCCTCGTCGTAGGAAAATACCTTTCCGGACTTATCACTTCCATCATTCTTTTTGGGGGCATGACCATCGTTACAATAGTCTTGCTTTACTTCCCGCATTTTTATTCGGAGAGCGTGCGCTACTTTTTTGACGGTCCGGGTTCGGGTCAGCTACTCACTTACGCTGGTATAACAATTCTTGCCTGCGTGGGTTACGGCGCATTCTTTACCATCGTTGGTCTGTTCTTTCGCAATCCTATTATTCCCGCGTTAGTGCTTTACGGATGGGAATGGATAAATTTTCTCTTGCCGCCGTTGTTAAAGAAAATCAGCGTGATTCACTACCTGAATTCGCTGGTGCCTGTCCCTATGTCGGAAGGACCGTTTGCGGTGGTGGCTGAGCCCACGCCGGCGTGGATTGCAATTCCGAGCCTGCTTCTAGTTACTATTCTTGTCCTGGTCGTAGCAGGCTACCGCATTCGACATATGGAAATCAGGTACGGCAGCGATTAGATTTTTGGTTGGCTCTATGAGGACTTCAGGAGCTTGCGAAGGTGGGTTCTTCGGAGTGCTTGTGTCAGCCTAGGCCGTGTACGCCAACCAGGGCTCATCAAAGGTATTACTGTCTGCCAAAACAGCTTCAGAAAATTCGTCATGCGTTTCTTCAAGCTGGCGCGGGTCTGCGGAAGCTGACGGCGGCGCAGGTTCCGCGTCCCGGCCTTCCTCGTCGCTCGCCACGATGCTCAGAAACTTGCCGCTGTTGCTGGTGACTGAAAGTCTTTCCGGGCGCGTAACATTGGGCACCGTATAACCTGAGGCGCAAACTCCCTCACTAACCCAGGTCGCCAGGCGCACTAACATCGCCAGGGCTTCTTCGGCGTCGCTCCAATAAATGCTCTGTTCTGATTCACCCACGACGGCGTCAATTATCAGTCCGTCGCGCAGATAGATCGATGCTGACTGGGATTGCAGGGCTTCATTAAAACCGTCTCCAGCCTCTTTGAACATGCCCATGCTGCGGGCCTTCTCAATTGTTGTGTTGTCCCAACTTAACTTCATGTAACCGGTCATTCGATTACGTTGACCCATTTCCAGAAGTTCATGGAGAGGAAACGCCTTATCAAGCTGGATGGAGGAGAATACCTCCACCGGCCTCTCCTTGAACTCATCCTCGCCCGTGTTCGAATTCGCTGATACCGGTGGCCCTTGAGGTGGCTGCTGTGCCTTCTCAGTGGCGCGGGCCACGCTGCGTTTGATATCTACCAGCTCGAAAGGCTTAACCAGGTAATCAAACGCCCCCATTCTGACCAGTCCGCCGGCGTACTCTCGATCGCGTATGCCGGAAATCATGATCACCTTAGTGTTGGGCCAGCGTTGACGGGTATGTCCCAGGAGTTCTAGTCCACTCATGCCTGGCATCGAAATATCCGTAAGCACTACGTCAATCGGCTCTGATTCCAGGACCTTTAATGCCTCTTCAGCAGTATCGGTTTGAAAACACGTGTGCTCTTCGGAAAACAGTTCAAAAAGCATTTCGCGAATCGTGACCTCGTCTTCGACAATCAATAAAGAACTCATGAGCAGTGTTCCTCGTGGTTAATGCAAGTTAATTGGCTTGAAATAAGTGAGGGGTGTCGTCGCTTTTCCGACTCTCTTTCGTCCAGAAGGATCGGCATAAGGGCGACCGGGGCGGGTCGTGCGACTGCGGCCAACGCCGTGGCGCGCACAACCCTCTGGTAGCAAGCACTATACCACGCCTTGTCAGTCATAGATCAACGAGGTTGTGGCCAGCGGGGCTATCCTTGGTCGGTCAATCAGCTACTCGGGAAGTCATTTTGACTCACATCAAAATACTGACTATTCGCCCAGATTTTTGTCCAAGCGCGAGACTTAGGTATGCGGAATCAGCAAGGTGCGGAGCCTGGCCGGAAGATCTGGAAAGTCTGCCAAGAAAATCCGTCATGATCTACGGCTGACGTACGGATTGTTCTTGATCCAAAATCGCCAGGGCTTTTCGACCCACTCTGCGGCGTAATCGATTCCAATGCGCGGTCCTGAAGCGATTCGCGAGCGTGGAATCGTTTGGCCTTCTTCGATCCAAACTTTATCGCCGAGCAGATCGGCGCGATCAAATCTCCGATCTATTCCCAGCGCAATGCAGAGCTTTCCCGGTCCGTTGGTAAGGTTGTGATCTGGCTGACCGTGACGCCGCGTCCGCATTATCTCAATGCCTTCAACAGGCTCGAGGGCGCGAATCAACACCGCATGCGGAGCCTGTTCGGCATTCGTCACAACGTTGAACTGGTAGTACATTCCGTAGACAAAAAAGATATAAGCGGTGCCACCGAGTCCATACATTGCTTCGGTGCGTTTTGTGCGGCGTCCCCCGTATGAGTGTGCGGCGCGATCCTGTGGCCCACGATAGGCCTCGGCTTCGACAATGATTCCAGAGACGCGTCTGCGGTTCTTCGCTGGAACGACCAGGAGCTTTCCCAGCAGCTCGCGTGCGACAGTCAACACGTTGGGGCGGGTATAAAACTCGCGCGGCAGTGTGATTTTAGAGCAGCCTGATTTAGTCATCCGGCAATGAGTTTTCCGATCCGGAAGAGCCGCAAAACCTGAAACATTCGGAGCGCTGAGATCGCTACCGCCACAGCCGCCAGAGCATCACAAACGTAATCACGAATCCCAAAACCACGATCGCGCGGCGCACAATCACCTGGCCTACCTTGACCGCCATGGTGGCGCCGAAGTAGCCGCCCAGCAATGCCCCGACAGCCATCAACAATGCGTCAGGCCAGACCACAAGATGCTTAAGCGAAAAACTGAGAACCGCTATGCTGTTGATGCAAATGCCCAGGAAGTTTTTTATTCCATTTGCGCGATGCAATTCATGCAGGCCTAACAACCCCATCGCGGCCAGCATGAGAATGCCGTTTCCGGCGCCGAAATATCCGCCATAGATTGCCGAAAAGAATTGAAAGATAATAGCGCCCACCCACCACGATGTCTTCGGTTCAGCTACGATGGATTGCAACCGCAACTTGCGATTGATTGCGCCCTGGGACATGAAAAGGATCGTCGCGAAAAGTATTAGGAAAGGAACCAGCAGAGCGAACGTCGGCGATGGCGTCCAGATCAAGAGCCAGGCCCCGATCGCCCCGCCGATCACACTGGTTATTCCCAGTCGCAACAGAATGGTTGAACTGTTCTCCAGTTCCTTTCGGTAACCGAATAGCCCGCCAAAGAGCCCGGGCCAAAGGGCCACGGTGCTGGTCGCATTCGCGATCTTTGGATCAAGACCGAGCCAGATCAGAACCGGGAAGGTGATCAGCGTTCCGCCCCCGGCAATTGAATTGATCACACCAGCGGCAAATGCGCACGCGAACATTATTAAGAAGTGAAGCCACGACATGTCTGCAGTGTTAAGAGTTCAAGCTTTAGCTTGCGGCTGCCGGCCGACACAACCTAAAGGTTGAACTCTGAACCCATGTTAGAATGCCGGCCACAGTTTCACCAATATAAATCTCAGGGAGGGAAGAATGGCTGACGTAACCATCCGTCCGATGTCGAACGGACCATACATAGTTGAAGGCGACGTTGACGGTTTGGACACCGCCGGGAACAAAGTAACAAGCCAGAAGCCGCGCCTGGCGGTTTGTCGGTGCGGGGCTTCATCGAACAAGCCTTTTTGCGATGGAACACATAGCGCGATCGGTTTTCAAGCGGCTGAAACCGTCAACCCCGCAAGCGCGGAATAGCTTTCAGTAAGCGCCAAAGGCGCGTAATGCAAAAGCCCGGGGCAGCGCCCCAGGAACGGAGTAATTTTTGATGGCAGAAGCGCTGAAAGCGCGAAATAAGGACAGCGATCCGTTGATGGCGCGCCTTCAGCGCTTTAAAAGACGGACCACGTCCTTTCCTGGGGCGCTGCCCCAGGCTTTTGCATTACGCGCCTTTGGCGCTCGCAGAGAAAGACATGCTTCTTACCGCAGCGCCGTATGTGTTCTCTCGAACCTGGTAATACTATTTGTCTCCTTCATAGCCGGGTCTTCAACTAATTTCAATTCCCCGATTCCTTCGGCTAGAAGGACCCTCCGCGTGATGACATACAACATCCACGTCGGCATTGGCATGGACAAGAAGACAGATCTAAAGCGAATTGCTGATGTGATCAATCACGAGCACCCGGACCTGGTCGGTTTGCAGGAGGTCGATCGTGGCGTTGAGCGCACGCAGCGCGTCGATGAAATAGCCGAGATCGCCAAACTCACCCGGATGGAATATGCCTTCGCTTACAATCTGCATTACCAGGGCGGCCAATACGGAGTGGCAATTCTTTCCCGTTTTCCCATTATGGCAATCGATCATCGCCGCTACGGAAACACACGAGAGAAAGAGCGGCGCGGAATGATTCGCGTTGAAGTGGCCGTGAATGGCAAAACGATAAACTTCGTTACGACCCATCTGGACTATCAATACGAAGACGGCCGCGTCTTTGAAGCTGAACAATTGTTGAAAGCGCTGGAAGGAGTGAAGGCGCCGTTAATCGTTGTCGGGGATTTCAATGATCTGCCGATGGCTGATGCTTGCCAGCTCATGAATACTCAATTTCGCGATGCGTGGACCGAAAGCCATGCTGACGGCGAGGGCTTGAGTTACCCGGCGGATAAGCCCGCGAAGCGCATAGATTACATCTTTTATCGAACAGGCGATCCAGTGCGCGCCAGGAAAGCATGGACCGTAAACACGCTGGCTTCGGATCACTTGCCGGTGGTCGCCGAATTGGAGATTCGCCAGGCGTCTTGAAGAGTGTCTGAATTTGAAGTGACGTTCGAAAACCAGAAAGCGATCCACGAAATCGCACGAACCAAGCGAAACAAATAGGGAGCCTCTATGAAAATCCTAAGCTTCATGGCCCTAACTTTTATCTTGATGTCGTGGGCGCCGCACTCCAGCGTTGGCAGCGCCAACCGTTTTACCCCGGGCACTGATATCAACTGGCCCGCCTATCAGGACATGGCCGTTGACCTGATGCGCCAATACCTGCGCATTGACACATCGAATCCTCCGGGAAATGAAATCGCGGCTGCCAGATTCTTAAAGGCAATCTTCGACAAAGAGGGGATTCAAAGCGAAATCTTCGAATACCAACCGGGTCGCGCCAACATCATCGCGCGCATTCGCGGTAATGGAACGAAACGACCAATCATCCTGCTGAGCCACATGGATGTGGTCACTGCCGATCCGTCTGCATGGCGCGTCGATCCGTTTTCGGCGGAGATAATCGACGGCACGATTTACGGTCGCGGCGCGCTCGACATGAAGAGCGAGGGCCTGCTGCACCTCATGACGATGATCATACTCGCGCGCGAAAAGCCAAAGCTGTCCCGCGACGTGATCTTCATGGGGACTGCGGACGAAGAAGTGAAGGATGAAGGCTCGATCTGGATGATCGCCAACAAGTCGGATCTATTCAAAGACGCCGAGTACTTACTGACTGAGGGCGGTGATAACCTTTTAGAAAATGGCCGGGTGAAATATGTGGGCGTGGATGTTGCCGAGAAAGCGCCTTTGTGGCTGCATCTGACGGCCACGGGTCAACCGGGACATGGCTCTCGTCCGATTGCGGAGTCGGCCCCAAACCATCTGGCGGCCGTGATGTGGAGAATCATCAACTACGAGACGCCAATAAGCATCCAGCCGGCGGTGGAAAAGTTTTTTCACGATATCGCGCCATTGCAAACCGAGCCATTGCGTTCAAAGTTTCTGAGTATCCGGAAGTCGTTGCAAGATCCTGCCTTCGTTAAGCAGATTACCGCCGATCGCGAATACAACTACATGCTGCGCGACACAATCTCGCTGACAATGATGAGCGGCAGCAAGCAAACGAACGTCATTCCCAACAGCGCAACCTGCAACATCGACGTGCGGTTGCTGCCCGGCAAGAAACCGGAAGACTTTCTGGCAGAACTGAAGAAGGTAATCGCCGATCCCACCATCAAAATTGAGCAGGTAAATACCTTTAAGCCGCCGAATAGTGCTTCGATCAATACCGAGCTATTTGACGTGATCTCGCGCATAACCAGGGCCCATCATTCTGAAGCGCTTATCACTACAAAGATACTGAGCGGTTACACCGAGAGTCAGCTCTACCGCCGGCTGGGAATCACCGCCTACGGCTGGGCGCCTTTCTACACTACCGTGGAGGAGAATCAAGGCGTGCATGGAAACAACGAGCGTATCACCGTCAAGAACATTCGCGACGGGACGCGTGAATTTTACGAAGTCGTAAGTGAAATCTCCCGGTAGAGAGCGGCGCAGACTAACAGTTTGCCTTAGATAGATCCCGTACATTACATTTCCTCTTCAGCCGCGTCTCAAATGCCGAAAGATGCTCATGAAATGACCGACAGTGAGCTCCGGGCCCGCATTGTCACACTGGCCTTCGAAGGCGACGAGCGGCTCTTTATCGCTTTCTACCGCAAACTTCAACAGGGGCTGCCCAAAGGAACAGGGATAGTTCTGAGAGGCAGCGTCGTAACGAACAAACGCCACGAAGATGAAGCGCCTTTTGACTCGCAGGGAAAAGGGACCAGCGATCTCGACGTGACGCTGGTGGGAAGCAAAGTTATGGAGGCCTGGCACATTAACGGTTTCTATATTCCGGCGCTGCATACAAAGCCGCTGTGCGACAAGGACCCGGATATCGCGACCTCTCTGAATCCTTTGCGGGAGTCGTTGCAGCAACTGACGGGACGGCCGGTAAACTTTCAAGCGACTTCCAGTCTCATTTTGTATGCTCGCGATGTCCTGTTCGGGGAACCTTACTATGTCGTCGTCCCCCCGGGTGAAAATGCGTGACTCTGAAGTTGCTCAGCTACAACATACGGTTCGGTGGGCTGGGAAGAGAGACGGCGCTGGCGAACGCGATCAAGGCCGTCAGTCCGGACCTGGTTGTCTTTCAGGAGGCAAGCAGTCCCGCCGTCATTGAACATCTATCACAAACAACTGAATTGCCTTTCTGGGCTGCCCGAAAAGATCATTCGATTGGTTATGTCAGCCGGCAGGAAATTGCTTATCACGAGTGGCACTATCCGGCGGGAGCCAAACATTCCTTTTTGGAAATCGTTCCTGCGGGAACTCAGACGCGCATTTTTGGGCTGCATCTGAGCGCCAGGTTTTCGAAGTGGGACGAGCAAAGACGAACTCGTGAGATTCGTTCCCTGCTCAAAGGCATTGAGCGCCATCAAGACGGTTTTCATGTCTTATGTGGCGACTTTAACACTCTGGCGCCCGGTGAACTGCTGGACGTTCGCCGCATGCCGGGCTGGATTCGCGCGCTGATATGGTTCAGCGGCCGCAAACTTCAAAGAGACACGATCCAAATCATGCTTGATGCGGGCTATGCCGACGGCTTTCGGTCGCTTCATAAAGACGAAAAAGGGTACACCTTTCCCACCTGGGACCCACACCTGCGGCTCGATTATGTATTTGTGCCCGCCGCATTCGCGGAGCGCCTGGTAAGCTGCGAAGTGGTCAATGAACCGGCTGCTGTCGTTAGATCAGCGTCGGATCATCTTCCTCTGTTAGCGCAAGTGGAGATTGACTGAGAGGTGGCCGTTCAGCTTTCCTCATCTTTGTCATCGACGTGAAACCTATGCAGCATTCGATGGGCAAGTGGCGACAGGATGATTCCCATCAATGCGATAAAGATAACTCCGCTGAAGAGCGCATAGAGCGAAGCAAAGACCTTTGCCCCTGACGTCTGGGGCGGATTGATTGGTCCCATGCCGCCGAGAATCATCGACGCTTCGAGCAGAGAGTCGATCCAATCAAGTCCGGCTATCCAATGGTATCCAGCAATACCAATTAGCAAAAAACATCCGAGCAACGTCAGGCCAATCGCAAGAGAGAACAGCTGTCGCTTTACAAAGACGGATCTCGGCGCCAGCTTTTGATTTCTGCGTTCGAATACCGTGATTTTCATTGGCGATCTCCG
This sequence comes from Pyrinomonadaceae bacterium, assembly GCA_036506395.1. GTDB lineage: Bacteria > Acidobacteriota > Blastocatellia > Pyrinomonadales > Pyrinomonadaceae > DASXRU01. The sequence continues at coordinate 3,148 of DASXRU010000044.1, read as the reverse complement.
CGCTAAAATTTGGCAGTAGTTTTTTCAGAGCACCTTGCCCATACGGTACGCCTTCAGCGACCGGCCTTTTGACATAGGTAAGACTGTAGGCTCAATCACAATGTAGCCCATCGCTTTGTACAGCGGTTCGCCCGGCAGTGTGGCCACCAGCTCCAGCTTTGTAAACCCGGCGCTCCTGGCTGCGTCTTCGCAACGCTTCAACACCTGCCTGCCAATACCGCGTCTGGCCCAATTCGGGTGGACATAAAAGGCTCGAACGCGGGCGGCATCTTTTGCCGGATCGAGCAGACCGTCACTGGTTGCCGATTTCGCTGCGTCGCTGCCAAAGAGCGTTTGGCGTTTGCTCCACCCGCCGCAGCCGACGATCTGGCCCGCTGCTTCCGCCAGGAAGTAAGTGCCATCCGAGATCAACTGGGTATCGACTCCGAATATTTCCGATACAGCAGCTTCGATTTGATCCCGCGTGTAATAGTCCTGGCTCAGCGCCCGCACTGAAGCCGGTATCAATTCCTTCAGCGCCGGCACATCCTCCATCGTTGCTAAACGTAACTCGATCACCATGAGGACTCCGAATCGCGCACTGCGTCCAGGACTGGATCTTTAATGCTAATGCCGCAAGCCTGCTTCAGCTCTTAGCGAATCTACTTCCCGAATGATTGCATCGGCAGTTTCACTCGGCGATTTAGCAGTCACGTCGATGGTGCGGAGGTTTGCGTGCTTTGGGTTCAGGACCGCATCTTCAGCCGACTTCCGGCGAGTGTTCTCGACGCTTATCTCCTTGAGGCGCTCGCGTCGCTTTGGATCGGCCACGCGCCGGCATAACTCCTCAACTTCACATACCAAACGAATGGGGACGAAAAGACTCTGGCGCGCCGCGGCAAGTTTCTCGAGATCGTCAATGGCAGAATGGTCGTCCGGATTGTTCTCGCGCAACTCCATCGTCAGCACAAAGCCCAGGTTGGCAGGCGACAACTCGCGAATCGACTCGTAGACGATGCGCCTGATTTCTTTTAGTTTCGCCCACACTTCTTTGGGAAGAGGTGTGATGCCGTCTGCATTGACTACGGTGAAGACTGGATTGGCGATGAGATGATTGTCCACGAGCTTTGCGCCGGTGCGACGGCAAAGCTCGCGGCCAATTGTGTATTTTCCGGTGCCGGCGAACCCAATCAAAAGGACCAGCGTGTTATCGAGCGTGGAGCTCAACCTCAGCCCTCGGCTTGCATCGTTTTGACTTGCATCGCTTTGATATCGTTCAGGAGCACCTGCTCGTGGCCTTCAGGCTGCACCTTCAGATAAATCTTGCGCAGCGTTCCTCTGGGATCGATGACGAAGCTGGTGCGGTCCCAATACATTGTCCCCTTGTATTCGCTACGACCAACACCAGCCGCTTCCAAAAGTTCATGATTGGGATCGGCCAGCAGGTCGATGGTGAAACCAAACTTGCTGCAGAAGCTCTTGTGCGAATCCACATCGTCTTCGCTGACGCCGACCACCGCAATGCCGGCTTCGTCGAAATCTTCTTTGCTTGCGGTGAACGACTTCCCCTGAATGGTGCAGCCGGGTGTGTCGTCCTTGGGATAGACGTAGAGAACCAGCCACTTGCCGGCAAAGTCATCGAGCGTGACCGTTTTGCCGTCCTGGTTTTTTAGTTTGAAGTCTACAAAGCGCTTGCCGATTTCTGCGGCCATTTTCTTTTTCCTCTTTCGTTTGACTTAAAGAAACCCTCAACAAGTCGTTTCCGGCGCGTAGCGTCGGTATGAATTTAGCCCGGCGTTTCAACGCCGGGATCAGTTTATTGCTCGGTCTCGTCGCGTAGCGACGATAGAATCTTGCTATGGTTTCAGGCGTCGCTACGCGACGCGAATGGTTCGTTCACTTTTCCCGGCCTTGAAAGGCCGGGAAAAATTCATGCGGACGCTACGCGTCGAAAGTACGTCTTCAAAGCTTCCTTGAGTCTTAACCTCACGCAAACAGTATGCGTTACAGCAGACGTTTCGGAAGATGCAACGAAGGAATTATTCCGTTAGCGGCCCGACGACCACATCGACAACATCGCCAACCAGGATGTCCGTTGCCCGCTGTACATCTTCTTCAACCAGCAGGAAGAACTTTCCCGAGCGAGGAACGATAACGCTCTCGAACTGAAGTCCGTTCAAACTTCCCTGAACGCGATGGCCTCGTCGCCCTTTTAAGAGCGGTTTCGCAGGAATGTCCCAGACCCTGACTGGATCGAACGGCACCTCAACAGCATTTTCCTTGTGCCCGGACTGTACTTCTGCTTTGAACCTTTTTCTTTTCATTTAGTCGCTGCGAATGAATAAAAGTTTACCATATGCGCGGCTAAACCTTGGCGCGGCCTCGCGGCTTGTTCCGTACGCAACTTAATAACGGGGAAATTCCAGACAGGATTTACAAGATTCACAGGATAAAGTCTAAGTGCGCCATCTTAAGGCGGCTCTGTAGCCGTTCATGCGCATATTTTTGAGTACTTGCGCTTAGGAGAACGAGCGGGCACATGAGGTCAATACCACCACGGTAGCGGGTGGGTCATGTTGCATTAATGCTCAATCAACCTCATTCCTTAACCGGAACCCACCCGCTACCGCGTGGTGGTACTGACCTCATGGGCCCGCCACTATCGCAACGGCTTAAGTCAGTTTATTTAGTCAGAGTTCTTTCGATGCGCCGATCAGGTACCAGCCACATGACCGCGACCAACACAATCAACGCGAAAGCCAGCCACCGCTGCACGAGAGCAAGCGGAATTGCCACCAGATAGATCAGCGCTGATATCTGGCCCTTGAAATCCCGGCCCACCGCAGTAGCCAGAACAGAATCCCTGCCATGTACCGAAATTAGCGCGCGCGTCAGGATGAAGTAAGCGATAGCAGCGAACAACAGCACCGTTCCATAAAGTGCGACGGACCAGGGGGCAAAATGGTTCTCGCCCATCCAGGCAGTAACAAACGGAGTCAATGACAACCAGAACAGCAGGTGCAGGTTCGCCCAAAGCACCCCACCACTGACGTGTTGGACGGCGTGGAGCAGGTGATGATGGTTGCTCCAGTAGATTCCCAGGAATACGAAGCTAAGTACGTAGCTTAGAAATACAGGAAGCAGTGGTACCAGGGCCGCCGGGTTGGAT
>DASXRU010000043.1:0-13060 GCA_036506395.1 Pyrinomonadaceae bacterium | reverse complement strand
TTCGCTCCGTTAGGAGCGGAATGTTCCGCTCCTGACGGAGCTAAGAGTGTTTCGGGCCACGATGTTTCATAAACATTTCGTACCTAACGGCGCGGGGAAAGCGGTGACAGGTCACCGCACTCCAAAGAGTTGAGCTCCGTTAGGAGTCGATTGTTTATAGCAACGACACGACGTTTTTGACCTCTTCGCTCCACTTGGAGCGAAATTTTTTTTAGTAATGACTAGCAGTGCTTCTCACTGTTCCTGGTTGGTGATATAACCCCTCATCTTAACTGGAGAACAACTTATGCAGCCCCTCAACGCGCGCATATTTGCCGTGGTTCTGATTCTCGTTTCCATCGGTCTCGTCTATTACAACTGGCATCAACTGATACAGGAACATCAGTACTCCATGAAGCTGGCGGCGTTTGCTCCCGTCTGTGTCATCGGAGGACTTTATCTCCTTATGTTTCCTTCAATGGCAGGAAAGCCCACCACTGCCAGGCAAAAGATAATCATATTAATCGTCTTCGGAGTTGGGTTGGCGGCAGGATTAATCAACTGGTATCTGATGGACCCTGGCTTCTTCGGAAGGTAGGAGGCGCTGCGACGGAGTGCGCTGACCTGTCAAGCGCTTTGGTCGTCTGCGACGTGAGCACCCCAGCGCGGCTGCCGCGCCGGGGACCCCGCCTGTCGCAGCCGTCGGTACCTGGCAGGTGTTCAACGGCCAACTGGGTGGAGAATCTGCTCTAACGGCTCTCCTCCTAATAGTCTCCCAGTTCTTTAGCCCCGAGCCACTTGCACCTTTGTCCCGTAGTCGAGCGATGCATACCACTTGCCTCGTCCCTGCGGCGTCAGGTCCATTACATTCCAAATCGGGTTCAACTCATCAATGCCTCGCTCTTTGACGTCGTCGGCCAGCCAGGGATGACCACTGTAAAAATGACGCAACGTGCCATCACTGTCTCGTGTGAAAACTGAAATCGTCGAGTCCTGACCCCCTTCGCGATCTTCGCTGCCGAGGTCGTACTTAAAAGTACTATCGCCGGCGCTCAGCAGACGCAGTTTGTTCCAACCTCTTTTTCGCGCGTGCGCGCGCAGGGTGGAGGGATCTGCCGCCGCAACAATCGCCAGGTCAACGTTTTGAGCGAGGTGGTGAGCAACTCCATTGAAGCTATCAATCCACGCAGTACACATTGGGCACGCTACGGTCTGCTTCTTTCCATACATGAAGTGATAAATCACGAGCGAACGATCCGGCGCAGTAAACAGCTCGCTCAGCCGTACCTTTCGTACCGGTTCGTCGCCCTGGTCGAGGGAGGTTGGGCCTTCAAGAAACTCGTAATCCTGAATCGTGGCACCCTTTGGAAGTTCCCGCCGTAACGCGGCGACTCTTTCACGCTGCTTTAGTAACTCAATTTCTGCCAGCCGCACCTCCTCGCGCTTTGCAAGGTATTCTGGCGACTCGTTCGGCAGATTAGTTTGACGAAACGTCCCATCAATCATTTCATGAACCATTAGTACACCTCCAGTAGTCACATCTCCGGTGACGAACGCGGGTTCTCTAGCTTCCGAATCGATCGAGAGGCAATCGAAGGAAGTCAGGACGGAAAAGTTGCCGGGGGAACGAAAGAAATATATCACGAACTCGACATTTGGAGCGGCAGGAGAAGGTGCGCTCGTTCTTTCAAATCCGAAATTCGAATTCCGAAATTCATACCTAGCTCGTTTTCCGGCTCTGATCTGACTGGTGTACTCTTCATCCTTCATCCTCCTCTTCAGGCCGGCGCATTTGTTACTTCATTCGGTTGTACTTCCTCAACGCTGCGACGACGCGATCTCCAGGCAAGCCAAAGGCGCGGATACCGTCCGCGCCGGTCATCGTTTGCGCCGCCAACATAGCGTTGACGACGGCTTCTTCGGTCGCCTCGATCGTCGCTTGAAAAAGCGGATCGATCCGGTCATTGGGCAACATGGTTAACGAGGGTGTACCCTCGCGTTTCGCCGCGCCGGCGTTTGCTGTCGAAAACGCGAGAAACAGATCACCGGACGAATTACCCGCGAAACTACCCAACCGGCCGAGTCCAAGGCTGACGCGCCGCGCGATGCGCTCTAGTTGGTGTGGCAACAGCGGCGCATCGGTAGCTACTATAACGATAATCGATCCGCGACCTTCGTGTTCAGCGACGCTACCTTCCCCATTAGTATCTTCACGGGCACCACGTCCGCTTGCGGGGCAAGGTGGAATGCCGACCGTCCAGGGCCTACTCAACGGTTGCGGAAGCACTGTGCAGGTTCGAAGGTCGGTGATCTCGGAACGAATCGGCACACCGAGTATTCGCAGGTCGCCACCGTAGTTGCATTGCACCAACACGCCGATGGTGTAGCCCCCTTGCGAGGCTGTCAGCACCCGCGACGAGGTGCCGATGCCGCCTTTGAATCCGTTGCACCCCATCCCGGTACCGCCGCCCACGCCACCTTCTTCGACGCGGCCGGGCTTAGCACGATCGAGCGCCTCAAATGCGTGAGCCGCCTTCACGTGCTCGCCGTTCGCATCATTTAAAAAATCAAACGTCTCAGCGACGATGGGGTAAGTGAAAATAAACTTGCGGCCGTTCTTTAATTGCCATTGAATCGCGGCGTCGCGCACTGTCCCCACGCTGTGAGTTCCGGTCAACAAAATCGGCCCCTCAAGAAAACCAGATTCCTTGATCCAGTTGATACCGGTCATGTCGCCATTACCGTTCTGGTTGAACGTTGCCGCGAACACGGGATCCCAGTTGCCGCGCGGGCGCGGAAGTATCGCCGTGACACCTGTCCGAATCGGCCCCTTGCCGGGTACGAGTTTGCCATCGCCCTCGATGAGCGTTACGTGTCCGACAGCAACGCCGGCAACGTCCGTGATCGCATTCAATGGACCGGTCTGCCCAGGGAACGGAATTCCCAAATCGCGACCGCGCGGCCGGTTCTGTGCCACACTCGGGATTGCAGTGGCTGCGGATAATAAGAGCCAAAGTGCAAGTCTCATAAGAACTGCTTTCGAGCGCCAAGGCGAGAGTCTGCTTTCAGTGTTCATCGCACGTCCTCCAGGAAGTTGGCTCAGGTCAAAGTTGATAGCGCGGATTTTAAAGGATCAATTTTTAAGGAGGAAGGCAAAGCGCAACCTGAAGGTTGTACTCTGAACACCTAGCCAATTCTCGGGATTGCCCGAGCGTCCCAACGGGTGTGTGGCCGCAGCTGCCCGAGTTGGTGTAGTGGCCGCCCTAAATGGGCACTTGACTGCTCTTGATTTCGGCTGACTGGACCTGAAGCCACCCTAAAACCGCCTGAAAACCTCAGGAGTATTCTAATAGATCACGACCCGGCACGGTCGTTGCTCGTCGTGGCAGTAACGTGGGCGCTGAGAGTCCTTCAGCGAATATTAGCGAGGAGTGACAGACTATGAAGCCTACACGACGAATCCACGACCCTTATCACAACCCCTTCCATAATCGATTCCACGTTCCAGTACATTCGCGACTTGATGAGATGCAGGCCTTCACGCATATGACCTGGCTGAACGAGCCAGACGCGTTGGACCATCAGAAAGACGGAAACCAGCACGCGCGACACTGGGGACGTGCGCTCGCCGGCGTCTTTGCGCTGGTCCTGGCCGTGATATTTTCCGCAACGTTACTTTCGAATTGAGATGAGTCCGCGGGGCGGATTGAACATTCGCGGAGCGATTGCTTCTTAGTCCGCGGAGCGGACGGCGGCATAAAGCCTGGGGTGGAGCGCAGCGAAACCCCAGGATTAACAACCCACAACGTGCAGAGCCCGCGAAGCGGCCGATAGAGGTCCCGTTGACGAAAACATCATTCGTTCACGATTCGACTGTCGGCCGCTCCGCGGGCTTCGGATCTTTTCCACCGCGGGTCCTGGGGTTCCGCGTCGCTCCACCCCAGGGCGGGGTCCCCAGCCGGGCAGCCCGGCTGGGGTGCGAGACTTTATGCTATCGGCCGCTCCGCGGGCTATTAATAGTTTCTACGATTAGCGACGCTCGTCTTAAACCGATCCGTGTCTATCTGCGTTAATCTGTGGCCAACTGCTTACCGCCTACTGCCCACTGCCCACTGCCCACTGCCCACTGTCTTTTGCTTACTGAGCCTGCGCACGTCCGGACTGAATCAATCTTTGGCGCGCCGTGTTGCCGGGCACTGCGATGTGCGTCGCGGGATCGTATTCTTTACCCACCGCCGGACTACCCTGGGGCACCCAAATCTCCACGCGGGTTGAGCTGTACCCGCTCGGAATGTAACGCACGTAGTAACCGTCCGGATGGTACGACCAACGTCCCGAAGGCACATCCCGACTACCATCGCCGCGAGGAGCGGCGCCGGAGAGTACCGCGACTCGTTCCATCTCAGCGTATGACGAGCCGGGTGTCGTCAGCATCTGACGGAGGTTCGCCTCAGCCTGCGCGATCTGTCGCAATGGTTCGGGAACGCCACCGAGGGCATCGGTCAACGCGTTACCCGAAAGTGCGTCAAGAGCACTGCGGTTAAGTGATGCAAGTTGTCGCGGTGTCAGCAGCCGGCCGGCGGTGGCTTTCAGTTCGGACGACAGATCCTCAAACTTCGCGCGGGCGATGATTGCCCAAAGCAGTAACTGAATATCGTGCTGATGAATCTCAGGATGCTGTACGGAGTTACGAACAATACTCATTACCGCATCCTCGGCGGGTCCTTTGGGTGGTGCATAGAGGTAGCCATCACCACCGCCTGGTCCATGTGTTCCCGCTTTCAGGCAATAGCTTTGCGTTTGCATCTTGTAGTATCCCGGCTGCAGGACGAAACCGCCGGACGGTGTTCGTTGTAGTGTCATGAGCGAGCGCTCAGGCTCACGCGGAGTGAACCCATCTTTCGTCGCATCACCCCACTTTGCGTCGGGAAGGCTGGTGGTGATCGGCTCTTTGCCACCGAGAAGGTTTGGCGTTTTCTTCTTTAGCTTGTCGCTCAGATTTCCCAACCCGCCAATCTGGGCAAACGAGGATGCTGCCGACGCGGCAATGATCAGGAAAGCGGATGCCATCAATAGAAAACTCTTGGGAACCGGCTTGCACATTGAATTTACCTCACTGAAAATAGAGTCAAAAAAATGGGGATTCAGGTAGATGTAAAAGACGCGTTTAGAAATTACAGGGACTTGTTAACGCAGGTACTTTCGCTGGAACCGTATCCCGGAATATTACGGATTTTCTGCGCAGAGTTCTAACTTGCTCTTCAACCTGTTCAGGTGTCAGTGCGGATTTCGCTTCATAGAACACCCAGTCAATATCTTCCTGATACTGGCGCGCTCCTGAAACGTTGACCATTCCATCTTTGATAAACCAAAGATTGAAATTTATCGACATCGTATCTTCAGGATAATATTCGCCACCGTGCTCGGCAAACGTTTTGCCATCGACGAAATACCTGACCTTTCCGTCGGCAACCTGAGTAACGAGCGTATGCCATCCGGCCTGGCTGCCACCGACGTGTTGAAAGACATTGTCTTTCTTCCACTTCGGCTCGGGGCTGAAAGTCTCCCAAGTGGTTGCATAAAGTGTTGGCCCATCGATTCCCCAGCCGCCATTTGGCAGATATTCAAAATCCAGCTCGCTGTAGTCGGGATCCATCGGAGCCTTCAAAGGGCTAATGGTGTAAAAGCTCTGGACAACCTGATCCCCAGCCGGCCCCGAAACCGGACTATCCGTAAATCGAACCCGCGCTGCGTAAGTCCCTTCCAGAAATTTTCGCTGCTGACAGAATTGAGTTTGAGTGGTGTTCGCACTAGTGCCGTCAGTAGACGATGTCATCCGCAAGATGCGGTTGCGAGGCTCGTTCGAGTCTGTCAGAAATGACACTCCGTGTTCAGACCAGGTTGCGCCGGGCACGCCTGGCCAGCCAGCTGCGGTCCGAACAATCCAGCCATGCTTCTTTAGTTTTTTCTGATCGGTATAGCTAAAGTCGTCGAACAGAACCTCCGGTTTTGACTTTACAGATTCAGTCCTTGTTAGCGCTACATCGGGGTTATTACTCACTTCCGCGAGTGAAGAAGTGGGCTGTCTCGCAGATGAACCAAGGGCTAGACTCAGTACAACCTCCATCAAAAACAGCAACGTTATGCCCAGCCCACTAACACGGAAGTTATTATGACTCTTCATCGCCTTCACACCTTTGTTAGACTTTCGCTTGCAACAAGTAGAGCACAATTAATGGACCGTTTTGAAGCAACGGGGAGACTCGGAGGTATAAGAGACGACATATGGTGGCACCATTGCCATAATCAGAGGATTGGACTGGGTTGAACGTAAACCTCACGAAGCGAGTCGAGCGTGTGCCGCGGACCGCGGGCAGAAACGCGAGCGGCCAGCCGGAACCCGAACGACTTGTGCTTGGAATCTGTTAGAAAGTCTAAACGTTTTTACTGTAAAACTGACTAACGCACAATGACCGCCTGGCTTGCTTTGTCAATCTCCAGTTTCCAGTTCTCGATCGGCGTTCCTTTGGTTTGGAGATTTGAAGTCAGGTAGTAGAGCCGTTGCGTGGCCGGCTCATTCGGCGCCTGCGTAAATCGATCGTTCAGCCAGTACGGCGGTATGCTTTGGTAGTAGAGCGTCGCCTTCACTGTCAGGTCCTTCGCGTTCAACCCAGCCAATGGCACCTCATACCTGACCACATTGGTCCCGCTTCCGTCCGCATAGGCCGGGTCGCCGCCAACCTTGATCGGGTAGGTTTCATGCAGGTAGTCCTCAGGAATGTAAGGAGTCTTGTTGGGTCTGAGCGGGCCGGTCCTGGTCCAGCCAAACGGCAGCAGCCGGTTATCCTTCAGTTGGTAATCGCGCCGGACGAAGTTCGTAGTCATGGCGCATTGGATATTCAGATTCAACTCTTCGTAAATCTGCACCTGGTCCTGTCGAGTGATCACTGAACCCGTGTCCTTCGCGAGATCCCAGAAGAAATGCGGTTGGTAGTACTGCGGGTTGATTCCCGGGAGGTAATTGTTGTTGCATCCGGCCGGGTAGTCGTGGTTTGCCGGTTTACTGCCGTCCTTGTAAACATCGAAGAGCTCCGACGGCAGCCGTTGATTGTTATTACCGCCGCCATCCATGATCACGCCAAGCTCATTCGTGCATCCAGAGCACCAGATTGTTTGACCTGTGTTGTTGTCAATCACGCGAAATTCCAAAAACGCTCGACGAAAACCGACCCCGCTCGGCAGCCGGTGACCCGTCTTGTTCGTAACCAAAACATCCGCAACAAGTTTCTGATTGTTGATGGTCACTGGCGAAAGAGCCACGTCGGCAGTAGCACTTTGCGCCTGCTGGACGAAGGCATCGATGGCGGTCGACAAATCGTCAAGACCTGACATGTAGTCGTTCTGGCGCACGCCCAGGATAACGTTGGCCAGCATGTTGCTACCGTTTGAGTTGTAAGGCGACATGTACTGGCGAAACATCTCCATGAGCGAAACATTCAGGCCCTGGAGTTGATGCCGGGCGAAGCCTTTATCTCGGAAGCGAACGCGGATCTTGTCGTCAGGCAAGCGATTTCCGGTTTGCGGATACTGATTGTCCTCAATGAAGGCCATGGGTTGTTGAATCAGTGGAATGTTTAGTGTCCCTTTGGAGTTGCTGTACTTCGTTGCCATGTGGCAATCCTGACAGGTCTGGGCCTTCGGGTTGTTTCCATACTCGTTTTGATAACCGCTGTTCAGCCACTCCAGATAGGTTAACTGTTCAAGATGTGGTTTGTTGGGATCGGCTGTCGGGTTGTCCATCAAGGGCATATTGATGGTGTGACAATTGCCGCACATCCGCGAACTCTTGATATAAGGATCGTGTTTCGGTTTGATGGCCAGTGAGTTGTTCATCGGGTCCGTAACGATCTCTTTATCTTCGAATGGACCAAAGAGTTCGTCTGGACTACCCACCGTAAAATTGCCGTTGATCTTGTTCTTCAAGAAATTCTCGAGCGGATCAGGAATATCCTTCGACGGCTTATCTTCGACGATGCGATGACAGGCCATGCAACTAACGCCATCGCGAGCCAGGCCGGCGTAGATGTACGCTCGCTTATCACGCGGATTCGTGTCGTAAGTCGTGTAAACGATCTCCCGCTCAAAATTCCCTTTGTCGGGTCCGCCGTGATCGTCGTCCAAGCGGCGTTTGCCCATCACTCCGTGACACTTGAAGCAAGTATTGTTTAGAGCCTTGATGTTTTCTGCGACCTTCGCCGGGTCGTCCTTGAAAAAGCTCTTCACGAAAGCGATCTCGCTATCCAGTTGGGCGTAGAAGATCGGGTCACGGCCGGCGAGTCCCATTGGTGACCAGCGCCATTCACCGAAAGGCGAAACGTTCATTGTTGGAGCCGAACCATCAGGTTGTCTTGCTCCGGTGTAAAGCATCACGTTGCCGTAGGTGCCGGCGCTGTGACAGCCCATGCATTGGTCGGAAGTTAGAAACTGGTTCGGATTTGGAGACCGCGCCGGCTTCGCTCCGGCCGGCCCAATATTCTCCGGGAAGATGTGATCGAAAGTTTCACCTGGGAATTTCCGCACTTTGTCGAGCGGCACTGGAGCAATCGAATTAAAGAAGGCTACGAACTTCGGATCCAGAGTGGACGCCGGCCTTTGCACTTTCATCTCTCTGATAAGTTCGAGTTGTCTCGGCAAGTCAATGGGGGTTGCATTATGGCCTGCGGTAGGTATTCCGTAATCGCTGGCCGCTGGTTCGCTGCATGGAGGCGTGGACGCTCCCGAATGCGAGCTGACCGGCGCAGTTGCCCACGAGAGATCCACGAAATAACTGTCCGGGTCTCCAGGAAACCCTTTGATGTTTTTGGAATAGGTGAAGGTGTGTTCCTTTTCGGCCGACGAATGACAGCGCACGCAGTAAAGGCCAAACCCAGCAAATGGAAGTGCAAAGGGCGGATTGTTATTGTCGACGCACTGCGCGTCCCAGATTTCTGCCCAGTACCAACCATCCTGGGATCCCTTTGAGTCCTTCACCATGATGGTCCAGCCATTGATCACCTTCGGCGGCTGCGTCTGATACCGGGCCGCCGGGGGCGAGTATTGCTCTTTGACGATCATGGCCCCATCGGGAATCAGCTCATCGGGATTCTTGCGCAACAGCCAATTAATGACTGAGGGTGAGTAGTAGATTTTCACCGTCGGGTGCACGCCATAACTCACGCCATTGATAAAAGGGCCGGTGTCGCGCAGATTCTTGTCTTCACACCAACTCAAGGTTCGATACTTGCCACTCGTTACAAATGTCTTTAGCTGTAATTGAAACTCCGGAAGCTTGGCAGGCAGAAACGAACTAGGGAGCGGCAAACCACTCTCCTGCGCATTTACGCAAGGTGATGACTGATCGGTCCCCGGTATGACCCTGGCTACGTCAGTTGCAGCGGAAGCTTTCGTTCCGTCGATCAAATAGCTGGAACCGAAGCAGGCGATCAGACTAATTGGCAACAACGTGAGAATCAACAATCTGATGTACGTAAACATAATCCAGGCTCCTTATTGCTAAGGCTGAGGCTTGTTGACATCAGCCGGCCGGATAAAACCGCGAACTGCCCTGGCCAGTCGGGTGTAACAGTGACCCGATATGCTGGTAGTTATTGTGAAAGCGTCGGGACGACTTTCGTTTAGATTGAAGTCGCTCGTGAAGTAAGAACCCCGCCCGTGAAAGGATGTTGGCACTCTACTGCCGGAAACCGCTCGCGTCAAGAATTCGGCCGACCGAGGATTCTAAGGTTCAGGCGGTCTTACGGCTCCCGAAATCGCCGGAAACCAGAGGCACCGATCATTCGGGGAACTAATTGATTAATGGACCAGGTAAGGAAGGTTGGTTAGCTTTGAAGAAGGCGATGCAAGACTCGCCGACGATTCGAATTCTCGAGAGTCTGCCAAATCGGAAAATCGGCTGGAAGGTTAGCCACTACACGAGGTGGTTAATTCATTGAGACGCTTTAACATAAAAATCGTAGGCGTGTGGAGATTTGAACCCCAGACCCCTACCGTGTCAAGGTAGCGATCAGGTAACTGTTGAATACCAATGATCCCTGTTGCTGGCCCACCATACGAGGCAGCGTACCTCCGAGCTGTTTCAGATCGCGGAGACTTTTGGCCCTGCCAACTCCAGCAATTCTTTACTTTCCTTATGGGTCGCGTTATCCCGGGCTTTGTCCAGCGGAAACCACTTACGTTCACGCATCTCGGTCCGCTTTCGGCGCAAAACCTTTCTTCTAAAGAGGAATCCGGCCTGCGAAATTGCCTTGTCTAACCAGCCATCAACTGCCTCCATTAGATAAAACTGAATCTTGATGGGTTTTTCTTTTACAACAATATCCTTGATGACCAGTTCTCTTATGACACGCGCCCACACTCCACTTTCTTCACGAACCTCACGAACTGCGGTCTCCTTCATGGACTCGCCGAGTTCGATGTGTCCTTTGGGTAGCACCCATTCCTGGCTGTTCTCTTTGGCTCGAACCAGCAAGTATTCAGCACGGCCTTTCGCCTTTCGGAAGACGACACCGCCCGCATGCGATGGCTTATCCGGGTTAGGTTGTGATGGCTGTTGTCGAAGTGAGCTGCCGACCGTAGCCTCTAACGTGAGGATGTACCATTACGCTTGCTTGGTGGCTTTCAGGTGCTGATCCTTGTATCTCCAAAGGGCGAGTGGTAACAAAGCCATAAAGAGCCACGCGATTGCTCGTCTGTTTTCGACTAGTCCCAGAGGAACGAGAAAAGCCACAATGATGAGGCATAGGATTACCAGACTGCGAAAAAACTTGGAGTCTGCCTCAAAGCGTTCTACGGTAGCCATCGCTTCTGGATGTTCCAGCGTCAGTCTCGCCTTGCTCCATTGGAAGGCATTGATCGCGTTCGATGCCTCGAGCGGATCGAGGTAGTGGTCCTTGATCCTCACTCCTTGCCGAAGCGCTAACTCGGAATCCTTCTTGAAGAAACCCCAAGACAACCACCTGAAAAATAGGTGCGACAGTCGCTTCCCTTTCGCCAAGCGGTTGATTTGTTCACCGTAGTTCGCGTTTTTGATCGGTTCGTATACATGATCGTCAAGCAGCCAGGAACCGATCAGAAAAATGAAATGGCCCAGCAAATACCCGCAGAAAATGAAAGCTACCCAACCGTTTGTTCCGACTAGCTTGTAGTATTCGGCTTGTCCCAGCAAACGTGGTCCTACGTTATCCTTCACAAGAAGAGTCAGGAGAGCTCCAGGCAACAGGATGGCGAAGAAATCAATCAAGCCGATGAAGAATTTCTGAGGTTCAAAGTTCATGAGTGATGTCCCCTAATAACCGGCGTGGCACAGCGTTGTCGAAATTGCAATGACTCAGATCAACTTCCGATCGTACGCAAGGCCGGTTCTCGGAAACAGGGAGCCCATTGATCAGATTGTGCAGGACCACAATAGTATCGGCTGATTATATTCACGCCTACTGTGTCAACGCCGTCAGGCCACCCCGGCTAGAGAAGTCAACCTGCGCTGCTTAAGTTGCATAAACGTCAGGCGCATTCGGCGAATTCATGTCTCCATCTGCCTTACTCGGGAGCACACGCACGGTTGGCGTCCTAAGAGCCTTTCCGCAGGCGCGTAAAGCCGTCGCCGCTCCAATCTTCACTGCCGACACCATGGTGGACGAAAAATAGGCCATCGGGGTCGTATTTCCTCTTGATGGCGCGCAGCCTCGAGTAATTGGTTCCCCAATACGCTTTCTGCCAGGACGCATTGAAGTAGTTGCTCTCAGAAACATAGGAACCAGCGTTCGGAGTAATCTTGCGCAGCTGTGCCGCGGCAAGATCAATCTCATGCGCGTTCCTGCGGGCCGCCGTCGTGTCCATCGCAGGACGAGCGAGTCCGGGATAGGATGGCCGCTCACCATCAGCAATGATCACTAGAACAAAAGCATCAACCACGGCCGGGTTTGTGGCGGTGTCTTTTGTTGCTGCGATCGCTGCGGCAGGCGCTCCTGCTATTCCCTTATTAAAATGCATCTCTACTTTCTTGTGACGGCTCGCGGCAAACAGCGCGTTGGTGAGGAGCTCCCGCTGATCTTGCCGCAAGAGCATTGCTGGCAGCCAAAGAGAATCGTATCCGTGCAGGAAAGCTCCCACTTGACCCTGATCGCCCGACCACCAAGCGTGGATTGCAGGCGCGCCGGGGCGGGGGTCGCTGATCATAGCGTCACTGCCTCTACTCTTTCTGTAAACAACATCCCACCAATGCCGTGCGCGGCCGGCGCCAGCGTGGAGGTCGGACGCGTTGAAATCCTTTGAGTTCTTCGCCCAGTCGAAAAAGGGTTGCCAGACGCGTTTGATCTGGCCGTCGTCGAGGCCCTGGCAAACCAGCGAAAGCTCGAGTGTGTTGTCGGGCTGAAGTTTGATCTGTTCGCCCCAGTGAGGGTTGAAAAGGTTGTCGCTATAGAATCCGAGGAAGCGGGCGATTAATTCCCGAAAGGCAACGTCCGACTGCGCTTTGATCTTTCCGCCGACGAAGCCAAAAAATTCCGGCAGCTCGTGCGTACGCAGCGTGAGCTTAGTAAGAACCCCAAAGCTTCCGCCGCCACCTCCTTTGAGCGCCCAGAAAAGATCAGGATTAGTGCAGGCATTGGCGATGCGCACTTTGCCGTCGGCGGTGACTACTTCCGCTTCCAACAGTCCGGCAGCGGTAGTGCCGAAACCCTTTGAGAAGGAACCGAACCCGCCGCTTTGCACCAGGCCAGCAACGCCCACCGTCGTACAGCCGCCGCCCTGCACGTAACGTCCAGCCTCTGTGGTCACGGCGTGATAGAGGTCAATCCACATGGCGCCGGCTTCGGCAGTCACGGCGGGAACCGGCGAGGTGCGGCTCTCACATCCCTGCGCAACGAACGCCTCGTGCAGCGTGACCTTGTTCATTGCCCGCGTCCAAATCAGCAATGAATCCGGTGCGTTGGAGGTGCCGAGATAGCTGTGTCCGGCGCCTTTGACGACGAGTCGCAAATTGTTTTCGCGTGCGAAGTTGATCGCGGCCGCCACGTCGGCTGCG
>DASXRU010000042.1:0-8658 GCA_036506395.1 Pyrinomonadaceae bacterium | reverse complement strand
TTATTGAGACCGAGAGATTCCTGCGAGATCCGGCGATATTCTGAGCCCCTGGCGATATGCAAATCGTCGCTGTCTTTGTAGCCCAGTTGCTTCTTCAGCTCCTTTTCCAAATCGTCCCGGTAGGCCACGCCGTCGATCAGGCCTGCATCTTTGGCTTGTTGGGCGCTGTAGGGCGCATTGTCAATCAGCGCCTTCACGTCGGCGGCTGATTTGCCGCGCGCCTTGGCGATCGCTTCCACGTAACGATTGAAGAGATCATCCAGCAGCGAGTTAATAAACTCGCGATGCGCATCCGACATGTCCTTGCGCGTGAATGTGTCGCCGGCGCTCTTGTATTTTCCAATTTGGAAAAGATCCGGATAGATGCCCAACTTATCAAGCGTGCCGCGGAAGAACATTACATCTGCGGAAAGTCCCGTTATGAAAAGCTCACCCGGAGGGGCAACGTAAATATGGTTGCAGGCGCTGGCAATGTAGTACTCCTTGTTCAGGCCGAGCTCCATGTAGGCATAGACCGGTTTTCCCGAAGTTCGGAAGTCGGCGATCGCCGACCGAATCTCTTCGGCCTTGGCCCACCCAGCGCCGGACATATCAACTTCGAGTAGAACCGCGCTGATGCGCTTATCAACTTTTGCCTTCTTAAACTGGTTGAGCAGGCTGGTGAGCGATTGGTCGTCATTACCCAGCAGGCGTCTGATCGGATCATCCGGGACGTAATCCGGCAGTTCCCCCGCCACCCGAAGCGTCAGCACGCTGTTGGCGCGAATATCCGGTTGACCCCCGCGCATCCCCGCAACAACCAGCGCGATGCAAAGGACCACCAGCAAGATCAACCCAACCACAATCCCGGAAATAATAAGAGCAGTTTTTCTGCCGCTGGACATTGCCATAGTTGTTTCCTAACTAATAAAAGTAGTTTGCCTTCGGGAAGTTTCTTGTATTCCCGTGTGTGTACGCAGATGCAGGAGAAAAGGTTTAAGGCAGGTGGCCGGAAGCTTTAGGCTAGGTTGGGATTTTCAGGAGGATTTTCGACGCGTAGCGTCGCCATGAGTTTAGCCCGGCTTTTCAAGGCCGGGAAGGTCAACCAGGTTGCCCGCGTCGCGTAGCGACGCCTGAAAGTGGCGCTTAGTTCAATCACCGCTACGCGACGAGGGATTCATCACCCTTGTCCCGGCCTTGAAATGCCGGGCTAAATTCTTACCGACGCTACGCGTCGCGGAAACTTAAGGGCGTGTCCGGAACACGTTAACGCTACTTAATGATCCAGCCACCGCCCAGCACTTCATCGTCACGATAGAACACAGTTGCCTGACCCGGTGTGATGGCTCGTTGCGGCTGATCGAACTTCACGCGAACGCGGCCATTACCCAGAGGCTCAATTAGCGCGGGCTCAGCCTGATGCCGATAGCGCACCCGTACATCTGCTCGCACTGGTTCAGCCGGCGCGTCAAAAGCAATCCAGTTTACTCCGGTGGCGGCGAACTCAGTGCTTAGCAAACCCTCCTCGTGACTGACGACAACCTGGTTTTTAGCTGCATCGATCGCGGCAACATAGAGCGGCCGCTCGGCGGCAATGCCGATACCTCGGCGCTGGCCGATTGTATAGCGATGGATTCCGGTATGTTGGCCCAACACGTTCCCTGATGTATCCACGATTTTGCCGGGGCCGGGAAGGTCATCCGTTGCGTCTTCCGCTTCAAGGTAGCGATCGATGAAACCCGCGTAGTCGCCATCAGGCACAAAACATATTTCCTGCGACTCGGCTTTGTCCGCCACGGCCAGATTACTGCTGCGCGCGACGCCGCGCACTTCCGGCTTCGACATGTCGCCGAGCGGAAACAGGGCGTGTGAAAGTTGTTCCTGCGTCAGCTCCCAGAGAAAATAAGACTGATCCTTTTGCGCATTGCGGCCGCGGAATAGACGATAACGATTTGCCGCCGTGTCATGCTCCACCCGGGCGTAATGTCCGGTGGCCACCTTTTCACACCCAAGGCTGCTGGCCAGTCGATCGAGCGAAGCAAACTTCAGACGGCTGTTGCAGGCCACGCAGGGAATCGGTGTTTCGCCGCTCAGATAGCTCGCCACGAAGGGTTGCACTACGTCGCGTTCGAAGTCGCGTTCGAGATTCAGAACGTAGAATGGGAAGCCCAGTTGTTCCGCGACCCGCCGGGCATCGTAAACGTCATCCAGCGAACAGCAGCGCGACGGCAATGGCTCGCCGTTTTCGTCAACATTGATCCCACGGCGCTGGTTCCAGAGCTGCATCGCAAAGCCGACCAGGTCGTGCCCCTGGGCCTTCAGGATCGCCGCCGCCGCGGACGAATCGACGCCACCACTCATTGCCACCGCTATTTTCATTGTCACAAGTTTCCGGCTTCAAGTTCCAAGTTTCAAGTCTGCAGAGGCATTGAAACCAAAACTGCTAAGTTTGCTGGTGTTTCTGACGAATGCTAAGATTCAGAACTTGAAACCCAAACCTGAACTGAAACCTGAAACTCGATCCATGCCCGAAAGAGCCATAGAAGAATATCGCATCGCCGACGAGCCGTACTATTTAGCCGTCAGTCGCGAGATTGATTTGTTCGAAGCCGCGCACGCCGCGCGCCTGCCGGTGATTTTGAAAGGCCCGACGGGTTGCGGCAAAACGCGCTTCGTTGAGCACATGGCCTGGAGGCTTGAACGTCCTCTGATCACGGTGGCCTGCCACGAGGATCTTTCGGCCACCGACCTGGTGGGACGTTTTCTGCTCGAAGGCGAAGAGACAATCTGGCACGATGGCCCCTTGACCGCAGCGGTGCGCAACGGCGCCATCTGCTACCTCGACGAAATAGTCGAAGCGCGCAAAGACACGGTCGTCATCATTCATCCCCTCACCGATCACCGTCGCCGGCTGCCCATTGAAAAGCGCGGGACCATCCTGGAAGCGCCCGCGGATTTCATGCTGGTCGTTTCTTATAATCCCGGCTATCAATCGATTCTCAAAGACCTGAAGCAATCCACCCGGCAGCGTTTCGTCGCCATCGAGTTCGATTACCCACCAGCGGAGATGGAAGCGGAGATTGTCGCGCGCGAGGGAGGCGTCGACGAAGGCACGGCGCGCGATCTGGTTCTGATTGGCCAGAAGGTTCGTAATCTACGCGGTCATGGATTGGAAGAAGGAGTCTCTACGCGGCTGCTAATCTATGCTGCTCAGATGATCGCCTACGGAATCCCGCCGGTTTCGGCCGCCGAAGTCGCGATGTGCTCACCAATCACTGACGATCGCGAGTTGCAGCGCAGCATTCGCGAGATTGTGACGACTGTGATCTAGCGGAAACCGATGCGAATCCCGGGACACCCGGGGTATAATCGGGCCCGCAATGAAAGTGATTCGAACCACCACTTATAGAGAGATTAAGGAAGTCTCCGAGCAGATCGCGCGCGAGTTTCAGCCGCGGAAGATCATACTGTTTGGTTCTCACGCCTACGGCAAGCCGGCGTGGGATTCTGATGTTGACCTGCTCGTCGTAATGCCCTTCAAGGGCAGACCTAACCGACAAGCCGTCAAGATCCGAAGTCGAATCGATACCGCCGTGGCGCTCGACCTGTTGGTCCGTACGCCACAACACATATCGCAGCGGCTCGCGATGGGTGACACGTTTATGCGCGACATCCTCGAGCGCGGTAAAGTGGTCTATGAAGCCCATAACTAGGGAGTGGATCAGCAAGGCTGAGGGTGACTGGGCTGCTGCGAACCTGCTATTTCGCGCGCGCCGAATCACGAATTACGATGCAACCTGTTTCCATGCTCAGCACCTGATGCACAAGTACCAGATCACTATCTACTGGAGCAATGAGGATCAAGTTTACGTTGCCGAGGTTCCAGAGCTTCCTGGCTGCATGGCGCACGGAGATACTCACGAGCTTGCCCTCGCAAACTCTAATGAAGCAATCCAACTTTGGATCGACACCGCCAATGAGTTCGGCGATCCCGTGCCCGAACCAAGAGGCCAACGGTTGATGCTGGCCTAAAACCGATCATCTTTGCCGCCTGTGCCTTGACCCACGTCGCGAGCTACAGCGCAGCATTCGCGAGATTGTGACGACGGTGATCTAGTGACTGACCATCTTCAGGACAACCAGCCAGATCAGGACTTCGATCAGGAACTTCGCGAGCACCTGAACGAGGTCAAGAACCCCGTTGAGCGGCGAACGATCGCGGGGCTGGTGCGCGAGATCGGAAAGTTGCCGCTGGATCATGCCCGGGCGGCGCTGGAGGTAAGTGCCTCGATTGCGGCAGTATCGTTGCGCGCAAGTATTGAGTTTCTGCGCGCGGCGACCGGGGCATCGCAGGTGCTGGAACCGGCTGAGCTCCGTTCGTGGGGCGAGATAGGCCGGCGAGTTGCGATGAGTAACTCGGAAACCGCGATCGATTTCTTCAGCGCCGGAGTAGCATCATTCAGCCAGATCCCGCAAACAGCGCGTCCGTTCGTTTTTCAAATCTGCTCCCGCCAGGCAACGCTTTCAAGTTCCGCCGCAATAGAAACTTTTCGTCGCGCACCGCTTCTGGCTCAGGAGATTAGCGATTCAGCATTGCTGTGTTCAATCTTCGAAATTGCCGCGGAGATTTCCCGGCGCTCGGCAAAACACAGCGCTGATTTCCTGAATGCTGCTCCGGCAGTTGCCGCATGCCTGGGTGATCGCAACCAGGAAGAGGCCATCAAACAATCAGCCTTAAAGCTGGCCGCAGCTTTCGCGGCGCGGGCCGGCGGAATCGCCAGCGATGCCTGGTCGGCGCTCCCGGCGGCCATCTCAAAGCTCGATGAAGCAAACGTCTTGAAGCTTTTTGAGTGTGCCGGCAACTTTCTTGAGCGCAGTGGCAGCGCCGCAATCCAGTTACTTATAGCCGGCGGCGAAGTGATGCGCGCTTTGCCGGAAGTGTTTGACGAATGGATCGATCTGCTGTGGACGGTTGCCGGCGAGGGTAACGCAAGCGCGGTGGCTTTCATACGCGCCGGTCCGCCGTTCTTCCAGGCGGTCGTCTCCGGCGCTGATCGGAAATCGGCCGCGGTGCTCGCGCGCCGCGTGATTACTCTGGCGCGAGAGGTGGCGCGCGTTGATGCCGAAGCCGCGCTAGCCTGCCTGCGCTCCAGCGCCAAAGCCCTGCGCACTGTTTCGATTGAACAATTTGAAGCGTGGGCCCACGCCGGGCTCTCGTTTGGCCGCGCTGATGCGCGCGCGCGCCGCAGCTACTACGCACTGGAAACTCGCGGCAGTCATGAAGCACTGCGCACCGGCGGCGCCGGCCTGACGCTGGAATCGATCCAGCATCTGCTGCGTTTGTACGTTGAGGGACTTACTGGCCATGAAGTTGAGATTGTGCCACTGGCGGCGGTGCCGTCTGAGTCGCGCATCGACGATGGGCGCACGATTCATTTGCCCGCGACCGTCGGCGAATTTGATGACGAGGATCTGGATTTTCGTCTCTACAAAGTTCTGGCTGCGCACGGCGCCGGCCAGATCGAGTTTGGCACGTACGAGCAGGATACGCCCGACCTGCGCGCCGCCTATGCTGCAATTGCCGAGCTTTACAATCCGAATAACTCGGAGGCGCGGGATGCGTTCAGCGTAGGACAGACATTCCTGTCTGTCTCTGAGTCTGATGGGGGGAAAAGCCTCTCCGGCGAAAATGACAGGCAGGAATGCCTGTCCTACAAAACCATCCTCCATCGCTTTCCCATTCGACCATTGGCCCGGCGAATATTCGGCACCCTGGAGAACGGACGGATCGATCGCCGTCTGCGCAGCACCTATCGCGGGCTGGCGCGGGACCTCAACCTGATTCGCGAGCATCTGCGCAGTCGCCGCCCGCGCATAATTGATCTCCCGCCGGCGCTGGTGCCCTTCGAGCTGCTCTTTCAGGTAACACTTCTTGGCGGCGCGCTCGATGACACGCGTCAATTTTATGGCCAGATCGTTTCCGAGTTGGAAACGATTGTCGCTGACTACCTCGCGGGCGATAGTGCAACCGTGGCCGATTCATTGCTGGCCACCAGCCGCGTCTATGCGTTGTTTCAGTCGATCTCCCTCGACGAGCCGGGACAGCAGGTGGAAATACCGGACGAGTCGGACTCGCAAGAAGACGAGCAGGGCGTGCGCGAGACCTTCATGCCGCAGGAAACTGATCGTTCGCCGCACCGGCGAGACGCCCGCGAGCTTTTCAATGCCTGGAACACCGACTCTGAAGGCGAGCCGGACGATCTTGATGGCAGCGAATCCTGGACCGAGGCGCAAATGTTCGAACAGGATCTGGAGCCCGGTGAGGTGGCGTTCAATTATGACGAGTGGGACCGCGACCTGACTGATCATCGTGTCGGTTGGTGCCGGGTGGTGGAAAAGAAGGTTGCCCGCGGCGCGCGCGCCTTCGTCGAACAGACGCGGGAACGTCACCGCGGGGCGATTTCTTCAATTCGCCACCAGTTTCAATTAATGAAGCCGGAAAATCTCTTGCGCGTGGCGAACGAGCTGGATGGGGAAGAGTTCGATCTTAACGCAGTGGTTGACTATGTCATCGATCGACGCGCCGCCAGGGTCGGAGGTGGCCACCAATCGGAGCGCATCTACACCAAACGCCTGCGCCGCCGGCGTGATGTGGTCGTTTCTTTTCTACTGGATCAGTCGTCGTCGACCGCGCGCACTATCGGCCGTCATCCGCTGCAACCGTACACGCATCCGGGCCAGCGAATCATCGAAATCGAAAAGGAAGGACTGGTCCTGATGAGCGAAGCGCTGGAAGCAGTGGGCGACGTCTATTCGATTAATGGCTTTACTTCCGAGGGACGACGCAACGTGAGGTTCTACGTGGTCAAAGATTTCAACGAAAGCTATTCGGACGACGTTCAGCAGCGCATCGGTGGAATCAATTATCAGAACAACACTCGCCTGGGCGCCGCGATTCGCCATGCGACGGCGCGCCTGGCAAAGCAGGAGGCGCGCACCAGACTCTTGATCGTGCTTTCGGACGGGCGGCCTTACGATCACGATTATGGTGATGCCCGCTATGCTCGCGAAGACACGCGCGAGGCGCTGCGCCAGGCCAAGAACCAGGGCATCACGCCTTTCTGCATCACGATCGATCGCGAGTCCGAAGCCGAGCTGCGCGACCTCTACGGTGAAGTGGGCTACACGATTATTGACGACGTGCTCAACCTGCCGGAGCGCATGCCGGGAATCTACCGGCGATTAACCACTTAAGGACTGTCAGAACCGCCTGCGGTAGCGGGCGGGCAAAACGTTATCCACAGATTACGCCGATTACACAGATTGGGTTCGCCTTCTGCGGAATCTGTGCAATCTGTGGATTTGTTTCTCCCGAGAAACGCAACTGCCTCCCCATTGAGCAACCCCAACGCCTGCGGTATAGTTCTAACCCCTAAGCGGAGGGGTCGCATAATGGTAGTGCAGCGGTCTTGAAAACCGCCGGCCGAAAGGCTATGCAGGTTCGAGTCCTGTCCCCTCCGCCATTTCTTTAACAAATACCAGCCTCTTCTTTATTGAACCCCTCGCGAAGTTGGGAAACTAAAACAAAACTGCGACGACAAGTTTTGACGAAACGCGTGCTCTGCCAAATTGAGCTATGGCCCCGCGAACTTTGTTGGAGCCACCGGGACTCGAACCCGGCTCCTCGTGCGTAAAGGCATGGAGTTTCATCGGCATTCGTCGCATTCAAGTTGGCTTAAGCCAATGCCAAATTTCGATAATTTTGATGACACCCAGGAGCAACAGAGCGAGTATCGAACCTAGTATTAACAACGCGACGACGCTTTCGAACCTGCCTTCCTGAGTCGCCCCTGGCATAGTTCCGCGCTTGTTTCTTAAGACTTCTGGAAAACCCAACCTCATCAGTTCCAGACGAACACCATCGGGATATTCGGAAAGTGTAGGCAATTTTGCCGGTCGCGGAAACGTAGCAAACAAATCACGCGGCAGATCTTTTCTGTGCTTCCAAAGGAAGATCTGAATAGCCTGATCGTACGCCGGCTCTCTGCGGCCAGACAAAAACAGAAATCGACCGGCCTCAGGTAGATCGCCCATTCTCAGAAGGACTGTTCCGAGTTTCTCGAACAGCTCGCAATTGTAGCCAGCGTTCGGGATCGACCCTTGAAGGATCTCCCTGGCGCGCCACAGATTACCCTTGGCCAATTCTCGTTCTGCATTTTCCAGTGTTCGCATTTTGTTTTCTTCCCGCTAGTCCCAGGCGTTTCTACGCGTGTTGTTCGGCTGAGACAACTTTCAAAAAGGGGTGACAAGATTGGAACGACTTTGAGCACGGTGTTGCCACCGCTGGAGTTTCCATGCTCCACAAGGCTCAGGCGGTGGATGTAGTCCTTCCGGCATTCACCCCAAGATCAATGGCGACAAAATCGGTGAGAGGATCCCACGAGGAATAATCAAGTGGGACGGGATTCGAACCCTAGCTTTCGCTTGCCATGTACTCCGCACCAGCATTCGCCATAGTTTCTAAAGGCCGACAAGAACTCGTCGAGACATCTCATTCCAGTGATGTAGTCCCGGCAGCATTCGGCCCATAGTCAGCACCGCCTGCGGTAGCGGGCGGTTGATCTTACAAATACGAAGCGATTGAAAATCTGAGATCAACCGCCCGCTACCGCAGGCGGT
>DASXRU010000041.1:0-8547 GCA_036506395.1 Pyrinomonadaceae bacterium | reverse complement strand
CTTCCCAGCCTTTGGCGCGACCCGAGGCTGAGTTGTCTTGCCAGTCTTTCCCGAAGTGTCACTCGGAGGCCCAGGCGCTTCCTGAGCCGGAGCTGCGCCGTTCGGGGGCATGAAGCCGGGGAATTGTGATTGCTCAGATGCGGGCGGCGCCGTCACTTGAAAGTTCTCCGCGATCGTTACCTTCGAACGGCTGACGATCTCGTCGAGCAGTTTCTTCTCTTTCTCCTGTTCAATCGCCTCGCGCGCCTGATCGCTGCCGGACTTCGGTGGACCGAAAGGATTTCCCTGTGGAGCTTTGGCAATCAGAATATGTCGTGCGTGCACTTGTTCTTCGGACTTGCCGTCGGCGGACGTTCCATTTCGGTGTCCTTCGACTTTGATAACGTGAAAACCGAAAGGGGATTCCACAATATCGCTTATCTGTCCCGGCTTGAGTGCGAAAGCAGCGTCCTCAAATGCTTTGACCATTTTTCCACGTCCGAACCAATCCAGATCGCCTCCCTTGTCTTTGCTGCCGGGATCGGAAGAGTACTGTTTCGCCAGGGCGGCGAAGTCCTCACCGGCGCGGGCGCGTTTCAGTACGTCTTCGGCTTTTGCCCGCGCCTGGCTTTCATCGAGTTCCGGATGCTTGGCAATATAAGCCGCGATTTCAGCATCCGTCGCTTTCATGCTCGGATTCTTTTCCGGATTGAGAATCTCATCCGCGTACGCCGAGGCAAGCGCACGAGCTTCCTGCAGCATGATCTGCAGTTGCACGTTGCGCTTCTTGTCAATGCCGGCGGCGGCTCCTTTACGCGCACCGATCAAAACCTGGCCCAGCTGCTGTTTCGCCTGCTTCAGTTGCTCGTCGGGTATCTGTGAACCGGACAATTGCGGGTTGCGCGCCTGAGCGTCCTTTATGAATTGATTGAATCGCTCCTCCTGCCCTGGCTCTTTGAAGAAGGCTTCAACCTCCGCATCGGAAATATTATTCGCCGGCGGCGGCCCGGGCGCGCCCTGAGACTGCGATGACAGGTAGTTCTGGGAAATGACAAGTGCGCGCATCAGTTCCAGCTGACGTTTCATCTCGGGGCGATCTGCAACCGGCTGCTCGACCGTCTTCAAGGTACCCTTGAAATCCTTTTGCTTCAGCTCCGTCCACGTGCCATCGGCATTCCGGGTTTTCACCGGGATCGGTTTCGTCCGCGCTTCTTCGGCCACCGCCAAAAGTTCACGGATGTTTTTCGCGAAGTCTTTGCGTGCCGCCTCATCCGAAGCCAGCCGCGCCCGCGTTTGCGGCGCCTGGTCTGCCGCGATCAAGGCCATGTCGTCAGCTGTAAGGTTAACTACCCTGGCGCGCCGCGCCATTATCTGCCACCCGATCAGACCTGCCGCGAAAACTATTCCGACCGCCGCTGCTATCCAAGCTTTTGTTGTTGAAGTCAAGATTAATTCCAGTCCTTTCAATTCCTATTCTGTATTAGCCTGCTCCACCAGTTCGACAAGCACGCCGCCTGTCGCCGATGGATGAATAAATGCTACCAGGCAACCGCCGGCGCCTGTGCGTGGTGTCTCATCAATCAAACGAGCCCCGCCCGCTTTCAGTTGGTTCAGGGCCATTCGAATATCACTAACACGCAGAGCAATGTGATGAATGCCCGGTCCCCGCTTTTCTAAGAAACTTGTTATAGGCGAATCATCCCCGGTAGCCTCAAGCAGTTCGATGCGCGATTCGCCTACGGGGAGCATGGCCACGCGCACGCCTTGCTCTTTTACCTCCTCGGTCTCGAAACTCTTGATGCCCAGCGTTTCACACCAAAACGAACTAGCCTCTGCAATCCCTCTGGTGGCAATGCCGATATGGTCGATCTTCATTTCTGTAGGGGCAGAGTTTGTACCTGCCCGGAGCGCTGTTTCATCAACTCCTCAACCGCCGAGTAGGGATCGCGCTGTTTCATGGCAACTTCTGCGGCCAACTGGTCGAGTGTTTCTGATGCAGACTTTCCGTCAAGGGTTTGCGCCAACAACCGCTCTTGCAGCAACTCCAGTATTCGCCAACGCGCAATCGCCCTCCGGCGGCCGCTGGTTTTTGTCGCGCCTTGTTGGAAATCCCGATAACTATCGATCGCGGCTGCCAGGTCCCCGGTTCCCTGATTCTCCGTGGCTACTGTCTTCACGATCGGCGGCTGCCATTGATCTTCGCGCGTCGCCAACCCAAGCAGCGCTTCCAGCTCTCTTTCCGTTCGCAGCACACCCTCGCGATCGGCCTTATTGATCACGAAAATATCACCGATTTCCATTATGCCGGCCTTGATGGTTTGAATATCGTCGCCCATTCCGGGCACAAGTACAACCACGCACACGTCCGCGGTTTTCACGATTTCAACTTCGTCCTGTCCCACGCCAACTGTTTCGACAATGATCTTTTCAAAACCGGCGGCGTCGAGAATGGCTACGGCGTCCACTGTGGCGCGCGCCAGGCCCCCCAGATTTCCCCGCGTGGCCATGGAGCGAATAAAAACGCCATGATCCAAACCTAGCGCCTGCATGCGGATCCTGTCACCCAGAATCGCACCACCGGAAAAAGGGCTTGAAGGATCCACTGCGATAATGCCAACACGTTCGCCGCGCTGCCGATATGCCATTGCCAGCTTGTCAACCAGCGATGACTTGCCTGCACCCGGCGCACCGGTAATACCAACAATCAAAGCCCGACCAGTGCGCGGAAAGATCGCCTTCATTAGTTCAGCGGCGTCCGGCGAGCCGTTTTCGACTCTAGAGATAGCCCGCGCGATGGCGCGCGAATCACCGGCGGCAATTGCATCGGCGAGTGAAACGTTCTCAGCCACCAAACTCATCTGTCCTCAGAGGCACGTTTAGACCCTGGGCCCGTCCTAACACCCGCCGCCATAAGGCGCAGCTCTGGACTGAAAACTCCCGATCTAACCATGTTGCTTCAATATCTCTCGCGCAATAACTATTCGCTGAATCTCGGACGTGCCTTCGCCAATAGTGCACAACTTGGAATCGCGCCAGTATTTCTCAGGGGGATAGTCTTTCGTGTAACCATAGCCACCGTGAATCTGGATCGCTTCTTCACATACTCGCACTCCAATTTCCGAAGCGAAGAGCTTTGCCATTGACGATTCTTTCGTTACTTTCTTTCCCTGATCCTTGAAAGACGCGGCGCGATACATCAGCAGCCGCGCGGCATCAATCTGGGTCGCCATATCGGCCAGCTTGAATTGGATCGCCTCGAACTCGGCTATAGGCTTGCCGAATTGTTCCCGCTCCTTCGCGTAACGCAACGCGGATTCGTAAGCGCCCTGCGCCATGCCGACTGCCAACGCCGCTATGGAAATGCGGCCGCCATCCAGTACCTGCATGGCATTGATAAAGCCCATGCCTTCTTCTCCGAGCCGGCTTTCGTCCGGCACGTAACAGTCTTCAAATACGACGCTGGCGGTTTCAGACGCGCGCAACCCGAGCTTGTTTTCCTTCTTCGCCGGCGAAAACCCTTTTGTGCCCTTCTGAAAAATGAAAGCAGTGATTCCTCTGTTCCCCTTAGTGCGGTCGGTCGACGCAACAGCGACGCAAGTGTCGGCGTGAATAGCATGGGTAATGAAGTTCTTCCCGCCGTTAACAACCCAGCCACCATCCTGGCGCACTGCGATCGAGCGCGTTCCCGAAGCGTCCGACCCCGCGCTCGGTTCCGTCAAACCCCATGCACCGAGGTGTTGACCGCTCGCGAGCGGGATCAAAAACTTCTGCTTCTGTTCCTCAGTGCCGAATTCGTAGATGTGATTTGAACAAAGCGACGTATGCGCTGCCACAGAGATTCCCACCGAGCCGTCCACGCGCGAAAGTTCTTCAATTATGGTTGCATATTCGACATAACCAAGTCCTGCTCCCCCATATTCTTCCGGGAAGATGCTTCCCAGCAATCCCAGGCCGGCTAACTTTGGCTGTAGTTCGATGGGAAAGTGCTGAGCTTCGTCCCATTCCATGACGTACGGCGCGATTTCAGCTTCGGCGAATTCGCGCACGCTCATCTTTACCTGCTGCTGCTCTTCGCTCAGCTCAAACTCCATCCCGGCTCCCTTTCCCGCTCATCACAAAGATTCGAGTTCCGGGCAGACGAGATCGAAGTCCTGCCAACTCGAAACTCGAAACCCGAAACTCGATTAATCAAACCCCATTGTACCTCAACGACTGCGACCACCGTGAACAGCGGTCCTTGCTTTCGGCCGCGATGCAGCCGGCTTGCGCGGCGTGCGCATGAGGCGCCCAACTTCGCCGCTGGTTAGCAAACGCCATTGGCCTGTCGCGAGTTTTTCATCCCTCAAGAATCCAATCGCACTGCGCCGCAGCTTTACAACTGAATGTCCAATGGCTTCAAACATGCGCCTGATTTGCTGATTGCGGCCCTCATGCAACATAACTTCAAACCAGACGTTTGTCCCGGTTGCGCCGGTCTCTTTGATTTCCACCGGCGCCGCCCGAACTCCGTCATCAAGGGTAATTCCGCGCCGTAAACGCTCGATGCCTTTGTCAGAGGGTAGTCCCTTAACTTTGACTTCGTACACTTTCTTTACTTTGTTGCGTGCTGAGGTGATGAAATTCGTGAAGTCCCCATCGTTCGTTAACAGCAAAAGCCCCTCAGTATTAAAGTCCAACCGGCCGACTGGATGCAGGCGTCCCAGGGATGCGGGAATCAGCTCAGTGACAAGCGGACGGCCCTCCGGGTCGGCAAGGCTCGTAAGGTAACCCCTGGGCTTATTCAAAAGGACATAAACTTTCTGCCGCGCGTCCAGCCGAGGATTAATCAAACGGCCGCGCACTTTGATGTGATCGCGCTCAGGATCGGCTTTCGTCCCCAGCGTCGTCACGACTTTGCCGTTTACCGTGACCTCGCCGGCCGTGATCAGTTCTTCGGCATGACGGCGCGAAGCAATGCCCGCTTCAGCAATCAATTTTTGGAGACGCGATTCCATAACAAGAGGCAGCAAGCAGTAACCCAGTCCACTGCCTACTGCCCGTTAACTACCTCAAGCTGTTGTCAAGACGCACCACCCGCCAGATCTTCGAAATCCTCGATGCTGGGCAGTTCTGACAAATCTTTCAGGCCGAACTGAATCAAGAACTCCTTTGAAGTGCCGTACATCATCGGGCGGCCAATTGTTTCTTTGCGACCTTTGGCAACGATGAGCCGTTTGTCGAGCAAAGTCTTGACCGCCGAAGGTGATTGCACGCCGCGAATCTCCAGAATCTCAGGGACAGTAATCGGCTGCTTATAAGCGATCACGGCGAGTGTCTCCAGAGAAGCGAGGGAGAGCTTCGCGCTGGGGCGCGACTTCAAGAAAGCACGAATATGCTCGTGGTGTTCCGGGCGCGTCGCCAGTTGCCAGCCGCCGGCAATCTCGCGCAGGTGCAACCCGCCGTTACGGGCGTTGAACTCTTCCGCCAGCTGATCGATTGCGACCTGGACCTGGTCCTGCCCGATTCTCAAGACCTCAGATATCGTCCTGGCACTAATCGGTTCGTCGGCGACGAAGATCAGCGCTTCGCTTACCGCCGCCAACTCCGAGGCGTTCACCGTGATCTGACCCGATAATCCTGAAGGCTCATCTTCGCGTTCCAGCGGCAACTGGTCTAACGCGCCGGCGCCCTCAACAACTTCAATCCCACTGACCGGGTGGGAGGCTTCTTCAGCTCGCTGTTCTTTTGCTTTCATGTTTGTCAGCCCATACTGCGCGCAATAATCTCGCCAAACGTTTCGCGCTGAATAAGTGAAATCTCGCTAGCCCGCACCAGCTCGAGTATTGAAAGGAATGCCAGCACTAGTTCACGGCGCGAACGCGCGTGCTCGAAAAACTTAATAAGGTTTAATTCTCCGGCTGAACGGACCATGTTTCGCAACCGATCGATCATATCCGCCATGCTGATCTCTTCGCGCTCGATTTCCATTAGGACTTCTTCTTTATGGCGGGCGAGGATCTTCTGAAACACAGTCAGAAGATCGAAGAGTCCGACTGCAACTTCCGGGTTCTGTTTGTCCGTTTCCAGCTCGGCGCGCGCGAAAACCGCCCGCTCGACCGTGGCGCGTGACCAGAGCATTTGCGCTGCAGCCTTGAATTTCTCGTGCTCCAGCAGCCGGTTGATAAGCTCAGCGCGCGGATCAGTCTCTTCCTCTTCACCTTCCGCAAGCGGATCCCGCGGCAACAGCATGCGTGACTTCAGATCGATCAGCGTTGAAGCCATCACTAAAAAATCGCCCGCAAGGGCGATGTCCAGGTCCTTCATGAGCTGCAGGTAGCGCAGGTACTCTTCGGTGATTCGCGCCACCGGTATGTCGTAGATGCTCACCTGCTCCTGCCTAATAAGATGGAGCAGCAGGTCGAGTGGGCCGGCGAATTCGCCTAAAACTATTTTCAGGTCTTCGCCATCCTGGTTAGAAGAAATCTCCGGGCTGGCGCCGGCAACATTTATTGTAGTCGCACCTACTGGCGGGGCCGTGGCAGCCAGCGCCGTCAACTCGATTTCTGCCGTCTCGTCTATCTTCATCTCAACCTTTCGTCGCGCCGATGATGCCCATCCTGGCCTTTGCTGTGTCCAGCGTTACCCGCGCGATAGCCCTTGCCCGCGTCGCGCCGCGTCCCAGAATTTCGTCTAGTTTATCATTATCAATGGCCCGGGCGCGCTCTTGCAGCGGCTGCAAAAATGCCGTGGTGACCTCAGCCAGCTCCTGCTTCAGAGTTGCGTATCCTTTGCCGCTGAACTGCTCCTCGATTTCGGCTGGACCTTTTCCCGTCAACAATTGGTAGATGCTTAGAAGATTGGTGATTGCCGGCCGCTTATCATCAAAACGTATCGCTATGCCTGAATCGGTCACGGCACGTTTAAACTTGCGTTCTACGCTCTGGGCATCATCGAGCAACATCACACAACCGGCATCGTTTTCTTCATCGGATTTCGACATCTTCTTAGACGGGTCGGATAGCGACATGATCCGCGCGCCCAGTTTCGGAATGAAAGCGTCGGGCACGCGAAACGTCTCGCCAAAGTCACGGTTAAAGCGGATCGCCAAATCACGGGTCAGTTCGAGATGCTGCTTTTGATCTTCGCCGACAGGCACGAGATCGGTCTGGTAAAGCAAGATGTCAGCGGCCATCAACACCGGGTAATCAAACAAGCCAACTCCGACATTCTCGGTTTGCTTTCGTGCTTTGTCCTTGAATTGCGTCATACGCTCCAGTTCCGACATACGCGCGACGGAGTTCAGCAGCCAGGTGAGTTCCGAGTGCTCAGCAACATCCGATTGCACGAAGATGGTGGACACCTGAGGGTCGATTCCCAGAGCCAGATAGAGGCGGGCGGTTTCTCTCGTTCTTTCCCTCAACTCCTGGGGATTCTGCGGTACAGTTATCGCGTGCAGATTGACAATGCAGAAGAAGCTTTCGTATTCGCGCTGTAGCTCGACCCAGTTTCGCAGTGCGCCCAGGTAATTGCCCAGATGAAGCGGGCCCGATGGCTTTACACCGCTGAAGATTCTTTTCATGCGAACTCGATAGGTGCACCGAGAAAGACAAGATGCCAGGCAAGTGGCATTACAATGCGAAAAATAACGCCAAGCACTCCCGTAAACACAGCGACAAACAGGAGAAGAAAACCGAATCGTTCGAGCGATTCGAAGGCTGAATCAAAACTCGAGGGAAGAATGCTCTGCAGAATCTTGCTCCCGTCGAGCGGCGGTATGGGAATCAGGTTAAATACTCCGAGGGCCACGTTCAAAGTAAAGAAAACCATCAAAAGTTCAACCGCGCCTATGGCAATCATTGAGCTGGAGGCGGGCACAAGCCCACCTCGATCCGAAACGACGATTACGTCGGCAGTATATAGGGCGCGAATACCTATCCCCGAGATTATGGCGATAATGAAATTGCAAATCACACCCGCGGCCGAGACCCAGAAATTGGCCACCCGTTTGTTGCGCCAGCGCAACGGATTAACTGGAGTGGGTTTGGCCCAACCAATCAGCCTCGCGCCTGTAAAGAATCCAATCGCGGGAAAGAGTAGGGTACCTATGGGATCTACATGGGCCAGGGGATTCAGTGTGATACGGCCCTGGGAACGAGCCAAGTCGTCGCCGAACCTGCTCGACATCCAGGCATGCGCTGACTCGTGCACGGACAAAGAGAAAATGAGGGCCACCATCTGAAAGATGAATTCTGGAATACTGTGACTGCCAAAGTTTCCCATTATGAAATGAGCAAAGAGATCAGTTTGATTTGCAAGCAGCCGTCAAAGTAACATGCGCTATTATCAGTGTCAAAAACGAACCTTCCGTAGTTCATGTTCCCTTTCGAATCTCATTCAGCATCCTTCAATAGCACGCCGTGAATGCCCAACCGCAAGCTGAACACCGCATCATTCGTCGCTACAACCATCTCTCCTAATGGGCCAAAAGCCAGTCCTACCACATTCATGCCGGCTACCACGATTTGGGCCTCGCTCCCACCCGGAGCGATGCGCACGATTCCGCGCCGCCCGGCGAGCGATGCCGCCACA
>DASXRU010000040.1:0-36111 GCA_036506395.1 Pyrinomonadaceae bacterium | reverse complement strand
GAAGAGCGCACTGCTCCAAATCCAAAGCGGCGACAAGTCGCCGCACTCCAAATTCGTTGGGCGCTTGTTAGTCATCGTGCTGGCGCTCGCTTCGTGTACCTTGCCGGTGGTTCCGCTACTAGCCCAGGATGCGCGTGAGTTGGAGCAAGAGCGGACTGCAAACAAGAAGCTCAAGGGCGAGCACCCGCTGATCGAGTTGATGCGAACGCGCAAGTCTGCTGTGCAGCCTGGGTTGTTGGGCGTTCATCCACGCGTTTACGTCACGGACAGAGAACTTGGTGAATTGCGCGAACGCGCTCGCACTTCGCACCGTGAACTTTGGCAGCGAGCAATCAGCCACGTGCGGGCTCTTGGCGCCGACCCGCCGCCTCCACCTGCGGAGCAGCGCCGCCAGCAGAATGACGTCGGCATCGCGATCGCGGAAGCGGCTTTCGTGTACAAGATTGAAGGCGATAAGAAATATCTCAACGCTGCCCGCAAGTATATGGATGCGGCCGTCAGTTACGACATCTGGGGTTATGCCAATAACAAGCCGAATGTGGACCTGGCTGCGGGTCATCTGCTTTACGGCCTGGCCTGGGGTTATGACTTGCTATATCACGACCTCAGCGAAAAAGAGCGCGTGCGGTATCGCGACAAACTCATCAAACAAGCGCGCCTGATGGCTGACTATTTCAAACCGAAGCCGGGTCGCACTTTCGCCTATAGCCAGAATCACACTTTCATTCCCATCACGGGCTTAGGAGTCGTTGCCTATGCGCTTTACGACGAGACTCCCGAAGCGCCCGGCTGGGCCAGCCTGACGCGGGCGATCTACGATCGCGTGTTGGCGACGTATTCGCAGGACGGTTATTATTACGAAGGCTTTGAATACTGGATCTTCTCGACCCCGTGGCTGGTCCATTATCTCGACGCCCACTCCCACTCGACCGGCGAGGACCTTTACGACCGCGCCGGGTTTCGTCTGATGCACCAGTATGTCGCGCACTCAATGCTGCCGGGGGGCAATTACGTCTTTGATTTTGGTGACATCTTCGAAGGTCCCCTGACACGCGCAGGCAAAGGCGAGGAGTACCCACGCACTCATCCGCAGGGCCATTTTCATACGAACTACAACTTGCTCTATCGCCTGGCGCAACACTTCCAAAGCGGCGAGGCGCAGGGTGTTGCCGCATGGCTGAAGCGACTTGGTCAAGTTAACGCGGAAGACTTTTGGTCGCTGGTTTGGTACGACGCCAACCTCAAACCGGTGCCGATCGAGAAACAACCCACCCGGCACTACTTTCCAGACCACGATGTTTTCTACTGGCGCAGCGATTGGTCAGAGAAGGCGACCGCCTTTGCCTTTAAGTGCGGCCCGCCGGAAGGCCACCATACAGAATCTTTATTGCAACAGTTTCCAGACTGGCGTTTATCCTCCGGCCACGCGCATCCCGATGCGAACAGCTTCATCATTTTTGCGCGCGGTGAGTATCTGACCGGGGATACCGGCTATGCCGGCCTGCCCATGACCGAGCATCACAACACTTTGCTGGTCAACGGCAAAGGCCAGGCAAAAGAGGGCGACGGTCACGACGTATTTGCCGAAGTGTCTTACGAACTCTTGAATCGCATCCGCATCAGCGAAGTAAAGGTCGAGCAGAATCAGGTCATCGTGCGGGGCGATGCGACTGCGGCCTACGGACCGGAACTGGGTTTGAAGAAGTTTGTGCGGGAGTTCGTGTACAGCTACGGTGTAGGCTTCACCGTTTCTGACGAAGTGGAAACGACAAAGCCTGCGGTCCTGACTTTTCTGCTGCACGCTGACAACCGCATCGAGAAAGAAAGCGGCAACCGGTTCAGCATCAAGGCTGGCGGAGTGAAACTGCTGATCGATCCAACAATCGAACAGCCAAATGAGCTGCGGAGGCCGAAACAAATTCAGAGCACAATTCAGGCCGTAATCGAAACGAACACACTGACCGCCCCGGGCCCGCCCGGCGCGGTGGATAAGGGGGAGCGTCAGGAGCGTGGCCAGAAGCTTTTGCTTTCCACTCCGGTGCCCATGACAAGAGCTCGATTCGTAATGCGACTGAGCATTGAAGGTTGAAGGTTGAAGGTTGAAGATTGAAGATTGAAGGTTGAAGATTGAAATGGTGAGTCTGCCATCTCATTCACACCGTGGCTTCGGCCCGGTGAAGAGTCTTCTCAAAAAGACCCGAACCGTTTCAACGGTTTTTGATTGGTCTGGACCGCAGGTAAACCGTTGAAACGGTTCACGGTAAATAAGCAGCCGCTGATCATCCGGTTGAAACCGGGTGAGAATGAGAGGTCGGAGTACTCAGCTTTGCCACGTTCGAAAAATCATTTGAATAGAGTGATGGGCCAACTGTGGTGTGGTGTGATCTTCCTGGTTATGGCAGCCACGCCCGCCTGGGCTGGGCCGCGGGTCAAGGTACTGAAACTTTCGATCATGAATCCTACCGACCAACTGCGGTTGCATGAAAACATCGTCGTCAGCGTCGCCGACCTGAAACGTATTGCTCCCGATTTCAAAGCGGGAGATGTAATCGTCACCACCAGTGATGCGTCCACGCTCGAAGAAGACGCGCGGACTTTGCAAACGATCGAATTGCCTTCGCAGGCCGACGACCTGGATGGAGATAACAAATACGACGAGCTTGCGTTTCAGATCGAACTGAAACCAAAACAGACTCGTATCGTGACGATAGCCTACGGCGAAACTGCCAACATACAGCGCTTGCGTGGTGATTACCCGAAGCGTACCGCCGCCAAATTCACGATGAAGTTCGACGGCCTCGCCTGGGAATCAGAAGCCAACGCCTGGCGAATTTATTTTGACAAGCGCAACGCGATCGATATCTTCGGCAAACGCCGGCCGGGCCTTTATCTCGAAATGTTTGGCGCGCCGGAGTATGTCTACCATTGGGAATCGCCCCTGGGTCGCGATATTTACCGGATTGGCGATGCGATCGGGATCGGTGCGGTAGCCGCTCTGGTTGACGGCAAGGTCGTGAAGGTTTCCGATGTGGCCGAACGCAAGTGGCGAATCATCAGTGCCGGCCCGGTGCGCGTCATCGTCGAACTAACTTACAAAGGATGGAAAGTCGGCGGCCGGGAAGTAAATCTCACCAGCCGCATGACGCAATGGGCGGGCAAGCACGGATTCGAACATCGCGTCACGTTAGAAGGCGCAGAGGGCTTGACGCTGGTGACCGGAGTGGTGCGGCATCCCGGCCTGGAAGAGAAAGTCTTTGAACCAACTGCAACCGAGCCCGCTTTGGTACGCGCATGGTGGGGACATCAGGTGGAAGAAGAAGGGCCGCCCGCTACTGCCATCCACAATCTTCCTGACCAAAATCTCGGGCTGGCGATCATAGCAATAGGTCGCGAAAGCAAAGTCGCCAGCGACGATTCGCTCAACCTTCTGGTGCAACCGCAGTTCATAAATGGGAAGGCGAGTTGGTATGTGCTCGGCGTCTGGGATCAGGAGAACAGCGACAACCTGACCACCGACGCGGCGGGAGCCGACAGCCGATTCCGTTATGGCACGCTCGTCTTGCCCGAGACGACGCCAAAGACGCTTGATGCTTTTGTCGAACTCGCCCGCGAGACGAGTCGGCGGCTGACGCAACCGGCGCAGTTAACAATCATCTCGAAAGCCGCCAGCCCGCAGTCCGCGCCACCCGACACGCTGCAGCCCGCGCGCCCGAAGACTTACGCCGAGGCCATCGAACTGTTGCGGCAGTCAGCCGAACGTACGGCGACAAAGTGGGAGCCGATCATTTCACAGACGCCTCCCGCGGAATTGACCCGCGATAAGGGCCTTGGCTTTTTCACTGAAGGTGAAAATCAAACCGGCGAGTGGAAAGAGCAGAAAGGCTTCTTTTGGACCGGCAACTTCTGGGTCGGCGAGTTATGGCTGCTTTACGGCAAGAGCAGAGATGAACGCTTTCGCCGCTGGGCTGAGCTTTGGAATGCGCGGCTGCTCGGCAAAGAAATGACTGAGAACCACGACACGGGTTTTCTCAATTACTATTCATCCGTGCATGGCTATCGTTTGACGAAGGCGCCGCAATATCGCGAAGGCGGATTGCGCGGTGCTGAGCGTTTAAAACAACTCTACAATCCCACGACTGAGTTGGTGGCGGCGTGGGAAGTGGGCGGCGACGATACCATCATCGACACGATGATGAACCTGCAAATCTGGTGGTGGGCAACGCGTGAAACGAACGACCCGCAGTGGCGCGCGCTGGGTTTGAAGCACGCGCTCAGAGCGGCCGACTGGCTGGTGCGCGCAGACGGCTCTGTGGCGCAGTCGGTGCACTACAACCCGGGCGACAATCGACAGGAGTTCCATTCGGGGACCGGGCCAACCACGGCCGTGAAACTTCCCAACCACGCGCGGCCTGGCGAAAGAGTTTTCACGCACACGCACCAGGGGTTTGCAGCCGATACCACGTGGTCCCGGGGCGCCGCCTGGGCCCTGTATGGCTTTGCGGTGGCCGCGGCCGAAACCAAAGATCCGCGAATGCTGACGACCGCGGAAAGAATTGCCCACTACGTTCTCGATCACCTGCCCGAAGATGGCGTGACCTGGTACGACCTGGTTGACGAAGGGGTGCACTTTCGCAATCGCGATACGTCGGCAGCGGCGATCATGGCGGGCGGTTTGCTGCGCTTGTCTGAATTGACTAAGGACAAAACCATGGCTGCTGATTATCGCCGGCAGGCTGAGCGGATCGTGCAATCACTAATCGATCGGTATTTGACGCCGGTGAGCGCTGACGACGGGACGCCTGCCGGTGTTTTGCGCCACGGATCGGTTACGCGGCCCAGCGACGTCGCGCTCGTCTATGGCAATTATTATTTGCTCGAGGATTTGCTTTGGCTCGATGAACATAAAAAGAACTAAGGCCGGTATTAGTTTCTCGTAAAGGTCACATAAGGGGTCATTGAGTTGGTTTTGATACGCCCTTCCCCCGCTGGGAGAAGGGCCGGGGGGAAGAGGGGCGTAGCTGGGGTGGTTCCGTAGTCAAGCCCTCTCCCCAACCCTCTCCCAAAGGGAGAGGAAGTTTAAGCAACAGCAAGAAAGAGGCTAACCATGAGCACGCAGAGGAAAGAGACAAAAGATCAATTGATATTTCGGCAAACGAACAAGCAGAAGGGCCGACACGCCTGGATCACGCCGGCGAACAGCGCAATGAAGCACCTGGTTTATGGCCGCGTGATACTCGACCACGAGGTGCCCTCGGTGACATTTTCAACCGGAGCTCTGGAGTCGGGGCTGATCTGCCTGGCAGGCGAATGCGTCATCAATGCAGAGGGCCAGTCAAACACGCTCGGCCAATATGATTCAATTTATTTACCCCGTGATACTAACGTAGAGATCTTCACCGATACCTCGGTCGATCTGGTGGAGTGTGCCGCGGAAGTCGATAATAGATATCCGCTTCAGGTCGTAAAGTACGCGGATGTCGAAAAAGAAAGCTCACTGAAGTTCAAAACGGGTGGAGCGTCGAGTTCGCGGACAGTGAATATTACGCTGGGGAAAAATGTTGAAGCAGGACGCATCCTGGCCGGCTTTACCACCTCTGAGCCGGGTCACTGGACCAGTTGGCCGCCGCATGAACATGCTGCGATCCTCGAGGAGCTTTACGTTTATTACGACATGCCGGCGCCGTCCTTCGGCGTGCAATTTGTTTACACGAATCCGGACGAACCGGAATTCATCGGCATCGTGCGAGACGGCGACGCGGTGATAATGCCCAAAGGTTTTCACCCTAATGTTTCTGTGCCCGGCCATCCGATCAACTTTGTGTGGATGATGGCTGCGCGTCGCGAGGTTGAAGACCGGCAATTCGGAGTTGTGAACCTGCAACCCGGCTTCGATCAGAGTGGCAGCGGACTCGAGTCAAGCCGCAAATAGGTGATCGAACGGCAAATGATTTGGAGTGCGCCGGCAGAGCGAAGCGGCGACGGCGCTTTAGATTTGCATCCGTCAATTTCCACCGCATCCAAAGCGGTGTCGCGCTACGCTTGCCACCGCACTCCAAAATGGAGACGCGATATGATAACGATTCGTCAGATAATAGGAACAGTCTTGTTTGTTTCCGCTGTTTGTATTTCTATCTCCGCGCAATCCGCTCAACGAAAACCCTCGGAGGCAACCCGCCCGGTCGTCGTCATGTCGTCACAGTCGCTTGATGATCTCAAGCAGAAACTGCAGCCCGGTAACAAGACTGAGGAGCTGATCGACAGTGCGGGTATGCAGTTACGCGTTGCGATACAGCATGAAAATAACAAGACCGGCGCACCTGCTGAACTGCATGACGCCTCGGACGATGTCTATTACGTGCTGGAGGGCGGGGCGACGCTGGTACTGGGCGGCAAGCTCGAAACGCCGAAAGAAGTCGAGCCCGGCGAATGGCGCAGTCCGAAAATCATCGACGGCAAGACTTTTGAAATCAACAAAGGCGATCTGGTCGTAGTACCGCGCGGCACGCCGCACCAACGCAGCACCGCCAACAAAGACTTCACGATGATCCTGATCAAGATCTATGCGGAGCCACTAAAGCCTGGGGCGCCAAAGCCAAGCGTGCTGAGCCAGAAACCATGAAAGAACAAATCGTCGCGGGTGAAAAAGCAGTGTTGTCGGCCAAGTCTTTGAGCGACGTGGCACCGCCTTCAGCCGCTGGCGCCAGTTTCACCGGTACCGTTGTAGCCGCCAGTGCCGAGTCGCTGGGCGGACGCATTGGCCGCTATCGATGGGTAATCTGCGGCCTCCTATTCTTTGCCACCACCATCAACTATGTCGATCGGCAGGTGCTGGGACTTCTTTCGAAGGATCTGCAAGCAGCCCTTCATTGGACCGAGCTTGATTACGGCAACATCGTAGCCGCCTTTAACGCCGCTTACGCGCTCGGACTGCTGGGCGCCGGGCGCTTGATGGATCGTTTCGGTACCAGGATCGGTTATTCGGTGGCGCTCACAGTTTGGAGTCTGGCCGCGATGGGACACGCCCTGGCGACTTCTGCGTTTGGTTTCGGTGTGGCGCGGGCCGCCCTGGGAGCCGGCGAGGCGGGAAACTTTCCCGCGGCAATCAAGACAGTAGCCGAGTGGTTTCCCAGGAAGGAACGCGCCCTGGCAACCGGCATTTTCAACTCGGGCTCGAATGTCGGCGCCATTGTCGCGCCTCTCGCCGTCCCGTACATTGCCACGCACTTCGGCTGGCAATGGGCTTTCATAATCACCGGCGCCATCGGTTTGCTGTGGCTTGCTTTCTGGATACCTCTCTACGCCCGACCCGAGTTACACCCGCGGGTCAAAAGGGAAGAGCTCGCCTACATCCAGAGTGACCCGGCGGATTCACCAGCCGCGAAGATTCCCTGGTTGCAACTAATTCCTTACCGGCAGACTTCGGCGTTCGCGATTGGGAAAGCGCTGACTGATCCCATCTGGTGGTTTTATCTTTATTGGGTGCCGCCGTTCCTGAGAACGAACCACGGGCTTGATCTGACCACAATCGGTCCGCCGCTGATTGCCATTTATGTGATCGCGGATATCGGGAGCATCGGAGGCGGCTGGCTTTCTTCGAGCCTGATCAAGCGCGGGTGGACGATCAATCGTGCGCGCAAGACGGCGATGTTGATCTGCGCTCTTCTGGTGACGCCGATAGTTTTTGTTTCCGGAGTTAAAAGCCTGTGGGTAGCAGTCGGGCTGGTGGGACTGGCGGCGGCGGCGCACCAGGGATGGTCGGCGAATATTTTCACGCTGGCCTCGGATATGTTTCCCCGCCGCGCAGTTGGTTCGGTTGTGGGCATTGGCGGTATGGCCGGCGCGTTCACCGGCGCCACTATGGCCGTGATTGTCGGCTACATACTGCAAGTCACCGGAGGCAATTACAGGATTCCGTTCATCATCGGCGGCACTGCATACTTGACGGCGCTGCTCATCATTCACTTGCTGGTCCCAAGAATCGAACCCCTCGCCGATGTCGAGCACGTCCCAGCCAGGCCGCTATCGATCGGGACGATAGTCGGCTTTGGATTCATGGGGATCATTTTTGGATCGTTTGCCGGGTGGTGCACCGGAATTCTGTCGAGAGTATCAGGCCCGCATCTGCTGGAGTACATGGCTGTGGGAGCGGTCGCCGGATCAATCATTGGGATGATTAGCGGTCTGATTATTACCAGTTCCAAATCGGTGAAGGCCTAGCCCGCGAACCGGGTGAGAGGATAAAGCCTGGGGTTCTGAAAGCGGCTTTGCCGCCTGATGTGCGGAAAGCCTCTGGCTTTCCGTCACATCGAGAAAAGTTGAGAGGCTGCGCCTCTCCCGGCCTAACTGAGGCATAGCCTCGATGAAAATAATGGATCGCTCGGAAAGGCACAGCCTTTCCGCACATCAGGCGGCACAGCCGTCCAGGATCATGATTCTCGATGCGTTCAAACTGGATGACCAGGTCGCGCTGGTTACCGGCGCTTCGACAGGCCTCGGACAGGCCATTGCGATCGCGCTGGCGGAAGCAGGTGCTGATGTCGCTTGTCATGGCAACACGCACGCTCCCGATGCCACGAGCGAAGCCGTTACGAAGCTGGGCCGTAAAGCGTTCGCTGTCGCCGGTGATCTGAGTGATCGCGCTGCGCCACAAACTTTGATCGAAGAGACCCTCAATCACTTCGGCCAACTCGATATCCTGGTGAACAATGCCGGCATGATTCGCCGCGCGCCCGCAGTCGCATATTCAGAAGAGGATTGGGCAGCTGTCATCGAAGTAAATCTTTCCAGTGTCTTTCGGATGGCCCAGCTTGCCGGGCGGCACATGATCGAACGGGGCGGCGGGAAAATTCTCAACATCGCGTCATTACTTTCGTTTCAGGGAGGGATCACAGTGCCGGCCTATGCAGCTTCGAAAGGCGGCGTGGCCCAATTGACCAAGGCGTTGGCGAATGAATGGGCCTCGAAAAACATTAACGTGAACGCGATCGCTCCAGGCTACATGCGCACCGACAACACCAGAGCTTTGCAACAGGACGAGACGCGCAACCGGCAGATACTCGAACGAATTCCCGCCGGACGTTGGGGCGAGCCTGCCGACCTGGGCGGTGCGGCCGTGTTTCTGTGTTCATCGGCGAGCGACTATATCAACGGTCACGTGCTGTTGGTTGACGGTGGTTGGCTGGGGAGGTGATTTGGAGTGCGGCGGCAAGCGGCAGCGCGACGCCGCTTTGAATTCGAGCCACTTGGGCGCGAAGGCGAGATCCAATGCGCCGTCGCCGCTTCGCGCTGCCGGCACACTCCAAAAGAGTGGTGAAACTCATGGCCTCAGCGCCAAGGGCGCGAAATGTAATAGCCCAGGGCAACGCCCTGGGTTGGATCAATGAATTTTGTAAGCGCTGAAGGCGCGAAATAAAAAAGGTCAAAATCAGTAGTGATTAAGTTTCGTCCAACACATTTCGCGCTTTCAGCGCTGGGGATATTCAACTGCTCCTACCTGGGCCGATGGCCCAGGCTATTACATTTCGCGCCTTTGGCGCTTAGCGTGGTGCTAACTTCGAGCATCACATTCAGTGCGCAAACCGCGCGCTCGTCAGCGCCCGCCAGTATTGAAACATCATCGTTCGACCAGGAAGTCACGGACTTCTTCACCCATGAGATGACCGCCCACCTCAACGAGATCAAGTCTTACGATCCCGCGCCCGACAAAATTTTTGGCGCCGGCACGACGGGTGAATATACCTGGGGTAGCTTTATGAACTCTGTTGGGGCGTATGCCGCGTTGACGCAGAGAAGCAAACTCGGCGATCACGATCTCGCCCGCGAGGTGGGCCAGGTTGGTTTACTTGAGTACCGTTTGAAGGGGACGCGTTTCTCGCAATTGTACGGAGTACTGGCGCTGCGGTTTTTCGGCAAGAACCTGGACACCAACCCGGTCTGGCAGAGTCTGAATGAAGAACAGCGGGCGCAGTGGCGACGCTTCCTCAACATTTCCGCCTTTTACGATCCAAACACCCAACAGGTCATCAACTTGCCGGAAAACTATTTGGGAGTGGCCGCGCGCATCGCCAGTGCCAGTTATCAACTTGGCCTACTCAGAGATCGGGCGTTGGTTGACGGTGTGATCACGCGGGCGGCCCGGCCTTTCCTTAACAATGGTATTTTTTCCGACGATGCTCCGCCCACAGGTCGCTTCGATCGCTACTCAAACGAATATGCGCGGTTCGTCTGGGAAGCTGCGGAAGCTGCCGATCGAAAAGACATTCTCGATGCGGTCCGACCTTCGTTGAAAGAGCAGATGCGCTTGTGGTGGGACCTGGTCCTGCCCGACGGTTACGGGTATGCCTGGGGCCGCAGCATGGGTGTCGTTAGTTACATGGACACGCTCGAGATTGTCGGCTTTCTGG
This sequence comes from Pyrinomonadaceae bacterium, assembly GCA_036506395.1. GTDB lineage: Bacteria > Acidobacteriota > Blastocatellia > Pyrinomonadales > Pyrinomonadaceae > DASXRU01. The sequence goes on along the minus strand of DASXRU010000040.1, from coordinate 25,708 downwards.
CGGCGCATCCGGAATTCCGTCCGGCGCCCCTGTCAGAGCTAGCCAGTGCTTATTACCAGGCGTGGCACTGGCTGCGGCATGACTATAACGACAAGGCGCACGTGCTCTCCGTTTTTGCTTTCGGTCGCGGCAACTATTCCTACATCACCCGCGACCGCGAATGGCAACAGACGATAAACTTTTTTGGCAAAGGCGCGCTGGCCCACGAACGATTCATACAAGCGATGCGCGATGAAAGCATCGACCAATTTTCGAGCAAGATCAAAAGACCTGACCTGGTCCGATTTGTTTTCTTTCGTCAGGGCGATCGGCCGGCCGGAGTCTGGCTGGTACGGCAGGGGCCAATCTATTTCACTCTCCCAATCACCACGGGCACGAAGCCCGGCATCGCTGACTACTTACCGGCGCCGCATGGACTGCCCGGATTTGCCAATCCAGTTGAGCGAGTCTATCCCGCGATGGTGCCGTTTCTTGAACTGGCCGACGGACGCGTAATCGCAGCAGCCGACGGCGCGGATAAGATCGAACCAGGGAGTGACGGCAAATCATTGCGAGTGGTTTGGCGGCGCTGGGCCCTGATCGGAGGCAAAGCCGGGCAGCTCGTCGATCCACACATCACCAGCGATGTAATCTGGCATCTGGATGGATCTACCCTGACTCGCGATGAAACTCTCAAGTCAACGGAACCCATTACAATCAGTCGTTGGTGGATAGCAGTTCCGACAACCGCTGCGCAGAATGAATCGTCGCTAACCAACGGCTCGCGCACGGACAACTTCAGTGACCTTCCCGATCGCACCAGCCTGTCAGTGACTGACCGGGCCGATTGGCCGTTGAAAATATCGCTGCTGGCCACAGGAGACACGGCTTTAGGACGTGGGGCGCGGGGAGCAATCCCACTACACCTGGTTTATGAATCGCGGGATTTGCGTTTGGCGCCCAACCGGGCTAATACCTGGCGCTTAGTTATTGAGCTCACGCAGTCAGCAAAACCGCTCGAATAAGGGAACGATGCAAATGGAAGCCATCAAAGAATTACAACCACAGCACACGGACTGGAGCCGCATTCCGGTCGAACAATTAGAGCCAGGCATTGAGCGACAAATGATCGTTGGGCAAAACCTGATGATCTGTCGCCTGCGCTTTGCGCCAAACGTCATAACTCCCGCGCATGGTCATCCTCACGAACAAATAACAATTATTGAGCGCGGCCGCGTACTCTTTACGATTGGCGACGAACAACGCATCGCTCAGGCCGGTGATGTGCTGCACTTTCCGCCGGGCACGTGGCATGGGGCGACAATGCTCGACGAGGAAGTGATTCTCGTAGATATCTTCTCGCCTATTCGCGAAGATTTTCTCACCCAGGTCGTTTAGGAGCGGGCTACCGCCCGCTCTGGTCGGGCAGTAGCCCGACCCTAAACCAATGTCTCGATTGGAATGAGCCTTAGTATCAAATCCAAAGAGAAGTGCCGCTGGGATTTTCTGAGCCTGGGCGAAGTCATGCTGCGGCTCGATCCCGGTGAAGGCCGCATCCATACAACGCGTAACTTCCAGGTCTGGGAGGGCGGCGGCGAATACAACGTAGCCCGCGGCCTGCGGCGTTGTTTCGGGATGGAGACCAGCATCGTTACCGCGCTGGCTGAGAATCCCGTAGGCCGTCTGGTGCAGGATCTCATTTATCAGGGCGGCGTCGATCAATCACACGTCAAATGGGTGGATTTTGACGGCGTTGGCCGCAGTGTCCGCAATGGATTGAATTTTACCGAGCGCGGTTTTGGCGTGCGAGCGGCCCTGGGTTGTTCCGATCGTGGCCATACAGCGGTTTCACAACTGAAGCCCGGGGACATCGATTGGGAAAGCATTTTCGGCGACGAAGGTGTCCGCTGGTTTCATACGGGCGGAATCTTCTGCGCCCTGTCCGAGACGACGCCACACGTGGCCCACGAAGCAATGACCGCCGCCCGGAGGCATGGCACGATCATTTCATATGACTTGAATTATCGCGCCTCGCTCTGGAAAGACATCGGCGGATCGGAAAGTGCGCGTACAGTCAACCGCGAACTGGCGCCTTTAATCGACGTCATGCTGGGCAACGAAGAAGACTTCACCGCGGCTCTGGGTTTTGAAGTTGACGATCTGGATGATGCACACTCAAAACTCGAGGCTGGTAACTTTCAGAAAATGATTGAGCGCGCGACTCACGAGTTTCCCAATTTCCAGGTTGTCGCCACGACGTTACGCCATGCCCGGACGGCGACCGTGAACGATTGGGGCGCGGTCTGCTTTGCCGATGGCAAATTCTATCAAGCGACCACTCGCGAGAACCTGGAAATTCTGGACCGGGTTGGTGGCGGCGACTCTTTCGCTTCAGGATTGATCTATGGCTTCCTCGCCGGCAAAGGGCCACAGTGGGCAGTCGATTGCGGCGCCGCGCATGGTGCGTTGGCGATGACCACTCCAGGTGACACGACGATGGCCACGCTGAGCGAAGTTGAGAAAGTGATGAAAGGCGGAACGGCACGGGTGGATAGATGAACCTTTGGAGTGCGCCGGCAGAGCGAAGCGGCGACGGCGCTTTGGATATTGTCCGCTGTTCAAGTCCTGAATACTCTAAGATCCAAAGCGGTGTCGCGCTTCGCTTGCCACCGCACTCCAAATTATGAACAGGACCGAAGTTCTCCAACGCATCCGTGACACGGGCTTGATACCGGTGGTGCGGGCCGAGTCGTCTGACCAGGCGCTGCACGCGGTTGCGGCGCTGAAGGCCGGCGGCCTCGATGTTCTCGAAGTAACCATGACCGTTCCCGGCGCGATTGGCGTGATCCGGACGTTAACCGGCGAGTACGGCGAGGAAACATTGATTGGAGCAGGCACCGTGCTCGACCCGAAAACGGCTCAAGCATGCATTCAGGCCGGGGCGCAGTTCATCGTCAGTCCGGCACTCAACGAAGAAACGATCAGCTTCTGCCGCGAACAGGACGTGGCGATTTTTCCCGGCGCTCTGACACCGACTGAGGTGGTGCGAGCTTGGAAAGCCGGAGCAGACGCTGTGAAAGTTTTTCCGGCCGGCGCCGTCGGCGGCGCCAGTTACCTAAGAGCATTAAAAGCTCCTCTGCCACAGATTGAATTAATTCCCACCGGCGGGGTCTCCCTGAAAACGGCGGCCGACTTTATCAAAGCCGGAGCGATGGCCCTGGGCGTGGGCGCCGATCTCGTCGATCCCAAAGCTTTGCGTGAAGGTAACAGCGCATTAATCACCGAGCGAGCGCGTCAGTTTCTCGAGATTGTGCAATCGACACGCGCGTCATGCGCGTGATTTGGAGTGCGCCGACTTGTCGGCGCTTTGGTCATCTTCTCGACAACGGATTTTAAGTCGCCCGAAGCACACATTACAGATGTCGCTAAAGCAGATAAGGCCTCTGCCAGCGCTTCAGTCCATGTCCAGCAGTCCACCTGGATTCTCAAAACTCCCCGTGCTATCTTGCCTCTGCCAAAACCAACTAAATCCAGTGAAGTAACTAGGCTAGTATGACGCCCCGGCCAGTCTACTTGTGGGATTGCGTCTAAGATCGAATGCCTTCTCCATTCCCAGACAGAGATTACGTTTCGCCAGGCTTGAGCGTGGTTGTGCCGGACGCACATTTTCCTCGCATGCGGGTGGGCGATCGCTCCAGCCATCCGTGGAAGCATCTCCGCCGCGAAGTTCCGCACCTTTGGTACGCCGACGACCGGTTCCCCCTCATGGGTTTTATGAACCGGGATGAGGCGGCCATCCTGTACAACATCGCGCTGCAATTCGCGGGCAAACCGGCTCTCGAGATCGGGGGCTGGCTGGGGTGGTCCACCTGTCACCTCGCGTTGGCGGGAGTGAAGCTCGACGTCATCGATCCCGCCCACGCCGATCCCGACGTGCGCGCGATCGTGGACCAGTCGCTCGCCGGCTGTGGTGTGTCAGCAAACGTGTGTCTCACCGCCAGCCGGAGTCCGGAAGGGGTTCATGAGATTGCTACGGCCTACGGGAAAACATGGAATCTGTTCGTCATCGATGGCGATCACGAGAAGCCAGCGCCGGAGCGCGACGTCCATGCCTGTCTGCCGTACGCCGATCGAGACTGCGCCTTCGTCTTTCACGATCTGGCCTCGCCGATGGTTGCCGCCGGGCTTCGCTTATTGCAGCGCGAAGGCTTCAGCGTTCTCATTTATCAGACCGCACAGATCATGGGGATTGCCTGGCGAGGACAAGTGACACCGGTCGCGCACGTCCCCGACCCCGACGTTCCCTGGCAGCTTCCGCATCATCTGGTCGGACTACCAGTGTCGGGTGTCGCCTTCGATGCGCATCTCGGAAATGACGCCCCATCGTTAATCGGCTCATGCAAGGCCGCTGATTCGACCAGGGCTGCCGCGAGGGAAAGTTTTGAGACAGACTTTTCAAGAGAGAGGGAGCGTCGCCCGCGTTATCGGCTGCTCCAGGATGTGCACAACAGCGATGCGGGAGACTGGCGGCCATCGGTGTGCATCGTGTCGAGTGAAATCATCGGCCCATTCAAGAATGGCGGAATCGGAACGTCGATGACCGGCCTGGCGGAACACCTTGAAGACTCAGGATGCCGCGTAACCATTCTTTACACGGGCGGTGTCTGGACTCCCGACATTCAACTCCGTAAGTGGAAGAGGCGTTACGCAGAACTCGGCATCGATCTCGACTTCATCTCCATCGAGGAAATGAAGTCGGTTGAGGGTCCGTTGAAGGAGTGCGGCTTCGGAACTCCTTATCTCGTCTATCAGTACCTCGCCGCGAAACACTTCGACGTCGTCCATTTCAATGACTGCGCTGGCGAAGGAAGTCTGTGCCTTGTCGCCAAAAAGCTCGGCTTGGCATTTCAAAACACGCTGCTGATCGTGGCGCTTCACAGTCCATCTCAATGGGTGCTCGAGCTGAACCAGACACTGCCGATCAGCTTTCTGCTGTCGGCCTATAATTATGCCGAGCGCTTGAGTGTGAAGTGCGCCGACGTACTCTGGAGTCCCAGCAGATACCTCATCGATTGGGCGCTGCGCCGTGGGTTCGAATTGCCGAAACAGACGTTCGTTCAGCAGTACTGCCTCCCGTCGCAGCGCCTGAGAGAGCGGGGTGAAGGACCGTCACACTTCCCGGCTGTGCCCTACGGTCCCACTACGCCTCCGAAGCAGATCGTGTTCTTCGGTCGCCTCGAAGAGAGAAAAGGACTGCGACTGTTCTGCAACGCCATTCATCGTCTGCGGCAGGAGTTGGCAGATCGGAACATCTCGGTAACGTTTCTTGGAAAAGTTGGAACCTGCGGCGGGATGAGTGCTCTGGCGTATATTGCCCACCGTTCGCGGGCGTGGCGATTCCCGGTGAAAACCGTGACAAATCTGGGCCAGCCCGAAGCGCTGGCATATATGCTTTCGGGCGAGAAGCTTGCGGTCATGGCGTCGCCCGTCGACAACTCTCCCTGCACGGTCTACGAAGCGCTGGCCTGGGGGATCCCATTCCTTGCGGCGCGTACGGGAGGCATCCCGGAATTGGTGCGCGAGACCGATCACGATCGCGTACTATTCGACTACACTACGGAGTCACTTCGCAAATCGCTGCTCGGCGCGTTGGACGTTGGCGGGTGGATCGCCGCGCCGCAACAATCGCAGGCGGAGGTTCGGCGAGTATGGTCCTCGTTTCACGCGGACTCGAGACGATATCTGGCGCCGCGCCGGACCGACACCCGCGCACGTCGTGTCGTAGCCATCGTTGATGGCCGCTTTGCAACGGATCTTCAAGTAACGCTGGAGTCGCTCGCCGCGATTGATGCGGTTCATCACGTCATTGTCTTGAATCGTGATGGCGTAAGCCTGCCAGCGACGGCGGGCAGGTTCTCCCTGCGAAATATCGATCTCTCCATCGAGGATTCTGAAGCACTCGACCAGGAGATTGAAGAGTTGGTTGACGAAGCGATATTGATGATTCACTCCGGCATCGGAATCCGAGCGGATTCATTTGCCGGCATGCTCTCGGCGCTCAACAACGCGGACATCGATGGCCTTCAGCCGGCCGCGGAGGTGGTCGGTGGGCGAATGCGAAGAATAGTTCTGCCGCTTGGCGGCGATCCCTCGTTCACTCTTTTTGAAGGTGCAACCTTTACCGGCGGACTTCTCGTTCGCGCTGAAGCTTTCAAGCGCGCCAGGCTGGGGCGTGGGCTTGCAGTGGAAAGCGCCTTCATGGGTCTCGCCGATTTCTGCGTGACTCGCGGAATCGAGATCTGGCCTTACCCTGATCCCGTCTTCGATCGGCCCGAGCACTGGACCATGGGTACGGCAAAGCCGCTGCCGGCGCGCTTGATGGCGTTTGACGACTGCTCGCCTGCCGACCGCTACTACATGCTCGCGGCGGGGTACGGCGCCGGGACAAGGGAACGACCGGGGGAGCAAAGAAAGCTGGTGGCTGTGGCCATGGTGGATCTCGGCCTCCTGCGAGTCGTTCGCTACGCTTCATGGATCCGGCGGCGCCTGCGCGGGATCCGGTCGCGCTTGTCGCTTGGCCGCATCGAACGCCGGCTCGAGGGGCTTCTGCGATGGAACGGATGAAGACATCAGACGCGGCAATCGCTTTCGATTCGAAAGCTACTGGGGGGTCTCTCATGAATCCCCAGACCGCGACTCGGGTTGGTCCAGTCTATTTCCAGCCGCTTGAACAGGAACTCGCTCCGGTTGCCCACTACCTCTCCGGTCACCTTCTTAATGCGGGGTGCGGCAGTCGTGCCGTCAACTCTTATTTGCTCGCGAACGGAGTGACGACGATTACGAACTACGATATTGCCTCGCAAGATCACGAAGTTGTCGTTGGTCCGCTGGAATCGATGCCTTTCAAGGATGGGACGTTCGACAGCGTTTTGTGCAACGCTGTGCTGGAGCACGTTGCTAACGTTGAAGACTCTATTCGCGAACTGGCACGGGTGGTGAAACCAGACGGGCACGTCGTCGTCGCCGTTCCGTTTCTTCAACCCTTCCACGCGTGTCCCACAGACTTCCGGCGGTACACGGCAGATGGACTCGCGGACCTCGGATTGCGGGCCGGACTCGATGTGGTGTGCATGCTGCCGGTGCATTCCATTGCCCAGACGCTCGGCTGGATCATTTGGGAGTACGCGCAGGAGAAGGGCGGCAGGCTGCGCCGTTCGGCGGCCTGGGCGATCGCCTTCGTTGCTACGCGACTGTGGAACCGCACGGACCCGACGGTGGTCAGAAACGCGAATACATTTCAGGCAGTGTTCCGCCGCCCGCCGCAAGGCCTGCGAGTGTCCTCGCACCGGTGGCGGGCGAGAGAGGTTCCCGCGTCCTGCGCTAACGTGCCGACGATGTTGATGCCTGACGAGTTGCGGCTGCTGCACTACCTGGCTGACGACTGCTATACCGGCGAAGGGTGCATTGTTGAGGCCGGCTGCTTTCTCGGCGGGTCAACAGTTGCTCTCGCCGACGGTCTACGCCGAAACCTTCGGAAACGGGGGCGTGCCGAAGAGAAATTGATCCACTCGTACGATCGCTTCAAAATCGAGGGGTGGACCATCGAGCCATACTTCTCTAATTCGGCCCAGGTGGGAAAGAGCTTCAAGCCGCTCTTCGAGCGCAACATTGCCTCATATGCCGATCTGGTTGAAGTCCACGCCGGAGATGTGCGCTCCTCGCCCTGGAGTGGTGGTCCAATCGAAATCCTCTTCATTGACATTGCGAAGCACTGGACAGTTTGCGATTGGGTCACCTGGCAGTTCTTCGCCCAGTTGATCCCGGGCAAGTCCCTGGTCATTCAGCAGGACTATCTCTATGACAACTGGACCGCGTGGCTTCACGTAACGATGGAGTTCTATTCGGACTACTTTGAGTATGTCTGCGATACGGGGTTTAATTCCGTTGTGTTTCTGAATACGAAGCGTATTCCGGAGGACGTCTTACGTGAAAAGACGGTTGGGAGCCTGACCACGGCGGAGAAGATCGAACTGATGGATCGCGCTGCCGATCGCTTTACTGGTGTGCAGGCCAATCTTCTGAGGTCGGCAAAAAAACAGTTCCTCGAGATGTTGGAAGAATTGTGATTCAGGAAAGGTCGATATGCGGTGGCCGACAAGATGAAGCATGTTTTCAATTTCGACGGGCATTGGCACGCACGCTCTCGTTTGTGGACGAAGCGACAACTCGCACCTGGTATTAATACTCATCGGAAAATCTCTCCTTTCCGCTCACGGCTACGAAATTTTGCTCGCCTGATCGAAAGAGGGTTCCTGCGGATTAGCCAGCTACGCGCCTCGCGCAATGACAGACGATGGGCAGCTCACGCGTTTCGCGACTTTATCGTGCCCGATCGCAAACGGGAGGCCATGCTTTCTTCACTAGCTAAGCACAGGCGCGTGCTGTTGAGGCAGCTTGAGGAATGGAGAGTGGACCACCAGAAGGGCCGAGCGCTTGCCGAGAGTCTATTGAACGTTTGCACCGGGATCGATGACGGAACGACCTGGCACAAGGATTTGAAACTCAGGTCCTACGTCGACGTGGCGATCCAGGTCAAAGCATTACGAATACTTGTCGATTGCTTATCGGCTGTTTCCGGAGTCAATGTCTCGATAGATTCCCTGAAACTCACGGCGTTGCTGCTCGAGCATTTTCCGAATTCACGCGCCGCATTATTGGTCCATGCCGACATCCTGCTTGAAAAAGGAGAGCTGGACCCGGCAATTGAAACGATTCAACGGGCGTTGCGAATTCAAGCCGTCTGTCCTTCTGCCCAACAGCTTCTGTTTCGGGCTTATCAGGCAAAACGGGATGCGGGTTCCAAAGACGAGGCGCTGAATGTCCTGGATTACGATCTCAAAGATAAGTTCTGCAAGGTGCCATTCGAACAGTTGTCGACCGGCTGGGAGGGAAACGCCCACGCGTGCGCCTGTCCGGCATGGGTGCCATTCCCGATCGGTAATATTCTAACCGCCGAGTCTGCCGATGATATCTGGAATTCTGATGGAGCCGTCGAGATTCGGCGATCGATTCTGGATGGAGATTTCAGTTACTGTAGCCGAACTCTCTGCTCTTTTATCACGGCGCAAAAACTTCCCCGTAAGGACGAGATCACCAATCCGCTCTTTCGCAGTTACATCGACAACCATACGACGACCATAACCGAAAGCCCGCTGGAGCTCGATCTTAGCTACGACAGAACCTGCAACCTCGCGTGTCCTTCCTGCCGAACGGGGATTATCGGGTCGACCGACCACGAGCAGGACGCCTATTCACAAGCCAAAGACCGCGTGATCCTGCCGTTGCTGAAGAAGCTGGACGGTTCGCTTTATATCTCCGGGGGCGGCGAAGCGTTTGCCAGCAAACACTGTCGCTCAATCCTCGCGGTGTTGAACCGGCGAGACTATCCGGGCCTGTATCTCCATCTGATTACAAACGCGCAACTGCTTACGCCCCAGAGATGGAGCGACTTTCCAGACCTGCCGGAAATGATTGGGACTTTGTCCGTTTCGATCGATGCCGCGAAAGCCGACACCTACGAGAAATTGCGACGCCCGGGGAAGTGGTCGCCGCTGATGAAAAACCTTGAGTTCATTGCGAAGATGCGCCGGTCCGGGGACATCCGAGGCTTCTGGATTAACTTCGTAGTGCAAAAGGACAATTATCGGGAGATGCTCGATTTTGTCGAACTGGGAACTCAGTTGGGGGTGGATCAGATCTGGTTTCAGAGGGTGACTAATTACGGGGCCTATGACGAAGCCACGTTTGCGGAAATTGATATCACGTCGCCGCAACATCCCGATCACGACAAGCTGCTCGAAATCTTGAGGAATCCGCTGCTACGAGGGCCGTTGATCCACAGGCAGATGCTGATGTGCCTTCTTCCCGAAGTGGTAGCTTCCGATGAGCGTTTCGAGTTTCTTTACTGACCCCGAGAAACGCGGTCGGATCCACATTTTGAGAATGGTGGCGTCCCGTACGGGAGTCGAACCCGGGTCGCCGCCGTGAGGTAAGTCCCTTCATATGGGCGCACTCGAGAGCGGCCCCACCTGATACTCTCGCCAACGGATTCTTAGGTCTGATGAACCCAATCATACTTGAATCCCCACCATATTCAGTATTTGGCTGTCCCTACCGTTCGTAAGAGTGCCGCTTCGGCTCGCGCTTAGCTGCCAGGCACAGAATCTTGACTTTTGTTCTCCTTGTAATAGAGTCGTCTTGAATGTCGACGGTCGGGATTTGTTTATGACGCTGCGTCAGATCTTTCTTCTGATAGCCTTCCTGCTGATCGTCTCGCCAAATGTTTCGGCGGAGCAGTTGCCAATCAAGACTTACACGATTGCTGAAGGGTTGGCGCGCGACAGCATCAGTTGCATTGTTCAGGACTCGCATGGCTTCATGTGGTTCTGCACCCCTGAAGGACTTTCCCGCTTTGATGGTTATGGTTTCGCTAACTATGGCCCGGAACAGGGACTGCCCAGCCGGCAAGTCACGGATCTGGTGGAGACGCGGGCCGGCCAATACTGGGTTGCTACCGGCGATGGCCTCTGTTTGTTCAACCCACGTGGTTCCGGGCAAGTGATGGGGCGCGGCCCAATGGGCCATGATGGGGAAAGAAGGACAGGGTCGCCGTTAACTGAGCCGAAGTTTGTTGTCTATCGCCCGGATGAGATGAAAGGGTTGTGGCCAGTTAATAAGCTGCTGGAAGATCATGCAGGCACGATCTGGTGTGGAACCGATCACGGTCTTTACCGGCTCATCAGAAGCAATCAAGGCTGGGCACTTGAGTTTATTGACCTTCGCATCGTCCAGCACCATCTGGGGGATATCAAAGTCAAAAGCATGGTTGAGGATCGGCAGGGCGCGTTGTGGGTGGCAACCTCCACCGGCCTTTATCGTCACTGGCAAGACGGTCACACGCAGCCCTATACGACGCAAAATGGATTGCCTGAAAATGCCGTAACAACTTTGCTTAAAGATCGTGAGGGACGATTGTGGGTTGGTACTGTGAAAGGACTGTGCCGGATAGTCGCCGAGCCGGACCCAAGCCGCTCTATGGTTGAGCGTCTATACACGACCCGGGACGGACTGCCAAACGATCGCATCGGCTCATTGTTCCAATCTCATGATGGAACGGTTTGGATGGGGATCTCGCTAACTGGGCTCAGCGCCTTTAATCCCGCCGAGTCGCCAGACAAACCGAACGTGCGGTCTTATACGAACGCGAATGGGTTGAGCGACAAGAGCGTCACTGCATTTGCTGAGGACCGCGACGGCAATCTCTGGGTTGGCACTGAGAGCGGCGGCGCGATGAAGATCACGCGCCACGGCTTTAGTACTTACGGCGAGACAGACGGCATCACTCAAACGCGCATTAATTCCATTCTCGAAGATCAGGCCGGTGAACTGTGCGTCATCAGCAGCCTTTTCAACAAGCAGTTCATCGCTCGCTTTGATGGCACGCGGTTCCGTGAAACCGTCCCCAATATGCCTGCGCGCACAACATTCGGTTGGGGTTGGTATCAAGTTACCTTGCAGGATCATCAGGGAGATTGGTGGCTCGCCACTGCCAACGGCGTGGTGCGCTTTCACCATGTGGCCAGGCTCGAGCAACTGGCCCATGCGAGGCCGGAGGCTGTCTACACAGCGGCGGACGGGTTGAGTTCCAGGGAAGTGTTTCGCATTTTTGAAGACTCGCGTGGGGACGTTTGGATCGGCACAATCTCAGTGGGCCAGGATACCTTGACCCGATGGAACCGAGCGGCCGGCAAGTTTCAGCGTTATTCGCAGGCGGATGGCATCCCGCAGGCTGCCCCCACCGCGTTCTGTGAAGATGCGGCCGGGAATCTCTGGATCGGGTTTTACGGCAATGGTTTGGTCAGGTACCGCGACGGTCGCTTCAGCCGCTTTGACTTTGGCATTGAGCGCCAGCCGGACAGCATCGTGCGAGGCCTATATCTCGATCGCGCCGGTCGGCTTTGGGTAGCTACGAGCATGAACGGTTTGGTGCGCATCGACGACCCCGCCGCTGAGAATCCACGCTCTGTCACTTACACTGCCAGCGAAGGACTGAGCACGAATACTGTTACCTGTATCACGGAAGATCAGTGGGGCCGCATTTACGTCGGGACTGCCCGCGGACTCGACCGGCTCGATCCGGCAACGGGACACATCAAGCATTACACTACGGCTGATGGCCTGGCCGACAACTTCATCAACGTCGCGTTTCGCGACCACAACGGCGCGCTCTGGTTCGGTACACTGCTTGGGCTTTCACGTCTCGTGCCAGCGCCAGACCCACCAGTCGAGCCGCCATCGATCTTGCTAAGCGAATTGCATATTGCGGGGGTTGCGCAGGCGGTTTCCGATCTGGGCGAGACCGAAGTGGGCAGGCTCGAACTCGCAGCCAACCAGAACCAGCTGCAAGCAGACTTTTTCAGCCCCAACTTCCGTTCCGGCGAAGTCCCGCGTTACCAATACCTGCTCCAGGGGGCGGATCGTGACTGGAGCGCACCGACGCTGCAAAGGAGCGTCAACTACGGCAATCTCAAACCTGGCTCTTATCGCTTCATGGTGCGAGCAATAAACGGCGATGGTTTGACCAGCCCAACACCGGCCATCGTCTCTTTCACGATTCTGCCGCCACTGTGGGCCCGTTGGTGGTTTCTGACGGTCACGTTTTTGCTGGTTGGGGGCGCCGCGTTTATGTTGTATCGCTACCGAGTTCGGCAACTGTTGGAATTGGAGCGGGTGCGGATTCGGATCGCCACTGATCTGCACGACGACATTGGCGCGAGCCTATCGCAGATAGCAATCCTTAGCGAGGTTGTCCATCAGCAACTGGACAGCAGCAACGCGCGCGTCACCGAGCCACTCGCCAAGATCTCCAGCGCATCCCACGAACTGGTAGACTCCATGAGCGACATCGTCTGGGCCATCAATCCCAGACGTGATCGCCTGCGCGATCTCCTGCAGCGCATGCGTCGCTTTGCCAGTGATATTCTCACCGCGCGCAATATCGCCTTTACGTTTCGCGTTCCCGCCCCAGAGCACGACATGAAGATCGGGACAGACTTGCGCCGTCAGGTGTTTCTGATCTTCAAAGAGAGCGTCAACAATGTAGTACGCCACTCGGCTTGCAGCGAAGCAGAGATCGAATTCGAGATTGAACGCGATAGACTCATGCTCAGGGTAAGCGACAATGGCCGAGGCTTCACAGCCAACGGTGATGGTGACGGACATGGACTAACCAGTATGCGCGCGCGCGCCAAAGAAATGGGCGGCACGCTCTCGGTAAATTCTATCGCCGGCCAGGGCACGACGGTGCTGTTGCAGGTGCCACTCGGCCGGCGCTCGTTGCCATTCATCGGAAAAAACCCACCTGAGTAGGCGGGGACGGAGAGGCCGTTTTGTTGTAGGCTGCAAGTTGCTCACTTCCAGCTCGAGGTAATCATGGTCCCGTCCTCCACGAATCTGGCACCCGAACACGCGCCGGCAGAGCTTATCAAGGTCTCGATCATCGAGGACCGGCGCGAGATCCGTGAGGGCTTGGCGCAGCTCATCAACGGCACGCCAGGGCATCGATGTGTCGGTTCTTATCGCTCGATGGAAGAGGCGCTCGCCGGAATCGATCACAACCTGCCCAATGTTGTTCTGGTGGATATAGGGTTACCGGGAATGTCGGGCATCGAAGGGATCACCCTTTTGAAGGAAAGCCATCCCGATCTGCTGATGCTGATGCTTACCGTCTATGACGATGACGAACGAATCTTTGAAGCACTATGTGCCGGTGCCAGCGGGTATTTGTTGAAAAAGACGCTACCTGCGCGCTTGCTGGAGAGCCTTACTGAAGCGATAAACGGCGGCGCTCCGATGTCGCCCGAAGTGGCGCGCCGTGTCATTAAGCTGTTTCAAGCTGTACGGCCGCCCAAACACGCTGATTATCACTTGACGCCGCACGAGACGCGACTTCTTAAGCTCCTGGTTGAGGGACACAATTACCGCACAGCGGCCCTCGAGCTTAATGTGAGCATCAACACCATCTCTTTCCACATGCGTCACATCTACGAAAAACTACAGGTCCACTCAAAGGCCGAGGCTGTCAGCAAGGCCTTGCGTCACCGCCTCATCCAATAAACCACGAGTCCAGTCATCTGGAGTCCGGGCACTGCCGGTCCTCCGGACCTAACGCCTCTGGCGATTGAAACCGGACCAGTACCGGAGCCCAGAGTTTTGGGAGCTGGCCGTTGAGTCCAGACTGCTGACCCTGTCTTCAAATATTTTTCTACCTACATGGGTGGTGACGACGGCCGCTTCTTCGAGTATCTCTTGCCCGCGGGCGAGTACCAGAAACAGTGCCAGGAGGAGTGCGTCATGAAAACGAGAACGAAACGTACGCGAAATTTCATCGTCACTCTCTCGCTCTTGTTAACAGCCTGGCTAGCCCTGCCGCTCTTTCCGCCACCGCTCTCATTGAAACGTCGATAAAAGAAAGGAATTCTTGCCATGAGGCACAATCAAAGAGTTATTAGCGCCTGTACAGTCCTTTTGCTGCTCGTGCCGTTCTCGCTGCCGATTGCGAGGTCTGCATCCGCTTTGGATCCCGGCCCCCAAGAGACGTCGCTGGATGTCCGGCAACCGGGCGGCCAGTCTCAATGGGGCAATTTCCGCACGATCCACGCTTTGAACGCCGTCACCTTCCGCTGGAAAACCGATATCCAGGGCGTTTCAAATGGCGAATGGCAATTGTTCGACTACAAGCCGCAATCGAATGGTATGAATGAAACGCCGTTCGCCAGGCAGTGCATCGGCTCTCCGTCAGCGCAATTCCAACACTTCGCGATGGACTTTGCGCAACTGCGGCAGCAGTACCCGGGAAAAATTCCGGCCAATGCTCCTGCCACACCAAGGGACTACTACGTCCGAGTTGTGCCGTGGACTTTAGACTGCAACACGTCGGCGGTCGCGGGACCAATCTCCGACGTGGTCAAGATCACCTACGTCAAGTCTCCGCCGGCTCCGCCTGAGCCGCCCACGATCAAGTATCTCTTCACCTGGCTACACGGTCATTATATAACGCTCGATTACTTCGCATCGAAACCTGTGATCCCGGTGGTAACGGTGAGCACGAGCGCGCCGGGCAAGGACTCCAAAGGCAATCCTGAGTTCGACAAGAACCAGATTGTGAGTAGCGCGTTTCCGATCTTGAGTGGATACGACGCGGATGGAGGTGTGCAGTTGGTGAATCTGCAGCCCAGGACGCACTACCACTTCATCATCATGGTGAAGGACGAGAAGGGAGGCGTGGCCTATAAGACCGGCGAGTTCACGACGGAGAAACCGTTTGCGAATGTCATCTTCGATAAGATTTACATGATTGACGATAGCGAAGGCCCCACGGCCGGCGCCGGCGACATGACGTTTGGCTTCTTCGTCAACGGCAGGAACGTGCTCGGCCCTAAAAAATCCGTGCCGACGAATACAAAGTACGAGGAATTCAGCACGGGCGAGACGCATACATACAGTATATTATTCACGCTGGAGAACCCTCCTGACAAGTTCGAGATCAGAGTCAACGGCGCTGACCAGGACGATCAACCTCAGCCTATTGGTTTTCCTCTTGCACTTCCGCCATGCACTTTTAATGTCGTTTCTCCGAACATGAAGAATGGGCACGGCGCTGGGTGTGAGAACGCGGTTGCGACCATGACGGCCGATCTGAATTCTTTTCCGATTGGCGTGGATGAGGAAGTCCCAAAATCTTTTACCATGACTGCCGTTGGTGGTGACCATGGAAACTTGAAGTTCAAGGTGTTTGGCCGCTTCGGAATTCACTTTGGAGGAGGCATCCCATACGTGAATAAGTGAAGCTCAGGAAGGCTCTCGTGTACGTCGAACACTTTGTGCCGGAGATTCAAGAGATGAAAAACAATCGAAAAGTTATTAGGACCTCGGCAATCCTGGCCTTGCTCGTGCTGTCCTGGTGGCCGATTTCCAGAACAGCATCCGCTCTCAACCCTGGGCCGCCGGCTGATAAAACATCGCTGGATGTCAGATTGCCAGGTGCCCAGCCGCAGTGGGGTAATTTACGGACCATCCACGCACTGCACTCCCTCACCTTCCGCTGGAAGACCGATATTCCAATGTCACTCGTCGATCACGGCAGATGGCAAGTCTTTGATTACAAGCCGCAACCCAATGGGATGAACGAGACTCCGTTTCATATATCGGACGATCAACTCCCACTGCTACCGGCGGGGTCATTCAAAGATTTCAGTATCAACTTCGCTCACCTCCAGCACTTGTACCCGAACAAGATACCGGCCAACGCGCCGGCGAATGGAAAGGACTACTGGATCAGAGTTGTTCCCTGGAATTCAGATGAGACGATGACGGGCCGGATTTCTGATGTCGTCAAGATCACCTACGCCAAGTCTCCGCCTCCTCCGCCTGATCCGCCCACCTTCGACTATGCGGCTGTGTTTTGGACTGGCGGTCACTATGTCAACCTGGGCTACGGCACTAACAAATCCGTGATGCCGCTGGTCACCGTGAGTACGTTTGCGCCGACGAACGATGCCCAGGGCAATCCGACATTTAGCAATCATAAACCGGTCTTTGTCTCGCTACCCTTCCTGAGCGGATATGAGAAGGACGGCGAGGTAGAGTTGCGAAACCTGACGCCGAAGACTCACTACCACTACATCATCCAGGCCAAGGACGAAAAGGGGCAGTTCGCTTACCAGACCGGAGAATTCACGACTGCCACGCGGGTCGTCGACATCTACTTCGAGAAGGTTTTTATGATTGACGATAGCGACAACTTCCCGTCAGGCGGAGCCGATATGAACTTTGCCTTCTTCATCAACGGAGAGAACGTTATGGGCAAGAGTAAGACCCTGCCCGATTCGCAGGAGCAAACCATTCACACCGGGGAGTCGTGGAAGTTTCCCCTCACTACGTTCTACATCAAAGATCCTGACAATAAGATTGACCTCAGAGTCAACGGTCGAGATGACGATGGTTGCAAGATGTATGGCCCTATCGCCGCAGACTGCCATTGCGATACAGGCAGTGTTACCAATCCCAGGCAGCAGAATATGCAGAACCCCTGCGCTGAGTATGCAATCGCAATGACAACCCTGAACATTCCAGATGTGACCTGGCTCGACCCGAAGTTCGGCATCGAAACAGTCAACAAGCCGTTCACGATGGAAGCAAACAACGGGAATCTGAAGTACCGAATCTTCGGCAGCTTTTTCGTCAGATACCATTGAGGCCGGAAGTTGTTCTGGGAGTTGAGCCCTAAAGATGAAAGGCGACGGACTCGAGCCATGAGACACAATCTAAGAACCTGCGCAGCCTTAACAATCTTGATGCTGCTGGCGCCGTGGTCCAAGTCGAATCCCAGTTCAGCATTCGCGCTGGGCTCCATCCCGCCTGATCAGACCCTGCGGACGTGAAGGAGCCAGGGGGTCAGCCACAATGGACCAGCTCGCTTACTATCCGTTCGCTCCAGACGGTCACTTGCCGCCGGAAGACAGGCGCTCCGAATACGGCCTATGGCGAGTGGAAAAACGAAGATGAATTCGTGGCGTTCGTCGTTCAGACCCTTAATCTGCCGGACCTACAACACTGGGACACCAAGCCGCAAAATTAAATCGAGTTTGTCACGGGCGTCGCCGAAGCATCGGTTCGACCCGGCGAGGAAGCCGTAGCCGGTGTCGTCTGGCCGCTGGTTGGTTTGTTCTCTTCCTGCTTGCTGCAACTCGCGAGGGACAGCACTGCTAACAGCGATAGTGCTGCGTTGAGGACGAATTTTGAATTTAACTTGAACATCGCAATTCTCCTTTAGCTGACAAAAGTGAAGAGAACGAGATCCTTTCGCGGCCACTTGCTGCTCAAATGTCTTTCGCTTAACGGCGAGATTATTTAATGGCTCGCTCGTCCGGGTTTCGCCGGTGCGCCGCATTTTGGATAGCAGTCGCAGCAATATTCTTCCTTTGGCAGGCTGACCTCAACGCGGCGCGTAGAGGTCGACCGTGATATCGACGACAAACCCATTACTGGATTCTTGCCTCGTGGCCGTCGTATGTTCGCGCTGCGGGCGCTGCGGGATGGCGATTGTGAGTCCTTCGCGCAGGATCGATCCAACCGGCACTTCCAGCCCGCCCGAGTAGTCCTGATCATAGCCCTTGTCGGGACAAACATAGTGGTGCTCAACAAGAGGGGGAGTACTCGGCTGAATGCTCAGGAAGGCCACTTCGTTGCCCTGGCGCTGGCCGTGCGCGACGATATTGAAGACAGGAGACAATACCGTATGAAGGTGAACGCACCATTTCGGGCCGTTCGTACGGCCCGGGCCGTAGCCGATTATCGCGTTGCCGCAGTAAGGCTTCGCCAACGTGCCGCATTCAACGGCGCCTGTGTGCGGATTGAGAGTGAAGCTGAAAACCGCCTCGATCGAGAACGGTTGTTCCCAGCTGGGACCACTTCCGCGCCCCTTGCTCGTCCACACTCCACCGAACCCTGTCGGCACGACAGCCAGATCCAGCGTTGTTTTTCCGACGTTTTTTGCCCAGTCTTCAGCGCCGGCAGTCAGCCTGATCAGTCCAGCCTCCGCATCGCGGGGCACCACGTAACGAAAGTGGTGCTCGCTTGTCCACTGCGTTTTACCACAGATTTTGGAAGGCGTTTCGGGCGAGATTTGGGCGTTTAGCGCCGGATCGACCAGTTTCAGATGACGCAGCCCAGTCTGCCAGGTCTTCGCAGTCTTACTCTCTTCCCCAGCCACTACGATATCGACAGTTTCGCCTGGACGAACCACTTTCAAATTCTGTGGTGAGACGATGCGAACCAAAGGCTCGGTCGTGTCGGGTCCCATCTTGAAATGCCAGTCGCCACCCTCGATTCGACTGCCTGCCGAATCATAAGCCGTGTAGCCCATCCTGATATCGTTCGGGTTATCAGCACCTCCCGAATTGCACGGCGCCCACGTCAGCGTCTTCGCGGTTGCGGACAGTTTAAAAGGCTGGCCGCCGCTATTTAGCCACACATAATTAACTCGGGAGTCGAAATTGAACTCCAACTTAACCGTGCCGTCGACGGCGTTACTGGGCTGAAGAACAAAGTCGCGAGGCGAGACCACGCGCACCAGATCGGCTTGACCTCTCACCTGCCTGCCTCCCGAGCCAATCAGCGTGGCCGCAACGCTCAAGATTGCCAGGCACACGGGGATCCCAAGTCTGACGTGACTATCGTTATTCATACTCAACCTCTTAAGCTGCATCGCCGCTAGCTGACAACTCCCGGTTAGTCTATTTTTCTCTACCACGCTTGGGTTTTGTCTCGCCGCATTTTGGATAGCGGTGGCAACAAGACCTTCCGCGGTGTCTCGGCTCAGTTCACTCGTCGAGGTGACCTAGCGTGAGATATACCGAGTCAGCACAGCAGTACAATCACATAGTTATCATTTTCAAAGCAGACCAATAGGCTCACTTGCCCGGTTTTCGCCGCTCGCCGAAAGCTTAGCGGTGCAGATAACCAAACTCCTGCATCGCCAAACTGGTAGAGTTTACTTCCTTGCCGCGCTTGAGGCCTCCGGCGTCAGGTCAAGCGCTTCCACGATTCGAGTAAACGGAATCTGCGCAGTTTCGTTGAGCTCTTTCACCAGCTCCGGGTTTGCTGCTTCGAACAGGCACATGCAGTGTGCTTCGCCAGGCACGAACGTGCTGCGAAGGTAAGCGACTTTCTTGCCTTCGGCAAAAAATGGCCCTCATCGCTGGGAGGACTCCTCCAACTCGCTTTTTCATCTCCGAGGCTTGGGCTTGGGTTTTGGTTCGCCGCATTTTGGATAGCAGTCGCAGCAATATTGATCCTTTGGCAAGGCTGCCCTCTCAGAATCGAAAAAGCTCTTACATTGGCCGGAGCCGTTCTTCACCACCTTGGTCTTGATGTATGGGTTTCCGCAGACAGACCAGCGGAAATTACAGCTAACCATGCTGGAACTTCCGGGCACCAGCGCGGCGTCGAGCATGTCAACGCCCGCATAGCCTTTGTACTTGCAGTTCTTGGGCATGACATTCTTACACTGGGTGCCGGTCGGGAAGTCAAGGGACTTGCTGTTCTCGTGAGTAGGGTTGGCGGCGTCGTCGACGATGGCTTCCAGATGTACGACCGAGGGGGCTGGAGACGGCACCTTATAGGTCACGGTGAGAGTCTGGCGCTCGCATGGCTGCGGTGTGCGCCAGAATCCGGTCGGCTCAACCTCGACTCCGTTGGCTTTGAGCTGAATCATCTGCACGCCGCTGGGCCAGCTCTTGTGGCCGTC
Organism: Pyrinomonadaceae bacterium; assembly: GCA_036506395.1. GTDB lineage: Bacteria > Acidobacteriota > Blastocatellia > Pyrinomonadales > Pyrinomonadaceae > DASXRU01. The sequence goes on along the minus strand of DASXRU010000040.1, from coordinate 5,361 downwards.
TTCGTATCGTTCGCTCGCCCTGATCGTAACCTGTATCTGGTCATCGGCGTCGACGCATGTGCCCGCATCTGGCTTCGAGGTAAGCTTGATCTGCGGCGGATCGCGGTCCTGGTCATTGAACTGCTCGAAGCTCAAGTCCACCATGCCGAGATCCGGTCCGCCCGACGAGTTTTCTGCCCTGACATCGGGCTTGTATTGTTCTGGCTCAAGAACAGCGTTGAGGCCCCCCGAACGAATATACTGCTCCAGCGCTTCCTTGCGCGCCCCAGGCAATTCAAGGGAGATCGAAGTGGGACTAAGATCAATAGGAACTTCAACCGTGAACGTGATGCGCGGGGGACGACACTTCGCTGTTGCTTTGAGCTGGTTAATGGCGGCTATGAGCGGTTTCGGGTTAACTTCGTTGAGATCGGCCTCAAATACCCCTTTGGCCGTGATGATGGCCGTTACCGGTCCGATTTGCGGTGTTGGCGTCGGCTGTGGAGTGTTGAATACCGCTTTGGCCGTGATGATGTCCGCTACCTCTGGCTCATTCGGCGGGAACGTGAACGTCGGATTGACGATCTGACCCTTGGCATCAATCGAAGACGCTATGTCCATCGCGATAATTGGCCCCCTGGCCTCGACGGGCGGCTTTGGTTGCGGCGTCTGGAAAGGCGAGGATGCCGCAGCGCCCAAGAACGTCGCCGCGACCGCGAGCGAAAGCACAACGGGGATTAATAAAGTTCTTCGTAAGCCCATCAGCAGTCACCTCCTGTGAATTCAAAATCCTCAACTACCGCTAACGCAATAATCGCGATTTACTGGATTTGCCGTGCTGTGATCTTCTAAGCCATGTCGGATAGCCAAGTCAATAAATAGTGGTGGTCTATTCTTAATCCTGGCTCTCGCACAGTCCAGCTAAACTTGAACAGCCAGTCAAGCAAACTATATTTCTCGACTGACCTTCAAATCCGACAAAGTCGCGTTTGATCGTGACACCGAAAGCCATTCAGTCAGAATCTGAAAACCGAAATTACTTTTCGGCTACCTTAACCACTACCGCCGACGCTGGCAATTCGAATCAAGGAGCAACAAAACCAGTCAAAGGATTTCCGAAGAAGGCATCGGTCTTGTAAGCATTGCGATCCCACTGGCCACCCTGGTCGCCGATAATCTGCGCCGGAATGACGACGCGCAGTGTGCCCAGATTGTTTTGCTTGCCAACGCCCGTGTCGACGATCTTGTAGTCCGATCCAAAGCTGAATTTCGCGGTGCGCGCTAGCTTCCCATTTTGCAGCACCTTGATTTCGTATTCACCGGGATTTTTGTACATTTCATAGTAGTAGCCCGGCGCCATAACGGTGGGTTCCTTGTCCCACAGGATAGCTTTTTGGAAGCTGAACACGCTGCGGCAATACGCATTAGCGGAATCCTGGTTTGTCTCCGGCGTATTCAGAACCTCGCAGACGGCGCTTTCGGGTATCGCCTCCGCTACCATCTGACCTTTGTAGTAAAGATAAGCCGCATACTTGCTGTAGATCACGCTTTTATTTGTGCCTCGGAAAGAGAACGCGGCCATCAGGTGCGAGCGGCTCAGTTCTGGAATTGTGCGGCCATAGTAATTCAGTGGCCCCGCATACTCCCAGTTGTAAACCCACTCGTCGTAAACGTAGGCGATCGGCAGAACCCAATCGTAATTGACGTAATAGACAAAGTTGTTCTTGAACTTCGGCAGATCGACCACGCCTTCATGAAACTTGTCGACTTTGAACTTTCCGGAAAGCAGCGTCGCGTTCTTGCCTTCCAGTTCGTTCTTGAGATTGATTTTGAAATCTACCGGCCCGGTATAAGTTACCGCCTGATCGTCGGGCGGGTTCTGGCCGCAATCTCTAACTCCCAGCCAGCCAGCGCCGGCCTCTTCTACCTGGCAGTCGAACCTCCAGGATTTGCCCGGCAAACTGTACTCGACGGAGACGGCACCGCCCGGGCTGAATGGGCCATTGACACGAAAATTTATGACCGGCGTCCAGCTCCAGGTCTCGGGGTCGCCCTTGTACCCCTTATGAACTTGCAGCCTGACTTGAACCGAAGGTTTCTGGATCGTCTGCGCCGAGACAGACGTGTTTGAAAGAGAGCCGGAAAACGCATGGGTCAACAGGATCAGAACTAACGAAGTCAGAATTGCGCTCGTCCGGTTTTTCATAGTGCTCCTCCTTTTGGTACTCGACAACCTTGACTCGGTTACTTCAAAGATGGCTTCAGCGAATTACGTTCGGCGCGTGTCCTTTTCTAAGTATGAGAGAACAGAATGTCACGGGCAGGTCGCTGTGCCCTTCAGCTTTCCGTCCCTGACACTCGCCAAGCATTTCATAGCGCAATCGTGCACGAGGTAGTTCATCAACTCCTTGTCCTTGTAAATCGCCTCTTGCTTCGGAGGACGACCAGCAGCTTGGCCCTGTGGCGAGTCGAGCCAGATGCCATAGTGCGCATCGAATTCTGGGTCGGCCTCAAGACAGTACTTGTTGCAAGCTAACTTCTGGGCCTCGTCGGCCGTCTTGGCCGGCCCGCCGGTGAAAATCTTCTCTTGGTAACTGATCTCGGCAGTGCATTTCTCCTCAGACGAGCTGGACGAAGATCGGCAAGCGAGGGCCACGGTTACAAACAGCAGCCCAGCGAGTAACGCGCCGGTAAGCTTCGGCGCAAAATTGTCCACCGTGTTCGGTCCGTTCATGGCGTCTTTGCTCCAATCAATGGATCTCTGAGGATCTGATGCGACGCGGGCGCGCGCCAAAGCCAAGGCTCAGTGCGCCGGCGATCATGAGAAATGCAAGAGCGTTCATAGTTCACTCCTCTCTTGCGATGCCGCGAACTCTATCCCTCAATTGCTTATTTGTCCACGCTCGTTATCGCGACGCGAGTCCAGGCCGCACCGCTCACTCCGAAGGCATTCGAAACGCTTTTGGTGCTGATTCAAAACAGCCGCCACTCGTTGGAGAAAGACGAGTTGATGAAGCAGGGTTTGGGCCGACGCTTTACCATAGTAAAAACGTTAACGACACTGATGCCGCTTTACCCTTACTAATCGAAGTGAAGAACAAGCGCGAGAAGTTGAAATAGCTTTAGCGGCAGGCATGAACCTTACAAGGACTTTTACGAGTTCGGCAATTCATCCGCGTCGCAATAGCGCGTCCCAGTGGATGTTTCCTCAACGCACGGACGAAATGGTGGAATCCTATAAGTTCTTTAGAATATTGGCGTCCCGTACGGGAGTCGAACCCGTGTCGCCGCCGTGAAAGAGAAGCGACCTAATGTAATTCAAAGTAACTTCGCGGCATGGATAGCACTCTACCGCACTTCAAGGACTCACGAGAACGTGCCATTGCTGTTTGTCAGCGTCAGCGCGCCTCTGTCATTTATGTTCAAGGAGCCGCCATCAGAGAAAAGAAAACCTTCGCGGGCGCGAATCATCCCTGCCACATCCAACCTCGCTTTGGGTTTCGCAGTGCCAATACCGAGGTTTCCTTCCTCAGTCAGACGCATCTGCTCCCGATCGGTACCGGAAAAGAAATCCCCGATCCGAAACGTGAGTGCTCCCCGGCCGCGGATCATGTGTCCATCTTCTCCGTCATTAGCCAGCAGGGTAGTTGCTTGTGTCTCACCAGCTTTGAGTATCGTCAGAGCATTGTTCTCCTCAATTGGTCCTACGGCTTGCTGCTGCGCCGGGCTCAGTTGCATTGCATCCACTCGTTGCAGTTCGACCTGCTTTTCGCCGATCGAAACTGAGCCAATCCTTTCACTAAGCCTGCCGGATAAACTCTTGACCGTAACCACCGTGAGAAATGCACCCTGCAAGCGCTGGCCGCTGCTGTCCTGTAGTGACCAGTCAAGCACATTGCCTTTGCTGCTGACGTCAAAAAGGATCTGGCCACTTTCGGAAAGCACCTGTAGCTGCATGCGCACCACATTGCTCGGGGCCGTGAAGCGCACTCGTTCGGTGGCGGCCGCGGCCGTCACCGTAGTATTTGACGGTCCGGTGTTCTGATTGACCCGTTCCTGAGCGGAGGCCGAGGATTGCGCCGTGGCAACAATGCCGAAACCAAGCGAAGCAACCAACACCAGAATGATTCGTCGGAACACTTCGGCTACTCCTTTTCTTTCTCTTTACAGATTTCCGCGCTCGCATTCATCGAGCAGACTAGTCTCTTTAAAGCGTCGCCCTGCCTCCGTTGTTGCTCAATCTGTTGTTGCTGGGTTTCAAGCCGCTTCTGCTGTGATTGAATCAGCGTCTTCTGGCTTTCGATCTGGGATTGCTGTTCCTTGATCGCGTTGAGCATGGTCCAGAGGATCGGGTCGTTGTTTATGAGCCGGTAGCCTTTGTCGTTTTTGGTTACTGCTTCAGGAATGATTTTTTCGACTGCCTGGGCGCTGAAGCCGACATGCTCGCCGCCTGATTTAATGCCGAGCGCGTTGTCGGGCTTGTATTCGTAGCGAACCGGCTGCAGTTGCATTACTGCTTTCAAGCCTTGTGCAAACCGGCCCTTGATGTTTTTTAGACGCTCGTCGGAGAAGGTGCCCCAGGAGCCGCCCCCGGGCTTGTCAGCCGAACCGTTGACCGTCAACTTGTTGTCTGGCGCGTCCGTACCGATGCCGACATTGCCAGTAGCGCTGACCACCATTTTTACTGCGGCGATAGTATTTGGAGCGGTGCTACTTTCCGAAACTCCAAAAGCTAGAACGTCGTGACCGTGGGCGGTTGGAAAATAGCTAAACAGCGACGCGCCACGCCAACTAACTCCGTCAAAGAAACGATTGAGAATCAAGTTCCCGCCTACGGTGTCGGCTGCTTTGGATTCCTTAAATATGTGCAAGACACTTTCTGGACGCGTCGTGCCAATTGCTAGACTCGTGCCAATTCCAACTTTGCCTGCGATCTCGATCGCGCCGCCGGGGAGGACGAGCATTTGATCCAGGTTGTCCTCCCTGAAGGCAATCGCGCCGCCAGTGGGCCGGTTGATGATGGTATTGGTTCCGTCGCCCAGCACTGAATAGTTTTGACAGGTTAGCGCACTGGCAAAGCCGAGTGCGGCAGATCCAGCAGCGCAACCGCCGTTGCCGAAGAGGATTTGGCCGCTGTTATCCAGTATGTGAAGCTTGGCAGTCGGCGCAAGGTTGTTGATGCCGACATTGCCGTTAGTGGTGATCCTCATGCGCTCGTTGACACCGCCGTGCGTGAAGGTAATCGGACTCTGCACCGGCGCATTCACGAACGCCCTCTGGTTGGCTTCATCCCAGCCGAAGTTCATGCCGTTGGAGCCGGAAGCCCCGACATACGCGCTGACGCTCTGGCCTACCCCCCGCGAGACGGTTAGATCGGAAGTC
>DASXRU010000039.1:0-9661 GCA_036506395.1 Pyrinomonadaceae bacterium | reverse complement strand
AAGCTACATGATTTTGAGGTTTATCCAATGACATTTCGCAGCAAGTTTGCCCTGGTCGTCTTGTCCGCCGGCCTGGCGCTTTATACCGTTGTGGGAGGATGGATATCCACCCGCGCGCAACAGCCGGCCACCGATCCAGGGGCGCAATTGCGCATCTTTGGAACTGTTCTCCAGCACATACAAAACGATTATGTGGACGAGCCCAATATGGAGAAGGTTCGCGCCGGTGCTTTGCGAGGACTAGCCTATGGACTTGATCCGTACTCCACATATCTGACCGCCGAACAGGTAAAGGAATTTCGCAGCGCCGGCGCTAACAATCAGGTGGGCATTGGGGCGGAACTGTCACAGGTCGCTTCCTACTTGTATGTGATTGCTCCGGTAAAAGGTGCGCCCGCAGATCAGGCAGGCGTGCGAGCCGGCGACATTATCGAATACATAGATGGTCGAGCCACCAGAGACATTTCACTCTACGATGCGCGTCAGCTTCTGGGCGGCGCAGCGGGCTCGGAAGTTAAGTTACGCATTCTTCGCGCTAATGCTCGTCCCATGACGCTGGTTGTGCGCCGCGGTTTATTCAAGGCGCCGGCGGCGGAAGCGCGAATGGAAGCAGGTCGCATTGGCATTCTCCGGATAAACAGTCTGGATACCGGCGAGGCCGCCGATGCTCGTGCGCGGTTGCAGGAACTTCAGCGGCAAGGCGCGCAAAAGATAGTTATTGATTTGAGGAACGTCGCCGGCGGGTCCCTCGCCGAAGGAGTTGCGGTAGCAAACTTCTTCATAAAGGACGGGCCTATTGCGCAGCAAATCGGCCGCGAAAGTCGCGTCCTCAAAGCTTTCACGGCCGATCCCAAGAATGCCATATTCAACGGGCCGGTAACGGCGCTAATCGATACCGGCACGGCCGGCGCCGCGGAAGTCATCGCGTCAGCTTTGCTGGAGCGTAAGCGGGGCGAGGTAGTGGGAGAGAAAAGTTTCGGGGCCGGAGCCGAGCAGCAACTGTTTACCCTGCGCGATGGCGACGGCTTGTTGCTGACAACCATCAAGTGGGCCTCGGCCAGCGGGAAATCTTTCCTGGGTGAGGATCGTTCTCATTCAGGCGTTACTCCCTCGGTCGAAGTAAAGCGGCCGGAGGTTCTGGACAGCGTCGATCCGGAAGACTTAACCGGGAATGACGACGATGCGGCATCAAAACCCGGCGTAGCAAATGACAAGCGCGACGTTGGTCCTGACGCGGGGACGAAGCCTCAGGTTGAAGATGTGCAACTGAAGAAAGCGATCGAGCTGCTTCGGGAAAAGACTTCTACTCCGTAGCGTCGATAATTAACGCCAGGAGGAGTTCTGTCGGAAAAGGCCGGTAGAGAAGATGATTCTCTACCGGCCTTTCGCCTGCGCGCCGATGCTGACAGCTTGATCGATCGGTTGGGCGGTGTCCCTAATTTCAAATTCTTTGTTTTTATCCCCTCCCACTGGGAGGGGTCAGGGGGAGGGCCTGCGGCGAGTCAATCAAACGATTCGTTAACGCGCGGCCTCGATGGCCGCGCGCCGTTCTGAGATGCGTGAACCCGGCCCACCCCCATCCTTCGAACTAAAATAATAACGGCGCGATAATTCTAATCCCGAAGGTAAGAGGGACCTGATCGAAACGACGCGCGGCCATCGAGGCCGCGGGTATTTTTCTCACGGAGCCGACACGCTAAGCCCTCCCCCAACCCTCCCAGAGGGAGGGAGTAGGATAGATGAGCCACGCAAGATTAGAACACTACGATCTGTTGAGGATATGGGATGCTTTCCGAACTCATTTCGGGTAGGACGATAATCGCGTCCTTGCATTGTTGTTGCGCGATTATTGTAAGTCGGTTGCAAACTTGTCCAGATGGCCGCGTTATTAAGGAAATTCGCATCTTCGCTCGTTAATCTGTAGAACCTAAATGTTTACGGGCTGTTTAGGAATACCGCTTGCAACTCCATGTGGTGGAATTCGCCAGAAGCGGATCCAGACCAAAGGAGATATGAGCGATGATTATGAGACGAAATTTGCTATTACCGGTGGCGCTAGTCGCCGCTTTGATAGGCGGTTCGGTGGGTGCCTTTGTGGTTCACAACCAGAACAGCTCCAATACGGACACAGCAACGATCGCCAGGACTACGCCGGCGACATATACCGATGTGTCAAATCCGCCAACGACCGAGTTGGCCAGCGCGACATCGGTTGACCAGTTAGCTGCCAATAACAGCTTGCGCTTCCAAACCGCGCAGGAGCAAACTGCGTATCGTGAAGGCTTTGCTGACGGCTTCCTGGCGGCGCGCAATGGTACCAGTGGTTCGCAAGTTGCCAGATATTCGTCGCCAAATGTCGTCTATCGTAATCAGGCGGCGCGGTCATCGAGCAGCTCGCGCAGGGTCTATTACGATTACAACAACCAGCGCCGTGGGCGCACCTTCTGGCAGAAGCATCGTGACAAGCTGACTGTTGCGATGGGTACTGGTGGTGGCGCGATTCTTGGTGGCTTGATTGGCGGCAAGAAAGGCGCAGGAATTGGTGCCCTGGCCGGCGCAGGCGGTTCGGCTCTGTACACGTACAAGATCCGTAAGCGAACCCGGCGCTACTAAGCCTGACGAATCTTGTGTTGGGTAATTGGTTAAGAAACATCACGCTGAGCGTTGTGGCCCCATGGGCCTTCGCTCTGGCGATGCTTGGATGGGCAGCTCCAGTTGGGGCTGCCCGTTCTCTTTCTGCCCGCCCATCCGATACCAGAGCTAAGACTTCAGTTTTGCCTCTCCTACAGCGGTCCTCCAGACTGCAACTTCCTCGCCCGGTATATTTTCGGGAAGTACCTGGCCGGGGACTACTCGTAGGGCTCTGGATTAACGGTCGCGGTCCTTACAACTTTGTCATCGACACGGGCGCGGGCGCCACCATCGTGTCATCCAGAGTGGCTACGCAAGCCAGTGTTGATTTACTGCGAAACCGTTCAAACAAAATTGCGGGATTGTCGGGAACGATGAGCACAGCGACAGCGACCGAGGCGAAGCTTAAGAGCATAGCCATAGGTGATAGGAACAACCTTCTACCCGCCAATGGCACTGTGCTGATGGCCGATATTTTTCCCGGCGACATCGACGGCCTTTTCGATCCCACCGAAGGCTACTGGCCTCTGGGTTACGTTATTGATCTTCCGGGAAGGGAACTAAGCGCTTTTGATCCGCAAGTGAGCCCGTTGCGCTCCGGTTACGAGCCTGTGGGAGGGGCAGTTGTTCCCTGGGCACGAGATGCCTACGGCCGCCGGCCCTACGTTATGCTCGACGACGGTCAAAAGGCCTTGCTTGATACAGGCTCGGAGTTTGGTTTGGCCTTGAGCGATAACTCGCCCTATGACAGTAGACGTTCTTCAACCAGGCCTGTTCGAGACGTAGGAGGCGGAACCATTTCGGCGCGACGTGTGGCGCCTACGACCGTGGCAATTGGTTCGTTAGCTCTTCGCGGAGTCCCGACTGATCTCGTGACCGGCACAGAGCGCGGCGCTCCGGTGCTGTTGGGCCGAGCGGCTCTTCGACCTTTTCGCATAAGCTTTGATCCTATCAGCCGTTTGATCGAGATTGCTCCGGCGACTCGCGCAGAAAGGTGAGTTCAAACTGCGTTTTCTTTCTTCAGCGCTGTTGATTTGTTCCTGCCTGATTCTGGGTGCGGCGCTGAACGCTGCGCAACAGCCGGCCAGCCAGCCGCCGCGCCAGCGTCCGAGGCTGGTAAAACCTGAACAGCCCACGCCCAGCCCAACACCGGCCGATCAAGGTGCGTCGGAAGTATCGTCTGACGATGTAATCCGCGTCGAAACAGATCTTGTCAACACGCTCTTCACTGCCATCGACAATGAGCGTCACTTCGTAACCAATCTGCGGCCGGACGATATTCGCATCTTCGAAAATGGCGTCCCGCAAAAGATCGACATCTTTCAGCGCGAAACCGAACTGCCGCTTTCTTTAGCTATCGTCGTTGATATTAGTAAATCGCAGGAAAGAACGTTGCCGGATGAACAGAAAGCGGCCGGCGAATTTCTCGACACAGTGATTCGGGCCGACAGGGATCAGGCCGCGGCAATATCCTTCACCGGCAAGGCGCTTATCGAACAGGAGCTAACCAACGACAAGGCGCGTTTGCGGAAGGCGATAAATCGCTTGAAAGTCGAAGTGCCGCCGGACAATCCCGATTCCGAGGCAGAGGATGTGCCGGTTGAACAAGACCCGCGCGGCTGGTCGAGCATCTGGGACGCCGTCTGGGCCAGCACCAACGAAGTGTTGTCGCATACACCCGAACGCACTCGCCGCGCGATAATACTGATTACAGACGGTTACGATACGAGCAGCGTTACGAAGAAACAGGAAGCCATCGACTTTGCAGTCAAGAACAATGTTACGGTATATGGAATTGGAATCACTGACAGCGAATATCCCGTTGACAAGGGCGCGTTGCGAAAGGTGGCGGAAAACACTGGTGGCCGCTCTTTCTTCCCGGCAAACGATGCTGAGCTTCGCGCTGCATTCGCACAGATCAACCAGGAGCTGCGCTCGCAATATTTGATTGCTTACTCACCGCAGAACAAAGCCCGCGACGGTACCTTCCGTCCCATCAAGATCGAGATCGTCAACCCTCAACTGCGCAAGCAAAAGATTCAGTTGCTGTACCGGCAAGGTTATTACGCCAGACGATCAAGCTCCGGGGCCGTAGCCCGACCGTGAGGGAGGGCTTTGAGAGTACCGGCCGTATACTCAGTTATTAGTGATATTCGATTTTGATCTGATGATCGTGGTTTGTACGGGCTTAGGTGGACCGCTTACTACGAACCCGATCTTGTCCTGATAAACTCGGGCAGCCTTAGACTGCAGATTCGTCGTGTGCAGAGAAAACTTTATCCGCTTGACGTCATAGTCCATCCTTATCGGTCCACCAACCACCCCGGGCCCGGTGATTTCTACCAGGTAATAGTCGTCCATAAGGCCTCCAGCTGTATTCGCAGCCTTCTTTTCTTTTGAAGGAGGGACTATTTCCAGAGAATAAGTCCCTGGCTGCAGCGACCCCCAATTGATCTTGCCATCTTTGTCGGTGGTTCGCGCGGCGGGACTTCCGCCTGGATTTTTCCCCAGCTTAACATCGACACCCTTGAGTGGCGCGCCAGTAACGGCGTTCGGTAACTTCTGTGCCGTGACTATGGCTGCAAGCAGACAGAGCGTCGCCAGGAATAATACCGAAAGGATCGATCCAAGAGCTGTGATTCCTTTGGACATGAAGTTCTCCTATCGTGTCAGGCTGTCAATACACTAATGCCCGCTCAGAGGGGCGGATTTGAGGCCCAGATTAATCGTGACGAACATATATCCCAACCTACTAAAGCTCCGACCGATGTCCTGTAGGGAAAAAGAACTTCGCAAATATACCACTTCACAACGGAATATTCCCATGCTTTCTGGGCGGGTTCGTGTCGCGCTTATTCTCCAGCAGCGAAAGCGCGCGAATCAGCTTGGGCCGCGTCTGCGCCGGTTCGATTACTTCGTCAATGAAGCCGCGCTCGGCCGCAACGTAAGGACTGGCAAACTTCTCTTCCAACTCGACGATGCGCGAACGGCGCGCTGACTCCTTGTCGGATGCTTCGGAAATCTCCCGACGATAAAGCACACCTACCGCGCCCTCGGCTCCCATCACGGCAATCTCCGCTGACGGCCATGCGAAATTGATGTCGGTGCGAATGTGCTTCGAAGCCATGACGCAGTAGGCGCCGCCGTAGGCTTTCCTGGTGATCACGGTTATCTTCGGCACGGTCGCTTCAGCAAAGGCGTAAAGCAGCTTCGCGCCATGCTTGATGATTCCCCCATGCTCCTGAGCGACGCCGGGAAGAAATCCCGGCACGTCTTCAAACACGATTAGCGGCACATTGAAGCAGTCGCAGAAGCGCACAAAGCGCGCGGCCTTCAGGGAAGCATCGATATCAAGCACGCCGGCCAGGTAGGCCGGCTGATTCGCAACGATTCCCACCGAACGGCCGCCGAGGCGCGCGAACCCTATAACGATGTTCGGCGCGTAGTCGCGCTGCACTTCGAAGAAGTATCCTTCGTCAACTATCAGATCGATCACCCCGCGCATATCGTACGGCTGATTCGAGGCCTCAGGGACAATGGAGTTCAGCGCGGCGTCAGCGCGTTCCGCCGGGTCACTGGTGGCAACCCTCGGCGCGTCATCAAGATTGTTCGACGGGATGAAGGAGAGCAGCTCCCGGACCATGCGCAGCGCATGTTCGTCGGAGTCAGCGGCAAAATGGGCCACGCCGGAAATGCGATTGTGCGTGCCTGCGCCTCCCAGTTCTTCTTTCGTTACATCTTCATGCGTGACCGCCTTGATGACGTCGGGCCCGGTGATGAACATGTACGAAGTGTCGTTCACCATGATGTTGAAGTCTGTAATCGCGGGACTGTAAACTGCGCCCCCCGCGCAAGGCCCCATGATGCAACTGATCTGCGGCACCACGCCGCTGGCCATGGTGTTTCGCAGAAAGATGTCCGCGTAGCCGCCCAGGCTGACCACGCCTTCCTGAATTCGCGCGCCGCCGGAATCGTTCAGGCCAACAATGGGCGCGCCCACCTTCATCGCCAGGTCCATTACTTTGCAGATCTTTTCCGCATGGGTCTCGGAGAGCGAGCCGCCAAATACGGTGAAGTCCTGCGCGAAGACAAACACGCGCCGGCCATCTATCAACCCGTGGCCGGTTATGACACCGTCGCCGGGATAAAGCTGCTGGTCCAGGCCAAAATCGCGCGAGCGATGCACGACGAGCTTATCGAATTCCTGAAAAGTGTTTTCGTCCAGCAGAAAATCGATTCGCTCGCGCGCCGTCATTTTTCCGGCCGCGTGCTGCTTCTCCACACGAGCCTCGCCACCGCCGGCCTCGGCACGCTCTTCGCGTTTGCGCAATTCATCCAGTTTCGATTTAGCCTTAGCTGTCTGTTGTTTTTGTGATGACATGATTTTTAGAGGCTAGAGACTAGAGGCTGGAGGCTGGAACTAAATTCTTCAAGTGACTATCAATGCCTAGCCTAGAGACTAGAGGCTGGAGGCTGGAACTAAATTCTCAAGTGACTATCAATGCCTAGCCTCTAGCCTCAAGTCTCTAGCCTCTGTCCTTAAGCTACCATCCTCCGGCGCAAACTACGCATCGCCCATTCGACAAAGATACCTGCCATCGCCAGCAGATACAACGATTCGTAGACGTGGCGCAAGTGAAATCGCCCCGTAATGCACGCCCGGGCGATATCGATTGTACCGGTCAGGGGAATCAAGTGGGCCACAAGGCGCAATGCCGGCGGCAAAACCTCCACCGGGAACCAGGCTCCACACAGAAACATGGTGGAAAAGAAAATTGCCATGTAGAGGTTGAACGAGTCGATGTCATGTACATGGGCCGTAATACCGAGCGAAAGACCAGCGATGAAAACACCGCCGACTACCAGCGGCAGGGGAGAAAGAATGGCCAGCGGCGAAGTGGCGGCGCCAAATACAACCAGGACTACCAGAATAATGAGGGCGTCGATGAAGGCCTTGGTGATTGCCCAGAGTATTTCCGCGAAGGCCAACGACTCAGCATTCACTGGTGTCGCCAGGATCGCGTCGTAAGTAGATTGATACACCATGCGAAAGTACGATCCGTAGGTGGTTTCAAACAGCGCCCGCATAATCACGGTAAAAGCCAGAACGCCGGCGCCAACGAAAGAAAGGTAAGGCACGCCTTCGACTTTCGCAGCGATTAGCGCGCCGATGCCCCAGCCGAAAGCGAATACCGAAAACGCTGGCTCGATGATCGGAGCTATCATGTGCATCTTCCACATCCGCAGATGCACTTCCAGATTGCGCCGCCACACTGCCAAAGAATCGCGCAGGTTAACCTGCGTGATTGCGAAAGCCGGTTCGTCCCGTTGAGTCGCAACGTTGTGCCGTAGTGTTGTCTCGTTCGTCGTCATTCAGAAGATAGAAATACTTTTCGTCGCCACGGCTTTGCCGCCTGATGTGCGGAAGGTCTGCGACCTTCCGGGTCAGCGGCTTATCAATCGGGGCTGCGCCCCGTCATAGGGCATAGCCCAAAAAGAATCAAGAATCCTTCCTCGGTGGGGCAGAGCCGCCACCGCACATCAGGCGGCACAGCCGCGACGTTCCCAGGGGCACAGACTTCAGTCTGTGGCTTCAGACAGCGACTCTTGATCACAGACTGAAGTCTGTGCCACCTCAAAAGGAAACTGCCGCGTTTCAATCATCGAAATCAATTCAGAGAGGGCACCATGCGCGCGCCTCTGAATCTCTTCAGGATATCCTTGCTTGATCACGTTCGCTTCGAAATCATCAAGGTCGATCACCCGATACGAAAAGTCAGGCTCTACCAGGACATCAATATCCAGATCAACGTATGTCAGCACACCATTCTCCAACCGGGCCGGCGTGCTGATGTTGCAGTAGAAGCTCCTGAACTTGCCCGATTGCTCGGTAAGGCGAAAGACATTGTAGTAACGATCCCGCCAGTAGTATTCGACACTACTCGTGCCGCTGGTGATGCGTCCCATCAAATGGTGCTCAACTTCGCCCTCAAACACGCCTTCAAGAACAATCAACGAATCCCGCCGCTCAACTATGTCCGCCTCCCAGCGCCGATGTTCTGTGCCGTCATACTTGCGCACCAACACCGTAACGCGCTCGGGAGCTACCTCCTCCGATTGCTTTTCAATGAGCAGCGCCATTTTCTTCCGTATCGCCTACAAGCTGCAGAAACACGTCCTCCAGATTCGATGGTCGAATCATGCGGCGGCGGCCTTCGTAGGTACCCATGATTGGCGTCAGAAGTTCGGGCTCGGGCGCAAAATACAGGTGGGCGTTATTGCGAACGACGGCGCTGATGCCATCCGTCGTTGGCTGCAGAGGCAAATCACCGACGTCCCGTACTTCGAGCGCATAGCGTGAAACCTGGGCGCGCACGAGATCGCGCGGCGATCCGGTGGCCAGAATGCGGCCCCGATCGATTACCAGCAAGCGTTCGCAAAGCTTCTCGGCTTCTTCCATGTAGTGCGTTGAAATCAGAATCGTGACCCCGCTGACGCGGCGCAGTTCCTCCAGACGCTGCCAAATTTCCTGCCGCACCTGCGGATCCAAACCTGTGGTTGGCTCATCCAGCACGAGCAGGCGAGGATTGTGAAGCAGGGCGCGCGCAATCATCAGCCGGCGCCTCATACCGCCGGAAAGGTGATCGATCTTCGCGTCAGCGCGTCCACCGAGACCAATGAACTGAAGAAGTTCGGCCGCGCGCTGGGCGGCTTGTTCTTTCGGAATTCGATAGTAGCTGGCGTAAACGATCAGGTTGCGCAGGACACTTAGATCGGGATCCAGGTTGTTATCCTGTGGCACTACTCCGATCAGGGAGCGTATTCGCCGCGCGTCTTGCCGCACGTCAAGGCCTTCGACGGAAAGCTGCCCACCAGTCAGCGGCGTGCGGCAGGCAATCATCCGCATCGTCGTAGACTTTCCGGCTCCGTTCGGCCCGAGCAGTCCAAACGTCTCGCCGCGATTGACGGAGAAATCAATCGCGTCCACTGCCGGCTGTTTGTCGTAGATTTTTGTTAGAGCCTGGGCGTG
>DASXRU010000038.1:0-4603 GCA_036506395.1 Pyrinomonadaceae bacterium | reverse complement strand
TGAGGTAGTCAAACGTGAATTTTAACGCAAAGGACCCCAAGGGAATTCGCAAAGGAGCGCAAAGAAAGCTTTTCTCCGCGACCTTTGCGCAAAACTTTGCGACCTTTGCGGTTAAGTTCAATGATTCGTTACGCCTCAAGTTAGTTTTGACACAGACTCTCAAAGCGCTGGGCTAGCAACCCTTCGGACAAGCCCGATGAATCGGGCTTCTGAGCCATAATGGCTGACATCAGCTCGGAAATCAGAATGTCGCTGGACCCCATCTCGGAGTAGTCAATTCATTCCGATCTTCGAAGCTCATTCATCAAGCTCACCATCGCGAATCGCCTGGGCGATCTCTTCAATATCACCGGAGAGGGCACGATCCTCAGTAAGGCGCGGTACATGCCGGCGAACAACTTCGTAAGCGCTTCGAACACCCCGCCCGGGCAGAAGCGGGGCGCGATATTCCAATCCTTCCGCCCCCGCCAACAACTCAATCGCAATGGCGTATTCAGCGTTCTCCACGATTCTGCGCAACTTTGTGGCTGCGGTCATACCCATCGAAACATGATCTTCCTTGCCACCTGATGTCGGCAGGTTATCGACGCTGGCCGGATGCGCCAGGATTTTCATTTCGTTCAGCAACCCGACGGCCGTCACTTGCGCGATCATGTAGCCGGAAGACGTGCCTGCATGGGTCGTCAGAAATGGCGGCAAGCCTTCGTTGAGATCGGGATTGACCAGTCGTTCAGTCCGCCGTTCGCTGATGCTGGCCAGGTCTGTCAAAGCAATGGCCGCGTAGTCGAGCACCATCGCGATGGGCGCGCCATGAAAGTTCCCGCCGGATAAAACTTCATCTGTCCCCGCGAAGACAATCGGGTTGTCTGTGACGCTGCCAGTCTCAGTCTCCACCACATCGCGCGCGTGACGCAGGGCATCGCGCACGGCGCCATGGACCTGTGGCATGCAACGCAGACTATACGCGTCCTGCACGCGAGGATCGTTTTGCAAATGTGACTCGCGAATTTGGCTGTCGCGCAAGATCTCGCGCAAGTGCGCCGCCACTTCAATCTGCCCGGCGTGCGGCCGCACTTCATGCAGGCGCTGATCGAAGGGCACGGGCGTGCCGCGCAAGGCTTCAAGAGTCATCGCCCCGGAAACATCGGCAATGCGCGCCAGCTTTTCTGCCCGGTGAAGCGCCAGGCCGCCAACCGCGGACATTGCCTGCGTGCCATTCAAAAGCGCCAGGCCCTCCTTTGCTTCGAGCTGTAGCGGTTGGATCTCAGCGCGGCGCAGAGCTTCGGCGCCCGGCATTCGCTCGCCGCGATAAAACGCTTCGCCTTCGCCGATGGCCGTTAGCGCCAGATGCGCGAGTGGAGCGAGATCGCCGCTGGCGCCTACCGAGCCTTTTTCGGGAATCACGGGACACACGCCGCGCTCGAGCATCGCGATCAGCGTGTCAATCACGATGGGACGCGCGCCACTGTAACCCCGCGCCAGCACATTCGCGCGCAGCAATAACATCGCCCGCGCTTCGGCTTCAGACAACGGTGGGCCGACGCCGCACGCAGTGCTGCGCACCAGGTTCAGTTGCAGTTGACGAAGATCGGTGGGTGGAACGTGAACGTCGGAGAGCCTGCCGAAGCCTGTGTTCACGCCGTAAACAATGCGGCCCTCGGCTATGATCTTTTCGACTACGCGGCGAGATTCGGCCACGCGCTCGTGCGCCTGAGATGAAAGTGAAACATGGGTATTGCCGGAGGCAACCCCGGCAACCAGTTCTAAGGACAGTTTCTGGCCGTCAAGTTCCATCGTCGTTAGTGGTCAGTTGTTAGTAGTGAGTTGTTAGTTGTGCACCGGTCCATGCGGCTGCCCTCAACCAACAACCAACAACTAACAACTGACCACTGACAACTGACAACTGACTGTTACCTGTTCGGTGCTTCACTGATGTCGATCTTTTTGAACTCGCCGGTAGTCGAAGCGCTGGTACGCACGCGGTGACGAGCGCGCTTGGTGCGTAGTACGGTGCGGCGGCTGGTGTTGGCCGCCGAGCGCGTCCAACTACTAACACGCTGCAATGGGTGCAGCGCCAATTCGTGGCGCGGCAAAACTTCGCCGGTGGCTTCGCGCAGCTTGATCGTTCCAATCGCAAAGATCGCGACCGCGGCATTGAAAAGGAATCCCACCGTGAAAACCAGCCAGCCCGGAACTACCCCGACCCTGGCCCGCTGAATGAAGATGTCAAAGTTATAAGCCGGATCAGGATGAAGATAGACCTTCAAATTCCAGCTCAATGCCAACAGCGCGAAAATCCACAGGTAGTTGCGCCGCAAACGTCTTCCCACTGCTTCCCACTCACTGATGGTAAAGTGCGGCGTGATTAGATCCGACGCCAGATGCGCGGCCCATTCTTCGTCGGGCGGCAAGCTTTCGGGGGCCAGCAACTGCGCAAAATATCCGGTTTCAAGCACGCGCACGCGGCTGGACCAGATTTCATAATAACGATAACGCCGCGCCTCCATCAGCAGGAAGATCGCCACCAGAATCGAGTTGATGGGAATAACGAAGTGCGGATTAGTCGGCGAGCTGAATGCGAACGAAAGCGTGGCGCCGGCAGTGATCACCGCCCAGTTTGTGGTCGTGTCCAGACGGTTGCGCCAGGTGTTTGAGCGTTGCACTTCGCCGCGATAAAAATGAATCATGGCGGCATTGAATTCCGCCGGCGATAGACGACGTAACGTCGCGGTCGGAGACTGTGGAGCAGTTTTTTCCGGGTTTGGCTCCGCCGGAGTTGCAGGCGCCGGGCGCAGTCGGCCGCTGACATGTTCGCCGGATAAAGGGCCGCTGTCTCTTTGCCTGACGTCTCGATTCGTAACCATTAGCGATGCGAAGTTTCTGAAAACAGACTAACCGGCGGGTGGCCGCGCAGCGTGCCAGATAATAGCACGCAGCAACTGTGGGCGCTTGATCTTTCACGCGCAGGCTGCAAAAAAGTCGTTCCTTGACACCCTCATAGCCCGTCCCTATAGTTCAATTCTGTGTTGTTTGACACTGAGATTTCTACAACGCTGAAGGATGTGCAACAGCAGTTGGACGAACGCTGGATGCGCGAAGCCCTGACCGCTGCGCGCGCAGCCCGCGAACGCGGCGAAGTCCCGGTGGGCACGTGCGTCGTCGCCGGCTCGGAACTGCTGGCGGTGGCCGGCAACCTGACGCGAGCTGATTGCGACCCCACTGCGCACGCGGAGATAGTCGCTCTGCGCACGGCGGCCCAAAAGCTGGGCAACTACCGACTAACCGAATCGACCGTTTACTCGACTATCGAGCCCTGTGCCATGTGCGCCGGAGCGTTGATTCAAGCGCGGGTCAAGCGACTGGTTTACGGCGCGCGGGACGAAAAGGCCGGAGCGGTGGAATCGCATTTTCACATTTGCGACGCCGCACCGCTAAATCATCGCATTGAAGTCGTGACCGGGGTGCTGGAGAATGAATGCCGCGCGCTGATGCAGGAGTTCTTCAGGGGAAGAAGGCAAAAGTAAAAAGGTAAAAGGAAAAAGTAAGGAGCGGCGGCTGCCGCGTTTTCCCTTTTTACTTTACCTTTTGCCTTGAATTTCGGAGAGGTCGCATAGTGGCTTAGTGCACCGGTCTCGAAAACCGGAGTGGGGGAAACTCCACCGTGGGTTCAAATCCCACCCTCTCCGCCAGGACATTTTCAATTGCCGATTGCCAATTGCCGATTTACACGGCTGGGGATTCAGTGGCTTTCAAATTGGCAATCGGAAATTGGCAATGTTCTCGGGAGAGGTGCAAGAGTGGTTGAATTGGCAGCACTGGAAATGCTGTGAACGGGGAACCGTTCCGTGGGTTCGAATCCCACCCTCTCCGCCAGTTCATTGCCGATTGCCAAATGCCGATTTCCGATTGGACAGGCAACGGCGATAGAGTTCTTCTGAACAAGGGTTTCTAAACAGGGACGAATTCGCACCGGGCGATCTTAAAATGGCGCGCAAGGTAAGATTCGCAGTTCATACAATGGCGCTGGCGCTGGCAATCGCTAGCTTGACCACCTGCTGCGCCGGGAGCGGATTGGGTCAGGCGCGGCGGCGTTCGAACAGAGCGGCTATCTGCGGCAATCCTATGGTTGCCTGCAGGACAAGCGTGACTTTCCCGGCTAATGACTTGCCGTTTCGCGTGCCGAAGAGCGGGGTGATTGTGGATACTGAATCGTTCTATGCAATCATTCTGCAGAGCATGAAGGTCGAGTACGATAATTGTGACGTGTTTATTCCGGAACGCGAACGGCTGGCGGCCCAGGCCTTGTTTCCGGACCATAAGGTATTCACGTCCCGGTGCGTCGACCCGGAGAACTTGTTCTATACGGATGAAACTGCGCCACATAAAATCACAAACATAAGCGAGACGCATAGAATCATGGCTGTCTATGCGGGGCCAACATTGGCCGAAGCCAAACGTTTTCTGGAGTCCGTTAAAGCCACGGGAAAATTTCCCGGCGCCAACATCCGCAGGATGCGCACCGGGTTTAACGGCACGTAGTAGGACAGACTTTCCCGTCTGTCTAGATTTGAAAGGCAGACAGGCAGGAATACCTTAAGTAGGA
>DASXRU010000037.1:0-7575 GCA_036506395.1 Pyrinomonadaceae bacterium | reverse complement strand
GGGGGCATGCCCCCGCTCTTCCGCCAGCCTTCGCTCACCGAAGCTACAAAACCAGGTCCTAGCGATTGCGACGAAGCCAGACACGCCGTTGCGCCAGTCTCAACCTTGCTCTCTCGTTGCGAATTCGGAGATTGTCATTGTCGAAATCGCGATTGCGATGCCGAATTCTGCGCTGACGCCGCAAGAGATCATCATTATCAAAATCGCGGTTGCGATTGCGCACTCGCACGCTCTGTGGCAAAAGCACGCCGTTGCGGAGCACGCTCCTGCTCCTTACCGGTCCGCGACCATCCCACCGGCCATCGCGCGCGTCGTGGCCATTGATGAACTTCGCGCGCTTCTTGTCGAGGTCCGGCCCGCGGCCGTGACCACGTCCGCGTCCCTGGGCCAGCGATGTTGCCGGCGCAGCGCACACGACGATGAGCGCGAAAAGCATCGCGGTCAGAATACCGAGTCTGGTTGTCTTATTCATTGATTTTCCTCCAGCATTAATGGATGAGCGTTTTAATGCGCTCACCTTTCGTCCAGGTTCCTAAAAGTTATTTGAATTACATTCCTTCGGGGCGTTATTTATCAGTCAATCATCGTGCCAACCGTCCGGGCGTCTGATCATTGAGAAATGCGGTCAATCGCTTGAGATCAGGGCTCAGATTGCACCATATCGGAACGATCCAAACCGTATCGAATAAGGATAATCCCGTCGAAGCAGCTGAAGTAAAAGCAGCCGCAGATTTACGCAGATAAACGCTGATCTGAAAAAGCTAAAAGGGCTGAAGTCGCATTCATCACAAAGGTCTATTTGTATTTTTCTAATCCGTGTTTATCCGCGCAAATCTGCGGCTAAACCTTTGATTGCGTCGAACCCCTGGTCATGTTAGTCGCTACGTAAGGCGTAACCAAAGCGCCGTCGCCGCTTCGCTCTGCCGGCGCACTCCAAAATCGACGATGGTTGCGGGCACTCGCGAGCGGTTGTTATAGTCACTTGCCGCTTCCTTGAACGCAATGACAGGCACTGCCCAAACTCTAGACGATCTGCGCCAACGTTTGCAGGAAGTGCGTTCCCGGATAGGCGCGGCGGCCCGGCGTAGCAACCGATCACCAGAAGAAGTAAAGCTCCTGGTCGTCAGCAAGTCGCATCCGGCTGATATCATCCGGCGCGCAATCGAAGCAGGCGTCAGCGATCTGGGTGAGAATCGCGTCCAGGAGGCCGAGGAAAAGATAACGGAAGTTGGCCGCTCGTCAGCCCGTTGGCATCTGATCGGACATCTGCAGTCAAACAAAGCGCGGCGCGCGGTGACGCTGTTTGATGTTATTCACTCGCTGGATTCAGTGGCCCTGGCCCAGCGCCTGGAAAGTATGTGCGTCGAAGAGCGACGCGAGAAGCTTCCGGTTTTGATTCAACTGAATCTGGCCGGCGAGCAGACAAAATCGGGAATCGAGAAAGAGGCATTACCGGAGCTTGTCGAAACAGTCTCCGGTTGTTCGCACCTGAGTTTGATCGGTTTGATGAGCGTGCCGCCTTTCTTCGAAGATACCGAAAAGGTCCGCCCATTATTTCGACAGTTGCGGGAGTTGCGAGATCAATTGAACTTGCAGGGAGTTTTCGCGGGAGGCGGCGGCGAACTCTCGATGGGTATGACCCACGATTTTCAGGTGGCAATTGAAGAAGGCGCGACCATTGTACGCATCGGGACGGCCATCTTCGGCGAGCGGCAGGTAACCTAACGGGGTGTTTAGAGTACCAACTTTAGTTGGGCCCTTTTCTTGCTGACCAAAAGCCCGACTAAAGTCGGTACTCTAAACACCGCGTAGCAAGGTTCATCGCCAAAACATGACAGTTATCAATCTATTATCGCTGGTCATCTTTTATGTCATAACGGCAGTCATCGTTGGCATTATCGTTTTAGTGCTGCTGCGTGTGGTGGTTGATTACGCAGATCTCAACCCGTTTTCCTGGACCAAGCTCACCGTCAGGCGTTGGTCCGATCCATTAGTGAATCCGGTGCGTCGAGGACTCCTGCGCTGGGGTTTGGATCAGAAACTCGCCCCGCTGGTAACTATCCTGATTGTCGTTCTGGCTGGATGGTTTCTCTGGAAGCTTGTCAGTGCCGTTCTGTTCACGGTTAACGGGGTAATCGCCAGCGTGATTACGGGAGCTCCGGTAAGGTTGATGGGATTTATACTGTTCGGAATTCTGGCCGTGTATTCGTTACTGGTCGCGATGCGCGTCATCTTTTCCTGGGGCATGAGCTACAGCAACCGCCTGATGCGGTTTTTGATTAGCGTAACTGAGCCTCTACTTGGCCCGGCCCGTCGCATGATTCCGCTGGTGGGAATGTTTGATATCTCGCCGATAGTTGTGATTTTGGTGCTGCAACTGCTGCAGTCTGCGGTAGCCGAGATGTTAATCCGTTAGTGACGACCCCATTGGCGTTTAGCGGCGGGCTAATGCCCGCCGGACCTGCGAACAGGTGAGGTTCGTTCAAGAGGTGGGGACGGGCGGGCAGTAGCCCGCCTCTAAACGTGCGGTTGGCTTCTTGCGTCGGCTAGGAATAAATATTTTGCTGCGCTACAGCGAAGAAGACGGCGCCATTACTTTTCAAGTCCGCGTAGTGCCGCGGGCGTCGCGCAGCGAGATTGCCGGCGAGCACGATGGCGCGTTGCGCGTGCGCCTGACCGCGCCACCAGTTGATGGCGCCGCGAACGAAGAGCTGGTGCGACTGTTGGCCAGAGAGCTAAACGTGCGAGCCAACGCCATCGAGATAAAATCGGGCCATGCTTCAAGGCTCAAACAGGTGCGCGTGGAGGCGTCTATCGCACCTCTTGTCCAAAAGCTCGCCGCTGCCGGCAAGGGCCGGGCGCAGGAATGATATCCACCTGACTCTGAGTTGATCCCAAATACAGATATAAGCAATAATCCAGCCACTCCAAATAGAAGGATTCTCTAAATGTCCGGACACTCCAAGTGGCATTCGATCAAACATAAGAAGGGCGCCCTTGACGCCAAGCGCGGCAAGCTCTTCACCAAGTTCATCAAAGAGATCACGGTCGCTGCCCGCTCAGGGGGCGGGGATGTAGAAGGCAATGCCCGGCTGCGCAAAGCGATTTCGGACGCCAAAGCCGGCAACATGCCCAACGACACTATCGACCGTGCCGTGCGTCGCGGCACCGGTGAAGAGGAAGGCGTAAATTACGAAGAGATCACCTACGAAGGATATGGTCCCGGCGGCGTGGCGTTGCTGATTGAGTCAGTGACTGACAATCGCAACCGCACCGTCGCGGAGATCCGCCACGCTTTTTCCAAGAATGGCGGTAACCTTGCCGCTGCCGGAGCAGTGGCCTGGATGTTTGAGAAGAAGGGATACATCGTGGTCCCCAAGGCGGCGAAATCAGAGGAGGATTTGTTTGAAATCATCACCGACGCCGGCGCCGAAGATTTGCGCGATGACGAAGAGAATTTCGAGATTATTACGACCCCTGCCGATTTCGACCGCGTGCTCGAAGCGGTAAAGAAATCAGGCATAGAGCCGCAGGTAGCTGAAGTCGAAATGGTTCCCAAGGAGTACAAGAAGCTGGAGGGCGCAGAAGCACGGCAGATGTTGAAGCTGATGGAAGCCCTTGAAGACCACGACGACGTGCAGAAGGTTTCCGCTAATTTCGATATCAGCGAAGCCGACATGGCCGCCGCCTGAGTCGGTTCATTGTATGCCCCCCGCAACTTGGGCTGAAAGAATAGATTTTCCATATAACATTTCCCATTTCTCATTTGTCATTGAACCCGAAAGCTAACAACAATGACGGTTGGTCAGCAATGGAAAATGAGAAATGAAAAATGATATATGGAAAATCTTTTTCGCTCTCCTCATTCCCAACCTTCAACAAAGATCCAGCCCTAGGTGCCAAGATCTTCCTTTATAAGTGCCTGGTTGATAGCGAATGCCGCTTTAGCGCCTTCAGCGGTAGTTCAAATCCTCTAATGCAAGAAATCCGGCAAAAGCCAGTTTCCATCTAACAGGGAAAGTCGCATGGAGGAAACTTGCGATGTAGTATACTGGCGCTCGTTGCGAAATAGTCTGTGGCACTGAAACGCCGGTTCACTTGATTCAATATGCGCGTCCTGGGAATCGATCCTGGCAGCGAGACGACTGGATGGGGTGTCGTTGAGGGCGACGGCCGTCGTTATCATGTTGTCGAATACGGAACGCTGAAAGCGCTGCCGCGAGCAACTTTTTCTTCACGTCTGTTGAAAATCAGCGATGGCATCACGGCAGTGATCGAGCGCCTCAAGCCGGATGCCTGCGCCCTTGAGGACGGCTTCTACGCCACGAATGTTAAGGTGACGATGAAACTGGGCCAGGTGCGGGGCGTAGCTCTGTTGGCAGCGGAACGGGCGGCCCTCGAGATTCATGAGTACTCTCCTCGCACAGTCAAACAAACCGTAGTGGGCTACGGTAATGCCGAAAAACATCAGGTCCAGGAAATGGTTCGGGTGCTGCTCTCGCTGGTTGAAGTTCCCGCGCCACATGACGCGGCGGACGCTCTGGCCGTCGCGATTTGCCATTTCCATCACGCCGGAATCGCCCAACGAATCGCGGCGGCGAGTTGTCAGAACCGCCTGCGGTAGCGGGCGGGCCAGCGGGTTTGTCAGAACCGCCTGCGGTGGCGGGCGGGCCAAATAAGCTAGCATGTGGAACGATACCGACATCCCACTGGCGCACCTCATTACATTCCGCTCTTACGGAACCTGGTTGCATGGAGATGAGCGCGGCTCTGTGGACCGCTCCCACAATCGATACAAGGCGGAATATGCTTCAGCTAACGAGCGTCGTCGCCAACACAACCAAAGCACTCTGAAAGGCGAAGCAGTAATATTGAATGCCAATCAGCGCTCGTCTGTTGAAAGCGCGATCCGCGAAACCTGTAACTGTCGAAACTGGTTGCTGCGTGCCATCAACGTGCGGACGAATCACGGATAAAGGAAGCAAGCGAAACTTGTGGAACGAGCGCAGTGTTGAGCGGGCTATTGATTATGTCATCAATGGTCAAGGCGACGACTTACCTGAGTTTGATTGAGACTTGAGGGCCCGCCCGCTACCGCAGGCGGTTCTGACAAGATGTCCTCCACGAATATTCTCCTGATAGTCCTGGTTCTGTTTTCAGCCGCTGACGGCCTGGCGCAAAGGCGCCGGGTTCCGCCCGGAGGCCATCTTGCGGTAGTGATTGACGAGCGTTTGGCGGCGCTTAGAAGCGCGCCGGATCTGTCGGCAAAACTTCTCAGCAGACTCAGCCGTGGTCGATTAGTCGCGATTCGTGGCGCAACGCGAAGCCGAGACCGTGTGACCTTCCTTCGGGTTGCAGTAACGAGACGAACTTCCGGCTGGGTGCAAGCCGACGCCGTGATAGCGCCATGGAGAGCTGATGATGACGATCGATTACTTCGCTTGATTAATAGTTCGGCAGACTTCGATCGTATCGCCCGCGGCCGGCTGTTCCTTGATGCATTTCCGCGATCACCTTTGCGTCCGCAGGTGTTGCTGCTTTTCGGTGACGCTGCACAGCAGGCCGCGGAAAAACTTTCACAGGAAGCCGGGCGGCGCCTGGATCAGAATGAGATGACTGCCGGCGGCGCGCCCGAATTCAGTTACTTTCTTAACTACAACGGTCTGGATCGTTACAACCGCCAGCGCATAACATTCACTTTCGATCAGGCAAGAAAAAGTTTTCACTACGATGGCGCGGCCTGGCGCGAGTTGTTGAGGCGCTATCCCCAAAGCCCCGAAGCCGCCGAAGCTCGGAAGCGCTTGAGCATCCCACCCGGAGATTGATGTTCAGGCGCACCTAAAACGATCCGCCAGCGGGCGTTCAGAGTACTTTAGTCGGGCTTTTCTCAAGACACAAAAGCCCAACTGAAGTCGGTACTCTAAACCTCCATTGTTCACGCGGTGATCCATCGCTAATAAAACGACCCGGGCTGGAGGCAGTTCCGGGTCGTTTCAAGTTCAGTGCTGGCTTTCAAGAATACTTCGAGCGAAGCGATCCGCTCTATCTCGCTTTGCCAGCCACGGCGATGGTTTCAGGCTTAACGGCGCGCGCCGCCAGTTCGCGTTCCAGAGCTCGTTCCTGGCGCGACTTGCGCAATTCACGCCCCGTGTTGCGTCCCGAAATCCAGATCTGAGAAAGAAAGTACTCGTTGCCGTATCGCTTGAAAACGACTTTCGTCCGTACTTCGTTCTCTATCTTCTGAACCGGCAATGTCTGGAGAAAGGCGCCGGCGCTTCCTTCTTTAGCGCTGATCTTGAAGCCTTCGTTGAAGGGTTGCGAGCGCGCCACGATGTATTCGCCGGCTGGAAGCACCTTGCCGGATACGCTGAAGTCGAACGGCACAACCACCGTAAAGCCGGCGCCCGCCTGGGCCCGGCCCGACACGGCAGAGAGGATGATCAAGGCGCCGATCATCGTGATGGTTTTCAAAAAGTGATTTCTCATATGACCTCCTTTGGTCGTTGTTGGGGGCCACGTTCGAAGCTTCGTGTGCCCGGCCTGAATTGGTGGAACTGATCTGAATCAACTGCTTCTGCCACCTTATTGCAAAGCTCGAATCTGCTGACCGCATTGAGTCTCAACGGTGCGTGTGTTTTGCCGGCTCAACTGGGGATTGCCTCCGTCGTCGGGTATGAGCCACGTGCCATCCCGGCCCTTGATCAGATGGGCCAGCTCGTGCAGCAGAATCAGCACCCTTGCCTCTCTGGTGTTTGGTCGAAAGCTGCCGACGTTTGGCACGAATGGTTCGGCGGGAAAAACTTTTGCTTTATAGAACGGGCCGCCAGTGTTCAGCTCGGCCTCGGCGAAGAGTCGATAAAAGACCCCGCTCTCTGAGTCAACGTAGTCCGCAAAGAGTCCGGACATACGGACTCCGGTTCGGCAATCGTTGATGGAGTGTTCCCTGAGCCTCATGACCAGCTCATCCAAAACTTTCCTCGATTCAGTTCCGCCGAAGAACTGGCTGCAGCTGCTGGGCTGGTTGAGAATTCCGGCCGTGTCCAAATAGGCGCGCTCCAGAACGGTCAGATGTGCCTGGGCCGGCACGGCCGTGCGCAGCATTTGCAGGCGAACACGCCGGTCTTGCGCCGCTGCAGAATTGCCAAATCCTGCGATTGAAGCTGAAACGACTAGAGCTATGGTTAAGAACGACTGCGGTTTCATTGCGCACCTCCTGGGCTTCTTCCAGCCAGTTCGGGCTGGCCCTCTTCGGCAACCTGCATGAGCGTTGAAATGATTGCCCTCGACCCATACCGCGAGAAAAAGAGTCGAAACCTATCAGGAACGGAGCTGGGCTTCTGGGAAAGAGGTGCAACGGGCGGGATTCCGAGGGTGCTATAATCTGCGCCGCCAACGGTAAGTCACAATTCGACCTCGCGCAGCAGCTCGCAGAGCCAGGTTTGCAATGGCGAAAACCTCGTCACACGAAGTAACCCAACTGCTTATCGATTGGAGTAACGGAAATCAGGCAGCGCTGGACCGGCTGATGCCTCTCGTCGATCGGGAACTACACCGGCTGGCCCATCACTACATGCG